>DEIV01000069.1 GCA_002352665.1 Flavobacteriaceae bacterium UBA2765
TAACTAATAATCTGTCAATCATTATTGATGTTGTATGAACGCAAAATGAACCCAATAGAAAAATTTAAAAAATGGATTAAAGAAGAAACTGAAAAAAGTTCAGTTAGAATACCTTCTGCTTGTTGTTTGACTTCTATTGGACTCAACGGATATCCTAATTCTAGATTTGTTTCTCTTAAAGAAATTTTAGATAACAAATTTGTTATAACTGGATCACTGAATTCAAAAAAAGGAATAGAATTACTAGCGAACCCAAAATCTTCTCTAACATTTTGGTGGACAGAAACCGAAAGGCAAATTAGAATTCAAGGAAATTCCGTTCAAATTGAAAATGAACTTGCTGATAAATATTTTCGAGAGCGAAACAAAGAATCACAAATAGTTAGTCAAATTAGTAAACAAGGAACTGAAATAGGAAACTTAGCTGAACTCATTAAATTATTTCAGAAGCAAAAAATTGAATATAACAATATTGAAATAAGTAGACCAAATGACTGGTCTGGATTTTATGTTATTCCAAAACGAATTGAATTTATGGAGTTTAAAAAAAATCGATTTCACTTTCGTGAGTTATTTACGTTTGAAGATGATAATTGGAATAAAATAATTTTACAACCCTAAAATTCTAGTAGCTAAGCCGTATAAAATTAATAGCTTGTACAAGCCTACTTACGAACCCTAAAAGATATCAGATCTAGACTTTGTGCAAATTATTTATCGAAAAATTGTTTTTTATTCTCTTCAATTTTTATTAATGACTTTGTATATGTATTTTGTTTAAAAATTGTGCTAATGCATACCAATGTCTTTCATATCCTTTTACGGATTCCCATAATATTTTTGAACCGTGAAAGCCATCCGAAAATTGGAAGGAGAAAATGTAAATATATTGGACTATCCAAGAGACATATATAGAATTTCTTCAGCATTTTAGTCCCAATAACTAGCCAGGCCAGAATCGTAATTTTTTTAATAAATTGGTTTTATGGTTTTGTTTTCTTCATGGGGTTAGACTTTAAAGGATGTTGTTGTAATTGTTGTGTGTCAATTGAAAATTTTGTCAAGTTACCAATTTTTGGTATATTTGAAATAAATTTTAGAAACATGAGTAAAAACACTTCAATATCACTCGGAAATTACTTTGACCAATTTATTCATAATCGAATTTCAGAAGGAAGATTTAAAAATGTAAGTGAAGTCATTAGAGCTGGGTTAAGACTTTTGGAAGAAGAAGAAAGTAAGGTTATTGCTTTAAGAAATGCTATTCAAGAGGGAATGGATAGTGGAATTGCACATGATTTTGAACCAAAAAAGCATCTTGAATCTTTAAAAGCAAAAAAGCGTTTGAATGGCTAAATATAATTTGACCAACAGAGCAGTTGAGGATTTAGCTAATATTTGGGATTATACATTTGAACAATGGTCGGAACAACAAGCTGATAATTATTACGAAATGTTAATTTCAAATTTCAAGGAAATTGCAGATAGCCCAAATTTAGAAAAAATCTATGATGGAATTACACCAAATTTACTTGGGTAAGAGTAAATTTGCATATTGTTTTCTATAGAAAAATTGAGGAAAAAGAGATTGAAATAGTGAGAATATTACATGTTCGAATGGATTTAAAAAACCGAATAATAGATAAAAAACTAGACTACTAATCCGCTCAGCGGAGTGAAAAACAATAAACAATAGATGCTGTGCGAAGTGCCCTCACTTCGCACAATATTAAAATATATAAAAACTCGCTACGTTATGTGAGGTTCTCTGACTTCGTAATTTTTTATGTAAAATTGTTTTTTATTAATGATTTTGTATTTTGTTTAAAAACAATTCTAATGCATACCATTGTTTTTCAAATCCTTTTACGGATTCCCATAAGATTTTTGAACCGTGAAACCCTTCTTCTTTTGGTTTAAAATGCGTAACATATTTTTTGTTTACCCATTTAAAAACTTTGACCACTGCACTAATCTCCTTTTTAGCTGAAGTAGCGAAAATAGGCATTTTGATGGATTTGATCTGTTCTGCTAAATGAATGCCTTTTAAATGTTCATCAGAACTAAAAACTATAGTGGCTTTAACTTTTTTGTTTTCAGATGAAATCAATAATGCTAAAGCAGCAGAATAAGAACTGCCTAATAGAATGACAGGTTTTTCTAAATTGAGTTTATAGGCAAAATCAATACCTGCTTCAATATCTGGCTTTGCATCTAGATAACTTGTTGGTAATTTTTGTGCTTTAGCCCTGTTTTTTGTTTCATTGTTTGCTCCAAAAACATTCATTCCAGAACGTTGGTCAATGGCAAGACAGGAATAGCCTAAAGCCTTAAATTTTGGTGCAGTTTCTCTATATTCAGCTCTGTTGCAATGAGAACGGTGACATAAGAGTATCATGCCTTTAGGTTCCGCTGCCTTATAATAGTCAGCCGTAATTAGTAAACCATCTTTTGAATGGAATGTAATTTTTTCCATTAGTGTATTGCTATTAAAATATCAATTTCTGCATCAGTAGGGTCTTGTGCCTTATCTCCATACACTTCATAGTCTGCAGTATACCTTCTATCTAGATCTATTTGCCAAATATTTTCCCATGTTTTATAGATGAGTAACCCTTCTGAAATATCTCCTTTTGCCGTAAATTTAGTATAATTTCCACCTTCCATAATTTTGCCTGTCATGCCTTTGGGTATTTCATTCAAGCTTTCAACTTTACAGCCTAATAAAGTTGTGTAAGGTTTTGTATGATCACTTTCATAGTCGGTATAGATAGCATAAACAGTATTGTCAATTTTGTTGGGAATTTTTTCTATAATACCTTCCGTCGTAAAAGTATGCCATAATGCTCCAATATCTTTTCCTGCTTGTCCGTTTTCATTGGTTGTTATTACTGCAATACCGATAATATTAAAAGTTTCAATTTTTACTTTTTTCATGGTGTATATAGGTTAGGTTATTTATAGTTGTTAAATGTTTCAAAATGATTAAAAGTCATTTGTTTTTGATCTATCAAATTAAATATTTCTAAGGCTAAGGTATCTTCCATTACTTTTTTATTCGCATTTTGTGCCGAAACCAAATCTGTCCAATATACTAAGTCAAGATATTGACCATCTTTAGAAATAGAAGTTTTTCGAGATATAAAGCCTTTCTGTTTACTTAGAACTTTATTCAACTTAATCATTGCATTTTTTGCATCTTCTGATTTTATATCAGCATTGGTTTTGAATAAGACGAGTTCAATTATTGCCCCTTTTGATTTTATTTGGTTTTGTTTTTGCTTATTAATAGTACAGCCGATCGTTATTAAAAATATTAATATTAGTAATCTTGTTTTCATATGTATCTAATTTATCATGCAAAAATAAAGTTAGATCGTGACAAGGGTATGTCAGGGGTGTTAAATTTGTTTTCACCAATTTTTTCGAGCTTGCTTAAAATATTCTTGAAGTGATATTTTATGTGGTTGGAATACTTTTTGAGATATATGCATTTGTTGCATGCAATCTAATCTAAAAGCCCTAAAATCATTACGTAATTTGCAGAAGGCAATTAAGATCCAATTGTCTTGTGTATGAATCAAAGCGAAAGGTTCTATTTCACGTTTGGTTGCTTTATTTTCTAATGATAAATACTCAATTTTTACAATTTGATAGTCGGTTATTGCAGTTTGTAATTGTATTAAATAATTACTCGATTTTTCGTTTTCATTATTTGTTCTTATTTGGATACGCTCTGTTAGCAAAGCCGTCTTTCCTTTTTGTGAATACTTAAGGACAGCTTTTATTTTTTCAATAGCATATTGGTATTGGTCTGATAATGATTTGTCTTTATTTTTATTGATAATTTGCCCAGCAGTTATTAGGGCATTGGCTTCCTGTTCTGTGAACATGATGGGAGGAAGTGTATAACCCTCCATTATAGAATAGCCTTTTCCTTCTTCAGTATAAATTGGTATTCCCGATTTTTCAAGTGTTCGAATGTCTCGATAAACTGTTCTTATACTTATTTGATGTTTTTCTGCAATAGTTCTGGCCGTTACAATCTTTTTGGATTGTAATTGGGTTAAAATAGCTGTTAATCTTGCCAATCTTGGCTTTTCTTTTTCCATTAGAAATGATGCGTATTACATAATTCGGGTTAAAAGTTTGTCATTCTTTTGAGCTTTTAGTCCGCTGTAGTTTATTTGATTTATAGTTGCTTAATACAATACCGAAAATAATAAGCACAGCACTGATAAGATGTACAATTTTTAGATCTTCTTTTAGTATAAAATATGCCAATACTCCACTAAAAAGAGGTAGTGTATAATAGATCATTCCAGATTTTGTGGAACCAATGAGTAAAATGGCCTTATTCCAGAGAATAAAAGCAATAAGCGATGAAAAAACACCAATATATAGAATTGAACTGACAGACTTAAAATTTAATGTTAAGGTGGGTGTACTTGCATATTCCCAAATATAAAATGGGAATAGAAAAATAATGCCCAATAAAAAAGTTGACAATTGAAAGGCATAAACATTGAGTCCTTTAGGTTTTTTCTGAAGTAAAATACTGTAGGTTGCAAAAATTAAAGATGCTCCTAACATCCAAATATCACCTTCATAAAAAGACAATGCCAAAAGTATAGATAAAGACCCCTTAGTAATAATTAACAATACCCCTACGGCAACAAGAAATATCCCTAATACTTTTTTTACCGTGATGAGTTCTTTAAAAATAAACCTCGAAATAATAATAATAAAAATAGGAAATGTAATTGAAATTAATGAAAGATTGATGGCAGTTGTGGTATGTCCTGCAATATATATAAGCGTATTAAATATAGTAACTCCTAAAAATGAAGTAATAACCAAGTAAGGAACATGCTTTTTTAAAAGTTTCCAATCTTTAATAAGAAATTTAAGAGCAAAGGGCGAAAAAATAACTACAGCAACTGTCCACCTCCAAAAAGCCAAAGAAACTGGAGGCACACTTTCTGAAAGGTCTCTGACCACAATAAAATTACCCGACCATAATGCTGTTGCTACTAGAGCAAAAACATATCCTTTTAACTCATTTTTATTTGATTGTTGATTGGTCAAATGGTTTGTAGGTTTCAATCGTTAAATAAAATTCTGCCTGATCAAGATGTGCCGCTAAAAACTTCATCAAGAGAGGATTTATTGCCTATCTCTCGGTATTATTCGCAATCAATTACATTCTTTCAGGAACTTCAATGCCCAATATTTGGAAAGCACTTTTAATGACTTCACTGGTTTTTTTAGACAATTGTACTCTGAATATTTTTTCTTCCAACTGCCCACATCCTAAAATTGGAATACTTTGGTAAAAAGAATTGTATTCTTTAACCAGATCATAGGTGTAATTGGCAATAATGGCAGGACTATAATTCTCTGCAGCCAATTGAATAGTTTCTGGAAATAGAGCCAACTGTTTTAAGACCAATTTTTCTTTTTCATGTAAATTTATGCTTACTACAGTAGAATCGTATTCAAAGTCCGCTTTCCTTAAAATGGACTGTATTCTGGCATAGGTATATTGAATAAATGGTCCTGTATTGCCATTGAAATCTATGGATTCTTTAGGGTCAAATAAAATTCTTTTTTTAGGATCTACTTTTAAAATATGATATTTTAAAGCACCTAAACCTATGGTTTTATATAATGTTTTTTTCTCAGCATCAGTATACCCTTCTAATTTACCAAGGTCTTCTGAAATTTCTCTCGCTGTAGTAGTCATATCCAACAATAGATCATCAGCATCAACCACTGTTCCTTCTCTAGATTTCATTTTTCCTGAAGGTAGATCAACCATACCATAACTAAGGTGATATAGATTTCCGGCCCATTCAAAACCTAATTTTTTTAGGATGAGAAACAGTACTTTAAAATGATAATCTTGTTCATTCCCTACAGTATAAACCAATCCGCCTACATCGGGATAGTCTTTAATTCTTTGTATGGCAGTACCAATATCTTGAGTCATATAAACAGCAGTACCATCAGAGCGTAATACTATTTTTTCGTCTAAGCCTTCATCAGTCAAATCTATCCAGACTGAGCCATCATCTTTTTTAAAGAACACTCCCTTTTGTAAACCATCGGCAACTACATCCTTACCTAATAAATAGGTATTACTTTCATAATAATTCTTATCAAAATTAACCCCTAAAGCCTTATATGTTTGTTCAAAACCGTCGTACACCCACTGGTTCATGGTTTTCCATAGTGTAACCACTGTGGTATCACCCGCTTCCCATTTCTGAAGCATTTCCTGAGCTTCAAGTAGAAGGGGAGCTTGTTTTTTTGCTTGATCTTCACTTAAACCCTTGGCCATTAATGATAGGATCTCTTTTTTATATTCCTGGTCAAATTTCACATAATAATTACCCACCAGCTTGTCTCCTTTTAAATGACTACTTTCTGGTGTTTCACCTTGTCCAAATTTTTTATAGGCCAACATACTTTTACAAATATGGATACCTCTATCATTTATAATTTGAGTTTTATATACTTTTTTACCTGATGCTTTGATAATTTCTGACACCGAATATCCCAAGAGGTTGTTTCTAATATGACCTAAGTGAAGTGGTTTATTAGTGTTTGGCGAAGAATATTCAACCATAACCGATTTTTCAATTGGGTTTGGTTTTTCAAAACCAAAATTTTGAAGTGGATAAATAGAATAAAAATGATTTAGAAAATAACCATCATTTAAAATAATATTTAAAAACCCCTTTACTACATTAAATCCTTTTGCATCTGTTACCTTTTCAGTAATATATGCACCTAGTTTATTCCCAATTTCAACAGGATTGCCTTTAATTACCTTTAAAAAAGGGAAAACCACGACGGTAATATCACCATCAAAATCTTTACGAGTAGCCTGAAATTCAACAGTGTTTATACTAACATTATAAATTTCTTGTATTCCTTTGGTTATAACTTCTTTTAGGGTCTCTTGAATATTCATCAAAATAAAAAATTAAGCGGCAAAATTAATGAATTCATTAAGTATTTACTACTTTTAAAGCTGATTAATTATAAAGCTTGATTTGGAAGACCAATGAATGAAGTTGAAAAAGTATGTTTTTTTAATTCATTTTAGTGATTATAAATAAAACATTAGGAAGCATTGTTGATCATTTAACTTAAACAATATGCATTTTAAATTATTTAGTTTATTTTTTTTTATCGGTATTCTGTAGTTGTACAGGACAAAATATTGAAGAAATATATAAAACGGAAAATTTGATCATTCAAAAATTAAGTGAACACACCTTTGTACATGTTTCCTATTTAAACACTCAAAAATTTGGTAAAGTAGCTTGTAACGGAATGGTATTTATTGAAGGTAATGAGGCTATTGTTTTTGACACTCCAACAGATGATGATGTTTCAATTGAACTTATAAATTGGTTGGAGAATGAAAGAAAATATAAAGTTAAAGGTGTTGTAGCTACGCATTTTCATGTGGATTGTTTAGGAGGGTTGTCTGTGTTTCATGAGAAGCATATTCCTTCATATGCCAATGCGAAGACCATTGCATTCGCAACCCAAGATAGTGTAACAATGCCAGAAAAAGGTTTTGAATCGAAACTGGAGCTTGATTTGGGTGGTCTAAGAATAATCAATTATTTTTTTGGTGAAGGTCATACTAAAGACAATATAGTAAGTTATATTCCTAGTGAAGAAATTCTTTTTGGTGGGTGTTTAATTAAGGCTGTGGGAGCTCAAAAAGGTAATTTAAATGATGCCAATACAGAAGAATGGTCAAATACAGTTAGAAAAATTAAAAAGGAATTTCCTAATATAAAATATATTGTTCCCGGACACGGAAAAGTTGGAGGAACAGCATTACTTAATTATACAATAAAGCTATTTGAAAACAAATAAAACAAAAGTCAAAAGAACCCCAAAACGCGGGCACTATGATGCAGAGATCATTTACAGTATATTAGATAAGGATTTTATTTGCCAGATTGGTTTTGTTTATGACGATTATCCGGTGGTCATTCCTACTATTTATGGTAGAAAAGGAAACACCTTATATTTTCATGGTGCGAGTGTAAGTAGATTATTGGTGACCATGGAAACAGTACCTGTCTCCATAAATGTTACACAAACAGAAGGTATTGTTTTGGCAAGATCTGCCTTTCATCATTCTTTAAATTATCATTCTGTAACCGTTTTTGGTCAAGCCTCTTTGGTGACCGATATGGACGAACGAATGGAGGCTTTAAAAGTAATTTCAGATCAAATTATTCCATTAAGATGGGATGAAGTACGTTTGCCGAATGCTAAAGAGATGAAAGCTACCAAAGTATTGAAACTAGAAATTTCTGAGGCCTCTGCTAAAATCAGAACAGGACCACCAAAAGATGAAAAGGAAGATTATGAATTAGACATTTGGGCGGGTGTTTTACCCATAGAAAAACGATTTGGCAAAGCGATAGCAGATCCCGAATTAAAAATGGATTTACCTATTCCAGACAGCGTTAAAAACTTAGTAAACAAGTAAGGTTATAATTGATAATTCTTTGATAGTAAGCATGGTACAATTTTATAATTTAATATAATATTAAGACCATAATGATAGTCAATGGTATGTTTTTTATTTTTAAAACGAACTTAAATTACTGTATTTATCCGCTGTAGCTTGACGCGTGTATTAGTCCAAATAGTATTCATTATTCATTTTAGCCACAGTACAATCCCAACCTAATTCGGTTTTGATTTTTGTTTTTAGTGCTTGACTTTGATGAGGTTCTCCATGATTGATAAAAGTTAATGTTGGAGGTGTAATAAAATGACCTAACCATTCTAATATTTCACTTTGATCGGCATGACCGGAAAAATTATTGATCTTAAATATTTCAGCTTTAATTTTATGGTATTTACCAAAAAATTTTATTTCTGTATCTCCTGCTAGCAATGCTCTACCTCTTGTTCCTTCAGCTTGATAGCCCACAAGCAGTACACTATTTTTGCGGTCAGAGATGTATTTATTTAAATAATGCAATACCCTGCCACCGGTAACCATTCCACTTCCTGCTAATACAATTTTAGGATGATTATCATTTACTACTGCTTTTGATGCGTTTATATCACTTATCAATTGTACTGTAGACAACATACTATTGATATCTTCTGTGGTTAAAGTATGTTCATCCTTATACTTAAAATATACGTTTGTGGTATTTACGCCCATTGGACTGTCTAAATAGATAGGGATATTAGGCAATTGATTTCTTCGTTTTAATAAACTAAGTAGATAAATAATTTCTTGAGCTCTTTCTACTGAAAATGTAGGAATAATTAAAATCCCACCTTTACTATACGTATGTAATATATATTTTAACAGCTCATCAATAATTGAAATTTTTTTATGCATTCTATTACCATAAGTAGATTCAATGATAAGGTAATCTGCTTTGTCTATATACTTGTATTGATGTAATAGAATAGGCTTAATTCTACCTATATCACCTGAAAAAACTAAAATTTTACCTTTAACATCTAATATAATAAAAACACTACCTAAAATATGACCACTATTTAAGAACTTGAATTTTAAATCTTCATCAACAATATGCCAAATATTTTCTTTATAAGTTTGAAAATGATCTATGGTGTGTTTGGCATCTTCAATAGTGTATAATGGTTTTGCAGGTTTGTGTTTGGTATATTTGTACTTATTGGCTCTATGTGCATCTTCTTCTTGAATTTTACCACTATCTAATAATATAATCTCTGTAAGATCTCTAGTAGCGGCGGTACAACAAATTTTACCTTGATATCCATTTTTTATCAAAACAGGTAAATATCCTGAATGGTCTAAATGAGCATGTGTTAACAATACCAGATCTAAATCCTTCAAATTTATAGGTAGTGGTTCACGGTTTTTTAAACGTAATTCTTTTAATCCTTGGAACAATCCACAGTCAATCAATATTTTTTTGTAAGCTATTTCTAATAGTATTTTAGAACCGGTTACAGTGCCTGCCCCTCCTAGAAATGTTAGTTTCATTTGTTGTGATTTATGCTAAGTTACAGACGTAAGTTAAGTGCAAATTTTAATATTATAGATGATATAAATCAGTTATTAGATGGCTTTAATTTAGTAACTTTATGTGTTGAATAATAATATTACCTAAACTATGATTTATCATATAAGTGGTTTAAAGGTTTATTTATATCAGATTTTTATTTTTTCAATTTTACTATTGTTATGCAGCTCCTGTAGTCAGAATAAAGAAAAAATACGACCACAAAAACGCAATTTATCAGAATCTGTATACTCTTCAGTGGTAATTCAACCTGACAGTATTTATAAAGTTTATGCGGCTGTTGCTGGAATTTTAGACAAAAATCTAGTGGAAGAAGGTGACCATGTTTCAAGAGGAGATGCCTTGATTCAAATTGTAAATAACACGCCAAAACTCAATAACCGGAATGCTAAATTATCTTTAGACTTGGCCAAAGAAAATTATAAAGGCAATGCCGCAGTCTTATCTGGTATTGAAGAAGAAATAGCAGCGGCAAACTTGAAATTTAAAAATGATTCAATAAATTATGATAGGCAAAAGAATCTTTGGAATCAAAAGATTGGTTCTAAAGTTGAATTTGATACCAGAAAGCTGAATTATGAACTGTCACAAAACAATTTAGTCCTTTTAAACAGTAAATACAATAGAACAAAAAATGAATTACAAACTGCTGTAAAACAAGCTCAAAATAATTATCAAACATCATTAATTAACACTAAAGATTTTACTGTTACTAGTAGAATCAACGGAAAAGTATATGCCTTATACAAAAACCATGGTGAAATTATAAACGCTATGGAACCTTTAGCATCTGTGGGTAGTGCCACTGTTTTTATTATTGAAATGTTGGTAGATGAGGTTGATATCGTTAGTGTTATTATAGATCAAGAAGTCATAGTTACGTTAGATGCCTATAATGGTAAGGTATTTAGAGGTAATGTAACTAAAATATTGCCTAAAAAGGATGAACGGAACCAGACCTTTAAAGTGGAGGCACTATTTGATCTTGCACCTCAGGTTTTATATCCCGGACTATCGGGAGAAGCCAATATTATTATTGCAAAAAAAGATAGCGTATTGACCATACCAAAAGAATACCTTACGAATGAAAATATGGTAAAAACAAAGGATGGTTTGACCAAGGTAACGATAGGATTAGAAAATCTAGAATATGTTGAAATTCTTTCTGGTATACATGAGCAAACGTTTATTTACAAACCGGAATAATGCCAAATTGGGGCGTCATATTGAATATAGCTAAAACACATTTGCTCACTAAGATAAAGCAAACAGTTACTGCCGCCTTAGGGGTAACATTTGGTATAGGTGCTTACATTACTTTAGTGAGTTTTATGACAGGTCTAAATGGTATGCTAGATGATTTAATTCTCAATCAAACACCTCATATTCATATCTATAATGAGATAGAACCTTCAAAAAACCAGCCAACTGATTTATATGATGAGTTTAAAAACAGCTTTAATGTTGTGCATTCTATTAAACCAAAATTAAGTCAGCGAAAAATTCATAATGCTTTTCCTATTATTGATTATTTAAAAGAAGATGAAAATGTACGTGGAGCAATTCCGCAAATTAAGACCCAAATATTTTACATAGCAGGTTCTATAGAATTAGGGGGCAATTTAACAGGAATATATCCTCTAGAAGAGGCCAAGCTATTTAACTTTAAGGACTACATCATAAAAGGTTCTCCTGAAGCCTTACAAAATGCGAATAATGGTATTTTATTAGGGTCAGGTATTGCAAAAAAAATGTCTTTAGATATTGGCGATCGTATACAAATAAGTACGATAAAAGGTCATATTTTTCCACTTAGAATAGTGGGTATTTACCAGAGTGGAATGGCGGATCTTGATGCCATACAAAGTTTTGTAAACGTTAAAACCTTACAACGCATTTTGGGTGAAGCTGAGAATTATGCTACAGATATTAATGTAAAGCTACATGATATTGATATTGCAATTGATATGTCTAAAAAAATTGAAAAACAATTTCATGTAAAAGCCGTAGATATTAATACAGCTAATGCTCAATTTGAAACAGGAACAACCATTAGAAATTTAATTACTTATGCCGTTTCAATTACTTTATTGATTGTTGCTGGTTTTGGTATATATAACATTTTAAATATGCTGATTTATGAGAAAATGAATGATATTGCTATTCTAAAAGCAACCGGATTTTCGGGTAAAGATGTACAGCTAATTTTTATGAGTCAAGCTATTATTATTGGTATAGCCGGAGGTATTTTAGGTCTGCTTATCGGATTTATATTTACTAGTATTATTAGCACCATACCTTTTGCAACTGATGCCTTACCAACCATTGAAACTTATCCTATTAATTTTAATGTATGGTTTTATGTTATCGGAATTGTGTTTGCCATGATATCTACTTTTTTTGCAGGGTATTT
>DEIV01000133.1 GCA_002352665.1 Flavobacteriaceae bacterium UBA2765
AGTTATTTACTATTTTAACAGAAATAGATTATATAGGGAAGAAAAAAGACTCTGGTATTTTTGTAAATGAAAATATTGTAAAGAGTGATGATAATGCTCCAACATTTTTGACAGATTAAAACGATAATATGGAAATTTTAAATAAAAAAGAGCGTAGAAATTCATTTCTTTTATTTGTGCTAATAATGATTGTTACTATTGGGACATTAATTGCTGGTTTGTTTTTTAATAATAAGTTGCCTTGGAAAGAAAATGCAATCTTAAGAAAAGACATCAAACAGATAAGATATGAATTAAATTATCAACAACGTTTTTTAAATGAATTAAAGCAAATGAATATTGCCATTGATTCATTAGATAAATCTGATGAAAATTATATATTCATTGAAAAATCTATAAATTATGATCTGGTAGATCTGAGAAAACGAATCCCTAAAGATTCATTAAAAAATTATAATTTATACGATAATATGGTATTGAATTATAAAAAACTCATAGATGCTAAAAGCATCTTAAAAAAAATGGAAAATTCAAAAGATCAAATCGATAAGCTAAATGAAACGATTCAGGAAAATGAAAAAGATATTGAAGAACTTGAAAGGGCCTTAGAAATTAGTCAACGATTAAACAGAAATTAAACTTCTATTTTTGATGCTAAACCATATAGACAAAGTACTACATATTGCTAAAAAGATTGCGAAAGAACATCAAAATGCTCAGTTTTCTCCAGCTCATCTTATTAAGGCATTATTGCATAATGATTTTAGTTTATTGAGATATCTTCATAATTTAGATGTTGATGTCTATTATATTGAAGAGTGGGCAAATGTACATGTAGAAAGTTATCCTAAATCACCTAACAGTACTAAAGAAATAATAGGTGATAAAGATGTGGATATTGTAATGGAAGAGGCAGAAAGTATACTCACAAAACTAGGTGACGATGATGCCGAACTCCTTGCTGTTTTTATTGCTGCTATTACTCCAGGTGTAGGGTTTTCTTACGATAAGTTAAAAACATTATCGATTACAGGTACTGCTTTATTAGAAAAAACAGGTTTTGCATCAACAAATGAATCTTCTTCTGGCAAAGTTTTATCACCCCAGCTTAATAAAAACAGTGATGCACTATCAAAATATGCAATAAATAAGATAGATCTGGTAAAAGAAGGGCTTTATGAATCTCTTTTTAATAGAGATAAAGAATTGAAAATGATGGCAGAGATTTTAAGCAGAAAATCTAAGCCACATGTAATTGTTTCTGGCGAATCTGGTGTTGGAAAAACAGCATTGATAAATACATTTATTCATTTAACATTTCATAAAAAAATACTTTCTCAACTAGATTTAATCAATTTTTATGAATTAAATATCTCATCCCTTTTCTCTGGTGCATCTTATAAAGGTGAAGTAGAGGATAGACTACAATCTGTTTTTTCTTCATTAAAATCACTTGAAAGACCATTTTTATTTATTGATGATATTCATATACTGTTTGATAGTGATTCCTCTAGTACAAATACGGCAAATATTATTAAAGATGAACTTTCTAAAGGTGAAATAACTTTTATAGGAACATCAAGCAATGATGAATACCGTAAAAATATTGGCTCTGATAGTACTATTGAAAGGAGGTTTCAATTGTTAACACTAGAAGAACCTCATTTTGATTTGTGCTTTAGAATATTAAAAAGTGTAGCAAATGATTATGAAGAACATCATCAATTAACCATTAACGAAGAAGCTATAAATGAATCTATCAGACTGGCTAAAAGATATTTGAAGGAAAAAAGCTTACCTGATGCTGCCATTGACCTTATTGATAGAACCATGGCTGCAGTAACCATTTCTAATCAATCTTTAGAAAATGATTTGGTTAAATTTAAAGAACGATTAGACAACATTTCAAAAATTAATAAAGGTGAAGAAGATTTAATTAAAGAGTTAGATTGGTTATTTATTGATATTAAAAGCACATTGAGTCCAATTGTATTAGAAAAAATAAATCAAACTAATTATAATAGCACTTCTGATAGTATTACTAAAAAGAAAGGCATTTTAAATTTTATTGCAAGCTTAGAAAAAGTTAGTAAAAAGAATATTGAAAAACTTTCTCAAGAAGACTTAGCTACTATGGTATCTGTAATGACAGGTATTCCGGCAGGGAAGGTAAAAGTTGAAGAAAAGGATAGGCTGTTAAAAATAGAGGATACCTTAAAAAAACGAGTTATCGGGCAAGATTATGCTGTAAAATCAGTTTCTGATGCTATAGTAGAATCCAGATCAGGCCTGTCAAAAGCCGGACAACCTATTGGTTCGTTCTTTTTTTCAGGACCAACCGGAACGGGTAAAACTGAGCTTGCCAAAGCATTAGCTGAATTCTTATTTGGAGATGAAAAAGCGATCATTCGTTTTGACATGTCAGAGTTTAAAGAAGAACATTCCGCTGCATTATTGTATGGTGCACCTCCGGGTTATGTAGGTTATGAAGAAGGTGGGGTTTTAGTAAATAAAATACGTCAAAAACCTTATGCCATTGTATTATTTGATGAAATTGAAAAAGCACATCAATCTGTTTTTGATGTTTTTCTGCAAATTCTAGATGAAGGTAAGTTAAATGATAGATTGGGTAAACAAGGAGATTTTTCTAATGCTGTTATTCTTTTTACTTCAAATATAGGATCAGAATATATTGCTGAATCTGTTGAAAAAAACACATTGCCTTCAACGAATGAATTATTAGAAATAATGGCCAATTATTTTAGACCTGAGTTTTTAGGTAGACTAACTGAAATAGTACCATTTTCTCCAATTACGGAACAATTTGTAACGAAAATATTTGAACTTCATTTAAAAAAGGAATTATTAAGTTTGACAGATAAATTAGGGTTTACTTTAGAATTAAATAAAGAAGTAAAAGAGCATTTAGCCTTAAAAGGATTTTCACCCCAGTATGGTGTACGTCCATTAAAGGCAATTATTCGAACTGAATTAAAGAAACCGTTAGCCAAAATGATTGTAGCCAATAAAATACCGGAATCTAAAGTAATTAAAGTCACTTTAAAAAAGGATAAATTAGTATTCAGTTAGTACTTAAAAAAATTGACCTATGAATAAGAGTTATTATAAAGTGCCATTCGATTTTAAAAACTTTTTTGAACAAAAGGATTTAAAAAGAATTACATTAGAAGAATCTATATCTCAATATATTAGTATTATTATTACTACTGCCTTTAAAGAGTATAAACACGATCATAATTTTGGTAGTGAAATTTGGGAGACTGATTTTGATTTACTCACCAATGTAAATAGATTAAAGGAGCAAATAAAAACATCGCTTGCAGTAAAAATTAAATCCTTAGAAAAGCGTTTAAGTAATATTAGCGTTAATATACTTTTAGGAGAATCTGTTGTGCCTAATACAACTAGAACAAGATTAAAAAAGCAATTAAAAATAGAAGTTAAGGGAATTATAAGAAAAACAAATGAACCTTATTATTTTACAGGAATGTATTATATAGCTCCATTATCATATACTAATCGTTAGTAAATCTTTCAATGTTCCTTATAATTTCTATTCCTCCTTTTTAGTTATGAATAATTTGAATAGGACACAAGTTTTACTGATTATTTCTTAATTTTAGCCTTTTGTTAGATTAATTTGAATTACTATTATTTAATTAATGATAGAATGAATAACGATATTACTAAACTTTTTAATATAAAATATCCCATTATTCAGGCCGGAATGATTTGGGCCAGTGGGTGGCGACTAGCTTCAGCAGTTAGTAATGCCGGTGGATTGGGCTTGATAGGTGCCGGTTCCATGTATCCAGAGGTATTATTAGAACACATACAGAAATGTAAAAAAGCTACGGAAAAGCCTTTTGGTGTTAATATACCTATGTTATACCCAAATATTGATAAAATTATGCAGATAATTGTTGATGAAGGGGTGAAAATTGTTTTTACTTCTGCCGGCAACCCTAAGACATGGACAGCATATTTAAAAGAAAAAGACATAACTGTTGTACATGTAGTAAGTTCTGTAAAATTTGCATTAAAAGCACAAGAAGCAGGTGTAGATGCAATTGTAGCAGAGGGTTTTGAAGCTGGAGGACATAATGGTAGAGATGAAACTACAACTTTTACATTAATTCCAATGGTAAAAGAAAAAATTGAAATCCCTGTTATTGCAGCAGGAGGGATAGCTACAGGTAGTGGAATGTTGGCAGCTATGGTTTTAGGTGCGGATGGAGTTCAAATTGGAAGCCGATTTGTAGCGAGTATCGAAGCATCTTCACATATCAATTTTAAGGAAAAGGTTATTGAAGCTAAAGAAGGTGATACTCAATTAACATTAAAAGAATTAGCTCCTGTAAGACTGATTAAAAATAAATTTTATCATGACCTACAAGAATTATATAAGACCAACCCTAGCAATGAGCAACTTAAGGATAAGTTGGGTAGGGCCAGAGCTAAGTTGGGAATGTTTGAAGGAAATGTTGATGAAGGTGAATTAGAAATTGGTCAAGTGGCCGGACTAATTCATGCAATAAAACCTGCTGCAACAATTGTAAATGAAATTATAGCCGATCTTGAAAGGTCTAAAAGAGAAATCTGTAGCTTTAAGTAAGAACAGGTCAAATTTTTACTGACAATATCTTTAAATAATCGAATATTGTTTCATTACTTTTCAGGAATACTAATATAATATACCTTACGCGACTTATTATTCAACTTGTTTTCTCTTAACCAAGGGTTTAAAATTTTAAGCTCTCTATAATTTGTTTTGTATTTTTTTGCAAATAATGCAATGTTTGTAATTGCCGTATCTACTTTTACAGGATAACTAGGGGTTAATGTATATAGATCTTCAGTGTCAAAGATAAAACCATATTTTTTAGGATTACTTAAAATTTCTTTAGCAGCAAGAATTCTAGGCACATATCTTTGAGTGTTTGGTCCAGAGAGTAAATCGTAATAACTATCAACACCTTGCTCTTTTAGACCATTAGCTATACCTGCGTTACCTGCGTGATATGCGGCAGCTGCTAAAGTCCAAGTACCCAATTGTTTTTTAGCCTTTATTAAATAATCACAAGCAGCCCTCGTTGCCTTTTCTAAATGATAACGCTCGTCAACATTATCATTTACTTCTAAACCGTTTTCTTTAGCAGCATTTTTTAACATCTGCCAGAAACCTTTAGCTCCGGCAGGAGAAGTAACATTCATTAAATTACTTTCTATAACGGCTAAATATTTAAAATCATTAGGCACACCTTTTTCTTTTAAGATAGGCTCAATAATTGGAAAATATTTATGAGTACGTTTTATCCATAATAGAGCGTTAGATTGCCAATAAGTATTTACTAAGAACTCTCTGTCAACATCTTCCTTAATATGCGATTTATATAAGGGAACTTTCTCACTAGCAAATTCTAAATTATCTGGAATTTTTACCGCTCTAATTTGATAAGTATCACTTGTGTTTTTATCCTTATCATTTTTAACTTTAGGTAGTTCAACTTGATTTTGCTGTACGGCATTCATTAAAACACCACTTAAGGCTATAACACTTAATATTACAATTATTCTAAAAGATTTATTCATTGAGCAGTTTATTAAAAAGGTGTAACAAATTTAGTGAATATTTCAGCAACTTTATCTTTTTCAGAAATAATAGGTTGATCAATATTCCAGTCGATATTTAAAGTAGTATCATTCCATAAAATAGCATCCTCAGATGCTTTATTATAATAATTTGAACATTTATAACTAAATATAGTCCGATCTTCCAGTACTAAAAATCCATGAGCAAAACCTTTAGGTACATATAATTGTATTTTATTTTTTTCTGATAAAATATGCTTAAAATGTTTACCATATGTAGCCGAATCTTTTCTAAGATCTACTACCACATCTAATACACTACCTGTAATTACTCTAACTAATTTTGCTTGAGCATGCGGTGGTTTTTGAAAATGCAAACCCCTCAATACATTTTTTTGAGAAAGAGATTCATTATCTTGTACAAAATCAACATTTAACAATGCTTCATGATTTTTTTTATTATAACTTTCTAAAAAATAACCTCTTTCGTCCGTGAAGACATTAGGGGTGATGACTAATAAATCTTTAATAAAGGTTTCTTCTATATTCATGTGGGCAATATACTAAATAACTTCAATTAATAGCTTAGAAATTGGCTTTGCCTTGTTTATAATCATGGTATGCGTACCGCCATCAATAATTTTACAATCTTTAACATATTTTATTGGAAAAACACCATCATTATTACCATGAATATGGATGATTTCAGGGATAGGTTTTTCCTGTTGCCAATTTAAAACATTATGAATTGCCCAAGGCAAATAGTCATCATCTCTCATAGAGAGATATTTTCTGTATAAATCTACTCTTTTTTTTGCGGTTTCACCAAAGGCATATTTGGTAAAATTTTCAATATTCGAAACTGCTTTTGTTGGAAACAGTTTATAAGCTTTGGTAGCTTTAGCTAACTTTAAACGATTGGGAAATTCTTTATTTGATTTAACACTAGAAATAATTATTATTTTTTTGGTACTGATAATTTTACTCATTTCCTGTACCATTACACCACCAAAGGAAACCCCAACCAAAACAGGATTTTTATGTGAAATTCTTTTGCACATTCGTTTGGCATAATTACTGATACTCTCATCCTGAGATTCAGGAATTAACCAATCTAGATAATGAATTTCAAATTGTTCAGATGGCAAATCTATATATTCAAAAATATCAGTACTCGCAGCTAAACCAGGTACAAAATAAAGATGTTTTTTATCCATTATATAATAAATTCCGGTTGTTGTATAAAATCAAATTTAACGACACCGTCTTCATCAATTTCAGTTAGTTTGATGGTATGCAAAGAATTGATCAATTCAGGATTCCAAATAGTTTTTACTTTCACATAATTCTCCGTAAATCCATGAATATATCCTTCTTTATTTTCACTTTCAAAAAGTACAGTTAAGGTATTTCCGATTTGTCCTTCATAAAAAGCCCTACGTTTTTTAACTGACAGGCCTCTTAACATTTTACTTCGTTTATGCCGTATGTCTTTTGGAACAATTTCATCCATCAAAACAGCTTCAGTATTAGGTCTTTCAGAGTATGTAAACACATGTAAATATGATATGTCCAGTGCATTTAAATAGTTATAGGTCTCTAAAAAGTTTGCATTAGTTTCCCCAGGAAAACCTACAATTACATCAACACCTATACAAGCATTTGGCATTACTTTTTTTATTTTATTTACCCTATCTGTATAAATATTGGTCAAATACCTACGCTTCATTTTTTTAAGTAAAGCATCATTTCCACTTTGTAAAGGAATGTGAAAATGAGGAACAAAATTTGTTGAATTAGCAACAAAATCTATTGTTTCATTGGTTAATAAATTGGGTTCAATAGATGAAATACGCAAACGATGAATACCTTTAACTTTATCTAGAGCTTCTACCAAATCGAAAAAAGTATGATCATGTTTTTTATTACCAAATTCCCCCTTACCATAATCACCTATATTTACACCTGTCAATACAATTTCTTTAATTCCTCGTTCTGAAATTTCTTTGGCATTTTGCAATACATTTTCTAATGTATCACTTCTGGAAATTCCACGTGCTAAAGGAATTGTACAATAAGTACATTTATAATCGCAACCATCTTGCACTTTTAAAAATGCTCTGGTTCTGTCTCCAATAGAGTAGGAGCCTTCATAAAAATTAGCATTTTCTATTTCGCAAGAATGTACTTCACCAACAATTTTTTTTGATAAATCATTTATATAATCGGTAACTTTAAATTTTTCTGATGCACCAAGAACTAAATCCACACCATTAACATTAGCCAATTCCTTGGGTTTTAATTGAGCATAACAACCAATAGCAATTAAAAAGGCTCGATTATTTTGTTTTAGTGCTGATTTTACAACATTTTTAAATCGTTTATCAGCATTTTCTGTTACAGAACAAGTATTGATAACATAAATATCTGCTTTTTCTGTAAAATCAACACGAATATATCCTTTACTCTGAAATCCTCTGGCAATAGTAGAAGTTTCAGAGAAGTTAAGTTTACAACCTAAAGTATAAAAAGCAACCTTTTTTTTTATATTCATTACAATAGTTTTGCAATTGCAAAACTACAATTTTTATTATATACCATATTTCTAAATTGTTATTTGTTTATTTTTAATATTTTAGCTTGATGAGTGTTATATTTGAAACAAAAAGATTATTGGTAAGACATTTAATTTTAGATGACTTTGAAGCTTTTCATGAAATGCATGCTAATATTAAAGTGATGCAATATGTAAGAGGAAAAGCCATGAGCTATGAAGAAAATCAAGAAGAATTACCTAAACTTATTAAAATGTATTATACTAAGGAAAATGATTTTTGGATATATGCAATACGAAGAAAACAAGATGGTAAATTTTTAGGTACGGTTGCTCTTGTAAAAGATAAAAACGATGACGACGAAATAGGATATAGATTTTTAGAAAAATATTGGAGAAAAGGCTATGGAGCTGAAATTGTAGATGGATTAATTAAATATTGTAAATCGGCTGGTTTTAAAAAGATCATAGCATGCGTTGTCATGAAAAATGTAGCATCTAAAAAGATAATAGAAAATGCGGGATTTTTATTTGTTAAAAATTTTATCAGTGAAGATTTAAACTTACCGGAAATTAAATATAGTTTAGAATTATGATAGCAGAAACACCACATCCACCATATTATGCTGTAATTTTCACCTCTTTAAGAACAGATGGAGAGCTTGGTTATACCAATATGTCTAATAAAATGGTATCATTGGCAAAACAGCAAAAGGGATTTTTAGGAATAGAATCAGCAAGAGAAGAGCTAGGTATTACTGTTTCTTATTGGGATAGTCTTACATCTATTAAAAATTGGAAAATGCATATGGAGCATACCGAAGCGAGAAATAAAGGAAGGGAAATATGGTATTCAAATTTTAAAGTAAGAATATGTAAAGTGGAAAGAGATTATCAATTTGATACATAAAACTAAAATACTATTGTTGCCTTTAGGGGATAATGATCAGAATATTTTTCTTGATAATTTTTATGTGTATTTATTTGTATATTCTTATCTACAAAAATATAATCTATACGCAAAGGAAATATTTTAAATTTATAGGTTTTACCAAAACCTTTACCGGCCTTTAAAAAGGAGTCTTGTAAATTATTTTTAATATTTTTGTAAGCCCAGGAATATGCAGTATTGTTCAAATCTCCCGCCAATATAATTTTGTATTTAGACGTTTTCATATGAGCATTTAACGTATCAATTTGTTGTTGTTGAATTTTAAATGAATGACGAATTCCTTTCAATAAATTTTTTGAATCTTTATACCCAAAATAATCTTCATCAGGAATAACACCTAATGAAGCCAAGTGAAAATTATATACTCTCAATGTGTCTTTATTTTTAACAATATCAACAAACATTGAACTCGCTAGAAATTTAGAATATTTAATTAATCCATTATTAATAATTGGATATTTAGAATAAATAGCCAAATCTGTTTTGTGTTTGTTATTTTCTACAGGTTCACTATAATTATCTAATAATGGATTAATATAATAAGGATAGTCTAGGACAAAATTTTTAAGATTTCTATATTCTTGTAATACTAAAATGTCAGGGTTTTCTTTTTTTATGAAATTTTTAATGCTCACTTCAATACTATCTGTTTTTATCCATTTGTACATATTAAATTTCCTTACATTATAACTCATAATACTCAGTGAGCTAACCTCTTTATCTTGATCAGCATCACTGAATTTATATAATTGAGGCATGAAAAAATAACTTAATAATAATACTAAGAATGACTGTAAAAGTTGTTTTTTAAAACCACTAAATATCCAATATAAAACAAAGAATACATTTAGTATAATAAATATTGGAACTACAAGACTAATTAAAGATAAAAAACCAAATTGTTCAGGAGCCAGTTTGGGTAATAAGAGTGAGAATAACAATCCAACAGCAAAAAGCGTATTGATTAAAAATAAAATTCTATTAAAGAAGGATAATTTATTTTTTGCCATGATTTATCAAACCTATTTTTTACCAATTGTAAAAAGAAAATCTTTTTCACTTTGACTTAATGTTTCATATCCGGATTTACTGATTTTATCAAGAATTTTATCAATTTTTTGTTGTTGTATCGCATCAGCTTTATCATTTTGTTGACGCTTCGGATTTCTATAAACTGTTTTAAGTGGTTTATCCTTTCTGGATTTAAAAATGCTAGAAAATATAGTATTTTTCTTTTTGCCTTTAAATGTTAAGTTGGTTAAGAAAAAACCTATGGCTGCACCACCTAAATGAGCCAAATGCCCTCCGGTATTATTTAAAGGTAGTTGAATTAAATCTAGAATAACAAAAACAACAGCAATATACCATAGTTTTATGGCACCTATAAATCTAAAATGAATGGCATAATTTGGTATTTTAGTAGCGAGTCCAATCAATATAGCTGTTACGCCTGCAGAAGCACCCACTAAAAAAGCATTGCTACCTTTTAATGAAGGAATAAAAGCATAACTTAATAAATATAATATTCCACCAAAAACGATTCCTGAAAAATAATATATTAAAAAATCTCTTTTTGAAAAGAAGTTCAGAAATAGATTTCCTATATAAAACAGAATCAATAAATTGAATAAAATGTGTAAAAAATCGGCATGCAAAAAACCGTAAGAAACGATTGTCCATGGCTGTGATAAGAAGCTATTGAAATTGGCAGGTAAAGAGAACCAATTGACAAATATATTATCATTCCATTGCATATAGGTAGAAAAGACTTTGAATACTAGAGTAATTACAAATACAGCAATATTGATATAAATAAATTGCTCAACTATATTAGCTGTCTTTAACTTATATTGTATTTTTTCGAGTATAGAATTCATTTGTGTTCATTAGGAACATATCCTAATTTTAGTATTTCAAAATTTATTTATTTATCCCAACGTTTAAATTGATTTTTTTTCCAGAACAACATAATGATAAGCCCTATTACGGCTCCACCAACATGTGCAAAATGGGCAATTCCACCACCAAAAATAGAAAATCCTGTGACTCCAGAAAATAAGTCCAATGCTATAAGTACAGGTATAAAATACTTGGCTGCAACGGGTACCGGAAAAAATATCAAGGCTAATTTAGAATTAGGAAATGTCATTCCAAAAGCCACTAAAACACCATATATAGCACCAGAAGCTCCTACCGCAGGTGTATTATAAATCTGATAAAATTCCATTAATTTTTTTTCAGAGATCTGATTTAAAATTTCTGTATTATATTCACCAGTTGTTAATATTCTTTGTAAATCTGAGGTTTGAAGTCCTAAATTGATTAGATTATCATATATACTATTGAACTGATAATAATTAACAGCTGTATATATTAACCCTGCACCAAGGCCTGAAGAAAAGTAAAAGAATAGAAATTTATTCCTTCCCCATATTTGTTCCAAAGGAGATCCAAAAGCCCATAGAGCATACATATTGAATAAAATATGCATAAATCCACCATGCATAAACATATGCGTAACAAATTGCCATATCCCAAAATTTTCATTTTCAGGAAAATATAAAGCCAATAAATTGTCTAAATTCAACCCTAGTAAAGAGCTAGCTGCAAAAAAAAGTGCATTTAATATTATTAAATGCTTAACTGTTTCGGTTATTCTACCCATTGTTTATACTATATTGGTAATTTAATTGTCAAATTTAAGTTGAATTTCCTCAGAAGAAAGGGTAATGTATGTTTTTTTACCAAAAGGAGATAGATTTGGTTCTTTACAAGAAAATAATTGTGCTAATAATTGTTCTTGTTCTGTAGTATTGAGTTTTTGTCCGTTTTTTATAGCTAAACTTTTGGCTAGGCTTTTTGCTATAGTATCTAATTGACTAAAACTAGATTCTGGTATTTCGTTTTTTATAGCTTCAAATAATTCTTCAAATAATGCTTGTAACTTGTTTTGATCTACACTTGACGGAATACCATTTAAAATTATGGTATCATCAGTTATTGAAGAAAACTGAAAACCAATACTTTCTAGATCTGATTGTATTTCTTTACATAGGCCAATATCAAATAAATTGAACACCAGTTCTAAAGGGAATAGTAATTGCTGACTGGTTATATCGTCAATAGTCATTTTTCTAAGTAATTCTTCATATAATATTCGCTGATGAGCCAAATTTTGATTGATAAAAACGACTCCTGATTTTATAACACTTAGAATATATTTTTGATGAACCTGATGTGTTTTTGATTTAGTTTCATAATCTGAAGCATCAAATAATTCCCGATTGACAATTTGTGCATCAACATCAATATTATGAAGATTCTTTTCGTCAACGTCGGTATCTACATATAAAGATTCCCATTGTGCTACTTTAGGTCTATTGTAATTTGCCGATGAATCTTTGTTTTCTTGTTCAAATGGGTTAAAATCTGGATTCACCTGAATTTGAGGTGTAGAAACTGATGTTTTATCTTTAAAGTGATAAGGTACATCCATGGTAGCATCTCTATTAAAATCTAAGACTGGAGCCACATTATATTGACCCAGACTATGTTTAACAGTAGAACGCAATATAGCATATAACGCTTGCTCATTATCAAATTTTATCTCTGTTTTAGTGGGATGAATATTGATATCGATTGTATTTGGAGGCACATTTAAATATAAAAAATAGGAGGGGTGGTATCCTGTTGGCAATAAATCATTAAAGGCATTTATAACGGCATGATGTAAATAACCATTTTTAATAAATCTATTATTTACAAAAAAGAATTGCTCTCCTCTTTTTTTCTTGGCAAATTCTGGTTTTGAGACAAATCCGGTAATTTTAATAATATCAGTGGTTTCTTCAATAGGTACTAGCTTTTCATTTATTTTTTTACCAAAAACAGCTACAATACGTTGTCTTAAATTACCATTATTTAAATTTAAAGTTTCACTATCGTTATTATAAAAATCAAAAACAACAGCAGGATGTGTTAATGCCACACGATTGAATTCATCCATAATATGACGCATTTCAACAGTATTAGATTTTAAAAAATTTCTTCTGGCCGGAATGTTAAAAAATAAGTTTTTAACGGCAATACTTGTACCTGTAGGTGTAGTAACAACATCTTGATGTTGAATACTATTACCTTCTATTTTAAGCAAGGTACCTAATTCTTGATCGGTTTGTTTTGTTTTTAATTCAACATGAGCAATGGCTGCAATTGAAGCTAATGCTTCTCCTCTAAAACCTTTAGTATTAAGGCAAAATAAATCTTCTGCTGTTCTAATTTTTGAGGTGGCATGTCTTTCAAATGCAAGTCGGGCATCTGTTGTACTCATTCCTTTACCATTGTCAATTACCTGAACTAAAGTTTTACCTGCATCTTTTATTAACAATTTAATTTCTGTTGCACCTGCATCTATAGCGTTTTCAAGTAGTTCTTTAACTACTGAGGCTGGGCGTTGTACCACTTCTCCTGCAGCAATTTGATTAGCAACATGATCTGGTAAGAGTTGAATTATATCTGACATTATTATTTTAAAAATATAGATAAATCAAAATCTATAATGTAGAGAAAAATTAAAGTTAAAATTGCAATAATGATCAATATTGTTTTATTAATGCCTTTATCTTCATGCCTTTTAGATTCATCAAAGGCATTTTGAAATTTTGCTTTGAGTCCTTTTTTTCCTCCAACACTAGTTCTAAATTTATCAAACTTATGTTCTATTTGATAAGGATTTCCCTCTCCTTTATAATATCTAGGGTTGTAATTAAATTTTTTATTTGAACGTTTAAAAAATCCCATATTTTTTTTAATAGGTTATTATTATGAATAATTATTAACCTCAAAAATCAAACCAATATATTCGCTATATAATAAAAAATTAATAAAACCAAATTATTGGTATTTGGTAAGCTTAACTTACGCTACTATCAATCACAAAGTAGATTAGCAAGATATGGATTTAATGTCTTAATTATTCAGTAAGCCAAATTTACTGAAATAAT
>DEIV01000009.1 GCA_002352665.1 Flavobacteriaceae bacterium UBA2765
ATTGGTATAACAATACATGCCTTCTAATACTTGTGGATGAACAATAGAAGACATGGTAACTTTTATCCAAATCAATTCTTCGTCAAATTTTTTAAGATTTTCTGGGAATAAAAAAGTTCTAAACTCATCTGGATATTTTTTTTTTGCATGGTCTATAGAACGATATACATAGGTAATCCGTTTTTTCTAATGTCTATTCTAAATATATCGTTATCCGGAAAATCTGATAGCTTAATTTCAGATTTATATTTACCTCTATAATAAATATTCCCAAAAATTATTCCTGTGATTTCAACTTCACTATCGGAAAAGTTAACCAAAGGGAATTCATGAATTATTTTTACTTTTATATTGCCATTTTCATTCGTAATAGGCGTTAAAGATGCTGTTGATATCGGTTTTCCTTTTCCTGTATTAAGAACAAAATAATTTATGCCATAATAATAACCAGCACTTATGAGTGATATTAGCAAAATGTATATAGCTAGTTTATTCATAATTTGAAATATCAGTTAGATGGTGTTGGTTTTACTCCCTTTCTAAAAAGATACATATTGGCAGGTAATCCTTTTGGGGTATCTCCTGCCCTTGGAAGTGCATAGGCACCATTGTCATGCCATAGAGCTTCATCCCAATTATGAGGTCTATAAATCTGGCCATTTATACTTTCATCCTCAATTTTCTCTCATTTTCTGCAATAACTTTTTAGACTAATTTTTATTTTTGTAAGTTTAAGATTTCAGGATTAGGAATTACATCTTGATAATTAATACACCTTGTACAGCCACGGGTATTTGTAGTTAGTTTAAATTGAGTTTCCAAGAAAGTTTAAGTAATTGGAAATTTTTTGAGTTTAAATTTCCATCTTTATTCCAAAATACTTTTGAATATAACACTTTTATTATTACATTATTATTATCTATCGAAAGTATATTATCCTGATCAAGAGGCATCCAATTTTTAAAATTACCTGAAAATAATTTTTCAATTTTATTTTTACTAGTGATTTTGAAAATTTCTAACTCTCCACTATTTTCATATGGATTTGCATTAAAAGTAACAATAATTTCGTTATTAGGAGATATAAAGGGATACCCAATAAAACTTATTTTTTCTTTACCATTTACTTTATCTACAAAAAAGAATTCTCCTCCTTCATAAAATGCTTCATATATTAAATGCTTGTTTAATGGTTCTGAATAACCATAATATTTATATTCACGGTAGTTATCATTATCTTTTAAAACATCTTTGAAAATTAAATTATTATTAGATTTTTGCAAAGGGATTGTTAAAGTTCCATCAACCTTTGTTATATAGGTTGTATCTGGTATTTTACTCAAAATAGTTTTTTGGTTTACTTTGTTTTCAGCGACAAGGTTGAACTTAAGAATAGACTTGTCCACACATTCATCTTCAAAATTATTCTCATCTGTAGTATTATAGAAGTATGTTTCACATAAAAGGTCTTTAGAGAGTTTAATTTCTTCTATTTGGCCAAGATATTCACTGTCAACATATACTACCCTATGTTCATATGTGTTATCGTTTGGGATATATTCATAAATAGAGACAAATTTTTTTTCATGTATTATCTCTTTATCCATATTAATTAGATGTACCTTTTTACCATATGGTAAAACACCTAATAATGAACTTTCTATACTCGGTTTGTTTCTTATTTCTAAACCGTCTTTTGCAGTTACATACAGGGTGTCAATAAAATCTTGATTATCCTGAACGGTTTTTTCTATAGTATTTATTTCAGCTAAGTTTTTGTTGGTATAAGAATTATTTACCTTTTTTTGAATACAACTACTTAAAGAAATCAATATATACAATGGAATGATTTTTTTCATGATTTTATTGTAAAATTAGGTTTGTAATTTTGAACATGTAAATGATGATGATGACCTTTAAAGTGTTTACTGTGGTTAAGTAATTTTTTATTGTACTTCCAAGATAACATATCTTTCCATCCAAATTTATATAATGCATCATTAAACGTATTCTGTCTTGTTTCATCCATACCTTTCCATCCACAAGGATCACCTTTTTCATCAGATTTATCTAAATGCACATTTTTTCCACTTTTATCTGTTCTAAGATACCTAAAGTCACCATTATATCCATTTTTATGACTCGAACTTTTTCCAGGCCTACCATCAGCTTTGCTAAACCCATTAAATACAAAATCTTCATAATTACACTCAAGCATAGCTCCAAAAACACTTGCTAATGTAATTTCATTTAAATACGGTCTAGTCGTATTTAAAGAAACTTTAAATTTGATATCTCCTTTTTCATAATCATTAATATTTCTAAAATCTACAAGGTTTACAAATTTATCGCCGTATTTTTTACTTTTGTAATGGTATTTACTCTTTATCTTTTTTTATATTATTTTTCCAAGAAAATGTGTCATATTTTTATCATCAATATAATAGTATCTGCCTTTTTTTGCTTCATAACGTTGATATTTCTCTATCTTTCCACTACTATATATTTTATAAATATGGGTAGCAGGTTTTATTTTAAATTCATTATCTTTCAGGAAAACCCTATCTATAATAGGAATATCCACCTCTTTACGAGTAGCTTTTATATAGACAAAGCTTGTTTTTTCATTTCCTGTAACAGGATCTAATTTTTTATCCCAATCTTTATATTTTGCATTGTCAATTTTTTGTAATTCAATCTCAGCAACGGCATAACCATCTTTTACTAGAGCTTTGATTTCTGTTACTTCTGCTCCATTTTGTAATACACCAATTGCTGTATCTTTTGCTCCTAATAATGGTTCTTTTTCAAATATTTTAAAGAGAACTTCTTTACCATCTAAATTAGCACAAGAGGCTACTAGCTGTACTTTTTGTCCAATAGCTCCTTGGCCTAACTCTTCATAGTATTGGACTTTGGTTTCTGGTGGTTTTTTTGCCCTAGTTTTAATAGACTTACCTGTTTTTTTATCTTTTATATAAACGGGTTGGTAAGGAGCATCACCCTGTACAATTTCTTCTTCTTTCTTCGCAAAAAAGACACTTAGAATTTTTTCATCTGTATAAAGATTTAATTGTCCATATTTTTGCTTTAAATTTTCAATTTTTAAAGCTTCTCCATTTTTTATGTTAATGTATAATTCTAAATCATAGGTGCTTTTGACTTTGAAATCAATTAAAGTTTTAAATAGTGGTTCTTCTGCTTTTTCATCTGCTTGTGCTCCTTCATAACGTTTTTTATTACCAACCTTAAATTGTTTGATTACATCTCTTTTGTCAATCTTAATCTTATTGTTTTTCCATGCAATCGGATCGTCAGTAGACACAAGAAGTAGAGGGTTAGGATGTATATCTTTATCAAAGACAAGTGTTTCTAGAGTTTTATCTGTTAAGCCTAAAGTTTTAAGGTACAAATAGACATCTAGTTTGTAACCAGTGTTCGTTATCTTTCTACCTTCTGCATTTAACCAGTAGGCATCTATTATTTCTGGTTTTGCTTTTAGAACCCTAGTGGCAATAGTATCTCCTTTTGTTTTTCGAGTTTTTAAATAGGCAACAACTTTTATCTTCTCTTTATCTAACCATTTAGAAAATTTTACTTTTAAAATAGAGACCTTTTTTCCATCTTCTTCTATAATTCCACTTTTGGGATAAAGAATTGCTTTTTTACTAATTTCATCAGTTCGCTCGTTTTTGGTTTTTTTGTTTACTAAAAAGTCTTTTGTAAATTCCTTTACTTCTGTTTTTGAACTTATTCTAAAAAACTTTTTACTTAGCTGTTTTTGCGTTTTATCGAGCCAAAAATTCCAGATTACTGTTTTTTTGAACCATAATTCCAGTTTCGAGCCTCTACTAATTCAAATTTATCTAAATCATGTGTTTTATTGTTAGCATCGTGATAGATATATCTCACTTTTTAAACTTCTTTCAAATCAATATTACTAATCTTTCCATTATGATAGATATGTATTACACTTGTATTAGTAACCTCAAAACTATTTCCTTTTAAAAATGGAATACCAAAATCTCTTTGCTCTTCTTTACATATAACCTGTAGCCAAAGATGTTAGTCTATTGTTTGATAGCTAAGATTGTAAAATCCTGCCTTTAGGATTCTTAACTAAAATGAAATAAAAAAAGTAGTGTTTGAATATAAGTTAGACTCTTATGTTTTTTATTTCTCTTTAAAAAAACCATTATTATCTACCTCATATAACTTGCTATGCTCAATAAGTTCAGGTATCTCTTTTTCACCTATTATATCTCCCAGATCATTATATAGTGTCCAATCTTCTTCAATATCTTCTACTACAATATTACTAAATTTTCTATCACATTTAAAGTTATATATAATCATTGTTTCAAAATTAAATCTACAATAAAGTATCAAGTAATCAATCTGTCTTCCATCTTTATTAAAACTAGTTATGATATAAAAAACACCTGGAATATCATTTTCCCCAAAAAATTGAACAAAACTACCTATTAAAGTGTAATTATTAAATTTAAAACTAGCCAAAGGGAAATAGGTTTTTTTTCGTATTTTATATAAAAAATTATCTGTAATACTTGTAGTATTATTAAATAAATTATTATATTTAGTATTATTAACAATAGCATTTGATTCTTCATTATCAAATAGTTCAAAATAGTTGCTTGTTTTTTCTTTAGTGATAATCGTGTCTATATAATATTCTCCCTCAATAAGTTTAACATATTCATTTATTTCATTATTTATCAATGGGAGTTTCATTGCATCTAATTCTCCCAATAATAAATGAAATTTTTTTTTATCTAACTGCTCTTTTGTATTATAAAACTTTGCCCTATTTGCACTACTATCACTTGGTTGATTAATACTATCTTTTTCTTGCGATTGGAAATTACAAGAAATCAATAAAGTAACTAGTATTAATAATATATTATATTTTTTCATCATTTCTTTACTTTAGATAAATCAAACCCTGTTAAATGTAAATGGTGGTGATGTCTATATTTAGATTTTCCTGTTGTTTTCTTCATATGCTTTGTATGAGGTAATATAGTACTTTGTAAGACATATTTAATCTCTTTTTTCTTTGTCTTGGGATTTACTACTGCTTTCTTAACTTTTTTATTAAAATTCTCTGAATACATTTTTCCAGAACGTCCCCATCCAAATTTATATAATGCATTATTAAATTTCACCTGTCTATCATAATCAAAAGTTGAATCCTGTAATATTGTTCGTAGACCATTATTCCTTGTATTCAAATACCTTAAATCCCCTTTTTCACCATTAATATGACTTGAGCTTCCTCCTGCGGTATTTCCACTCTTAATACTAAATCCATTGAAACCTAAATCTTCTATACCTTCTTCTATCATTGCACCCAAAAGACCTGCAAAGCAAAATGGGTTAATATACCATCTTCCTGAGCTAGAATTCCAAGTCTTAAACTTAAATTTTACATTGCCTGATGAGTAAGAAGAAATATCTTTAGCATAAACTAATAAGATGTCATCATTTTTAGCAGTTGATAATTTGTTCTTTTTTGTATGTCTTTTTGTTTTAATAATTTTAGAAATTCCTAAATAATGCTGATTATTATTGCTATCATGATATATATAACTCACTTTTTTTGCATCTTTCAAATAAGTATTACTAATCTTTCCATTATGATAAATATGTATAATACTTGTATTGGTAACTTCAAAACTATTCCCTTTTAAAAATGGAATATCAAAATTTCTTTGCTCTCCTTTACATATAACCTGTAACCAAAGATATGATTTGTGTTCTATAGTTTGTGTTGCAGGTGTATATCTTTTAGGTTCTATGGTTAAGCGTACATCAAATGGTAACATTCTTACACTTTGATTATTAACTGAGTCGAAATACCAACCCTCTATTTCCTCTTCCTGTGGGCTTAACTTTTTTTCCCAGTCTTTCTGTGCTTTTTCTGCTTTATGGTTTATTACAACTTTTATTTGTGCCTTACCATCGCTCACCGTTGTTTCAATCTCTGTTTTTTCTGTTTTACCCACCAATAATGATAATGGTTTGTCTTTTGACGTTAATAGAATCGGCTCTTTCTCAAAAACTTTAAAAGTAACTTTTTTTCCTTCTAAATTTGTGGTTTCGGCAACTAAATATACTTCCCCACTACTACCTCCAGTATGCAACCCTTGATTTTAGTATTAATTTTAGCGCAAACATTTGCATAGCTTTGTTGTATTTTTAAATAAATTTCGACCTTTAAAAAAGCATTAATTGGTACAGTGAACTGAATATAGGAATATTCTATCATTGATTATTTTAAAATTAAAAATCATTGAAGATTCAAATTCATCGCCTGAATTATTTAAGGAGACTTTTATTTCATTATTATGATTAACTATAGAATTAATCTTCTTTGCTATTTTTTTTATAGTGTTTTTGAAAAATATTTTTCTCCAAAATTTCTTTTTTTAATAAATATAACCTTCCATTTTCATAAAGTGAATCTAAACCTAATTCATAAAAAATACAATCTCCATAAAGTGTATCTAAGAGATATTTTTTGTTTAAATATTCACTTCTATTTTGAGTGAGTAAGTCATTTTTAAAACTAGCAATAATATTTTTTAACTTTAAGGAATCTATTGACTCAATGTCTAAATCTTTTTTGTAAATAGTGTCTATACTCTTGCTTACATTAGAGTAACTCTTTTTTTACAAGAAGAAAATAGCAGTAAACTAACGATTAGAACCAGCATTTTCAGATGAATAATTTTTTTTATACTCATAATATTTTTTTTGTTTTCGTCATAATTGTATTCTTTAGGCACTACAAATCCTAATAATTTGAATCTACTTTTGTAGTAATAATTACTTCCTGACTTTGTAAATTCATATTTCTGAACACATACTTTATGTGATTGATTCCCTCCCAAAATGTAAAATATTTTTTTATTACCTTCTTCAGAATAGTCAACAATAAAAGCTACATGACCTTACCAGCCAGTTTTCTTTTTCATTATAAGTAATGTGCCATATGGTGGTTTCTCAGTTGGGCCTAACCTTTTCCCTCCTGGATATCTTGCTGAATTATACCAATTAATAGCTCCTGCAGGGTTATTTATTTTCGAATTTAATGGAATGTAAGAATACTTAGTTCCCTTTTTTTCATTAGTCTTAATAATTGCCCAATTTGCAAAACTAGAACACCAAGCATTATCTATTGGGTGTAGGGTAGATTGACCAGCTCCATCTTTATAGTACTCTTTTACTTTATCAAAGCCTCCATTTTTTTTATCTCTTTCATAAACTCCTAATTCCCCCCAAACAATTTTCATCCATGGTGCTACGTCACTATAATCAACCTCAAAATTATTCTCTTTTAAAAAAGAAATATCAAAATCTTTTTGTTCTCCTTTACATAAAACTTAAAATCAAATATTCTTTTACCCAACTCCTCCTATTTCATCAATAACTAAATTATGGTTTTTTTTAATTATATAGAAGTGGGTTGAATATTCATTACGGTATTTTTCTCCATTTTCATCTAGATAATAATCAATAGAATAGATTTCAATAACTCCTTTGCATTCATCAGAATTAACTATAACTCTATAACTCACTTCTCCTTCTTTATTAGAGTAGGCATCTTCTAGTAATGAACAAAAATTTAAAAGATAATTTTTTTTTACATTCTCAGTAAAATAGTCATTAACCCCTGTTGAATCTTCTTTACAAGTCTTTTTTATTTTCAATAAAAATTGTTTTAAAAGAATTGTATCTCCAAGTTTTAAACAATCTTTCTCTTTTTGTTTATTACTTCCATTCAATACAACAGGACTTTGTACTTTCTTAAAGTCTTTTGATTTGTCTACCTTTTCACTACAGGAAATACAAACAAAGATAAATACACAAATATATAAACTATTTATTTTCATGATTACCGAGTTGATTAAAGGATCCACAACTTATTTATCCCGCTACTTCATATTTTATGATTTTCAATTCCCCATCAATCCTAACTAAATCAATAATTAAACCTGTTTCAAGTCCAATAGAAACAGAATAACATCCATTATCATTTTCTGTATATACCATTTTGGAATTTTTAATGGTCGCAAGTGAACTTATTGATCCATCTTCATCATTATCTATTTCGATAGTAAAAACAGCATTTAAATAATTAGGAAAATCTTTAGACATTTCATCAATAATCTTTCTTTCTTTTTCTGGATTCTTCATTTTATTAATAATCGAGTTATAATTTTGGTTTTTCATATCCTCAATTAATTCAATTGTAAATGCTTTTATTTCCAAAGAATCTGATTTGGCAATACAACTTATTCCTATAGAGTCTTTTATTGTGTCATTACTAATACTATTAGAAACTATTGTAGATGTTTTCTCCCTTTTATTAGTAAGGTCTGCTTTACAACAAATTGAAGTTAAAATTAGAACATAAACAAAGATATGGAATAATACATTTTTCATATTTAATTCGTTTTTCCTGTTTTTTTTGAGTTGGTCACTCCTATTTTTTTATTTTCATCTTTAACATTCATATTTTTATCTTTGTCTGTAAGATAGTCAACTTGAGTAACATTGTAATCTGCTGGGATATAAAATCCATATAATTTTTTTCTCTTTGATTTACTAGTATATTCTCCATATTCATCTAATTTTATCGTATCACCTTGGTTTCCTCCCAGTAATAAATAATCACCTTTACTATTCATCCCATATAAAAAACCAGTATGCCCTTTCCATATTTTACTGTTAACATGTTTATACACTACAATGCATCCATAAATGGGTTTATCAATTTTTTTAAATTCATCTTTATATTTTGGATGAATAGGAGCTAATGAACTCGCACTTTTGACATATTTGTAACCACTTTCATTAATACTCCAATTCATAAATGAGGCGCACCAAGAACCCCGCTTACCATCCGTTGGCTCATGTGTATTCCCCACAAACCTTAAATAACCTTTTGCCATTTTATACATGGGTTCTACACCTTCTTCAATTCCTCCCGCTTTCTTAGCTTCTTCAAGAGCAATCTTCATCCAAGGAGCTCTATCTCCATGTATTACCTCAAAGCTATTCCCTTTTAAAAATGGAATATCAAAATTTTGTTGGTCACCTTTACAAATTACCTGTAACCAAAGATATGTTTTTTTAGCTTCTATAGTTTGTGTTGCTGGTGTATATCTTTTGGGTTCTATGGTTAAGCGTACATCAAATGGTAACATTCTTACACTTTGATTATTAACTGAGTCGAAATACCAACCCTCAATTTCCTCTTCCTTCGGGCTTAACTTTTTTTCCCAGTCTTTTTGTGCTTTTTCAGCTTTACGGTTTATTACAACTTTTATTTGTGCCTTACCATCGCTCACCGTTGCTTCCATTTCTGTTTTCTCGGTTTTACCTACCAACAATGGTAGCGGTATGTCTTTTGATGTTAATAGAATTGGCTCTTTCTCAAAAACTTTAAAAATTACTTTTTTTCCTTCTAAATTGCTAGTCTCGGCAACCAAATGTACTTCACTACCTAAACTTGCTACATCAATTTTTTGATAATAGGTAATCGTTTTTGTATCCTTATCTTTTTCTTTGGCTTTTTCTTCTTCTTTTTTTACTGGTATTACCAGTATAGTTTTATCTGGAATAAGTAATTCCCATTTTGTGCCTGGGTTGGCGTCCATAATTTGTTTATATGGTATGTCTTTCTTTTTAGATATTTTAGCTAAATCATCTCCTTTTACCACAGAATAGGAAGTTGGTTTTGCAGGAGGTGGCTTAGGTGGTTCTTGTTTTTTTTCTTCTCCTTTTTGAATTTCAAATGTCTGCTCTTCAGCAAAATAACCATTAAGAATTAGTTCATTAGGGGTTAAGTTAAGATAGTAGGCATATTTATCTAGAGGGTTTTCTAAAGGTTCACTTGTTTTTACTACTACATATAATTCTAAACCTGGTGTCAGATCATCTTTTTCTTGTAATCCATAATCTGCTCGTTTTTTTATTGGAAATTGTTTTAATGTTTTTCTTTGTTTTATTGCAATACTATTTTCTCCCCAGTCTAGTGGATCATCTTCTTTGTGTCTGTCATAATCAAAAATATCTAAAATAAGTTTCTTACCTTTTAAACCTAAGGTTTTTACAGACAAGAACACATCTTGATCATAACCAGAATGTTTAATTCTTTGTTCTTTAGCATTAACCCAATGAATTGAAAGTATTTCAGGTTTGGCTATTATTTTTGTTTCTTGTTGACACGTTTTATCAAATGAGTTCATACCTTTATGAGCCTCAACTTTAATTTTTTTCGTGTCTAACCATTTAGAAAATTTAATTTCTATTTTATCTTCTTGTGGAGATTTTTTTATATAGAGAATGAATGCTTTCTTTTTTTTATTACCCAGATAAATATCTGAAGTATTATCCGCATTTTCTTTATCATTTTGTAATCGAATTCTATTGATTTTTTTACCATCTATATAAACACTCCAATAGATTTTTTTTTTGTCTTTTTCTGTAGGTTCACCTTTATATGCTGTGATAGTATAAGTTGCAACCTCTCCGGCTTTCACCTCTGAAGGTCCACTAATACTTACCACTTCAATTTTATCAGATTTCACAAGAGAATTATCTTCAATTTCATTAACCACATAGGTATTAAAGTTTGGTACTACACCGCGGTTATTTCTTCTATTTTGCATACGTTTAAAACGTTCTGCATGTTTAGATTGCATAACAGTATTACTTTTCTCAATTGTCTCGCTTTCGTAATCGGTTATTTTTTCTACTTTTCTCATATCTCTATGATTTAAAATTAATACTTGGTTTATTTAACCAACCCAGTATTCGTTCATTATCAATATAATATTTTCCTTCTTGTTTTATCAGCTTAAGTTTTTCTCTAGTCTTTCCAAAAGACCCCTTATTTTGTTGTATAATAGTAATGAATTCTCCATTAATGTCTGCTATAATAGCTACATGACCATATTTATTCCATAGATTTTTATTAAAAATAATAATATCATTAATTTTTGGAATAGAAATACCTCCATTCTTGCATTGTTTAAGGTTTCTTTTATTGTTCCATTCCCCATCTTCAAGAGTTGTATTATAAAAATCTAAGGCATTACCGTATGAATCAGGCATTTTATGATTTAGATATTCGTAATAGTACCTTTTGACAAATTCAACACATTGGTATCTGATACTCAAATTATATCCATCTTTTGTTACATTTCTACCTGCTGTATTTGATACGCCTCCATTGAAAAAAACCGTAACATTATTAAGACTATCTATTTTTTGACCTACTTTATAATTTGAGTTAAAATTTATTTTTTTTAACTGTTTATACCCTAAATAGGCTATAATAATTGTTAATAAAACAAATGATATTTTCAATTTCATTTTCATTTAATTTTTTCCAATTTATACCATCCAAGATGTTCTTTACTATAACTAGAAAACAATGTGATTTTTAATTCTAAAGGATTATCAATTATTTCTTCAGCACCTGCCTTAGAACCATAAACATAGTGTAATCCGTTTTTTCTAATGTCTATTCTAAATATATCGTTATCGGGAAAATCTGATAACTTAATTTCAGATTTATATTTACCTCTATAATAAATTTTCCCAAAAATTATTCCTGTGATTTCAACTTCACTATCGGAAAAGTTAACCAAAGGGAATTCATGAATTATTTTTACTTTTATATTGCCATTTTCATTCGTAATAGGCGTTAAAGATGCTGTTGATATCGGTTTTCCTTTTCCTGTATTAAAAACAAAATAATTTATGCCATAATAATAACCAGCACTTATGAGTGATATTAGCAAAATGTATATAGCTAGTTTCTTCATAATTTGAAATATCAGTTAGATGGTGTTGGTTTTACTCCCTTTCTAAAAAGATACATATTGGCAGGTAATCCTTTTGGGGTATCTCCTGCCCTTGGAAGTGCATAGGCACCATTGTCATGCCATAGAGCTTCATCCCAATTATGAGGTCTATAAATCTGGCCATTTATACTTTCATCCTCAATTTCTTCATATTCCTCACGGAATTTTTCATCACCTCCATCATTCCAAGTAGGATTATAATTAGTTCTTCTTATAAAAGCATATACATTTATATTTAAATGCTCCGCTAAACTTTGTGCTAAGCTATTCTCTGGTTTTACCTTCCCTTCAATAACTCCCTGTAATGCAATATTCCCTTTAAATTTTTTAGTGCCAAAATTATAAGCCAACTCTGCTGGGGAATTATTACCATCTGTACTGCCTATAGCTACGAGTAGAATCTTTGCTGTAAAAGTAATTGATAATTCATAATTAATCTCCAATTTACCATTAGATAGCGTAATTGCTAACCAAGATTAGCAATCTAAATCATCTATTATTACCTCAAAATAAAGACTTGGATTATTCTTCTTCTACCGAAGCCATTTGTGAATTAATTCTAACGATTTCAAAATCTTTAGAACCATTTGGTATGTGTAGCATTATATAATTTTGAAATAAAGTATCACTATTTTTTGCTTCTGCAGTAAGTACACCCTGACCTTTATATTTACCTAAATTTTCTAAAGCTACAACTTTTCCATTTCCCAAAATACGCATACGATAGTTTTCTATAGGTGGCATAATGCCTTTATGTTCGCTATAGGCTTCAATAAGATTATTTGTATATTCTTTATGTTGATCTGGGGTAAAATAATTTGCTATAAAATATTCTTTATTGGCAAAAGCTAATTCTTTAACAAAACCGGCACCATTACCTGAATTTAATAGGTCTCGAAGTTGATTAAATTTTTGGAGTACTTTTTCTTCTAATATATCTCTATCCAACTTGCTTAAATCTTCGGAATTCTCCCAACCGATCAAATCAAAAGGTAATTCTGCTTCAAATTCCCAGGTATGTTCTATATAAGGTACGGGCAAATCCAGTTTTGGGAAATTCAATTTTTTGATAGATTTCATACTATCAATTTCCTCATCAACTTTGTAAAATACAAAAATCTCTAAATCTTCATTTAATTTAGCAATTATTTCTGGTTTAATTGCACTTCCATTTATATTGTTAGGGTGAAATATTTTAATTCTTAAATGCTGTTTTCCATTTTTCAAAATATAATCATTCAATAAAGATGGACTAAATGGGTTTTCCTCTAAATCTATTTCAATAATTAAATCATTTAATAATATCTCTGCAGGATAACTAATATCATAATTCAACATATAAGTTTTATTCTTTAAATATTTCATTTTTGCATTTTTTTGAATAATTTTATTACTATCTGTATTACTCTTACAAGATAGTGTCAAACTAGCTTGAAAAATAATTATAACTATACAATAAATTTTCATTTTCATTATTTGAACTCACCTTTATTTTTCAAAATATTAATTCTTTTATCTAAATGAGGTATTAGTT
>DEIV01000036.1 GCA_002352665.1 Flavobacteriaceae bacterium UBA2765
GGTAAAAGATTCCTGCAAATGCTCCACCGGTCTTTTAGCTGCTTCGCGTTGTTCTCGCTTAGACAGTTGTGCCAATTCACTAAACAATACCCGTTCAGAAATATCCATGATCTTAGCACATTCTTGTACGTAAATTTCACGTTGAATTTGATTGGGTATTTTTGAAATAGTAGCTACAATATCTCTTATCAATCCTGCCTTTTTTACCGGATCATTTTCAACTTCATCCATCAATAACGACACTTTAAATCGGATAAAATCCTGTGCATTGTCATCTAAATAGGCTTGTAGGCTTTCAAGGGAATTGCTTTTTGCAAAACTATCTGGATCTTCTCCATCAGGAAAAATAACCACCTTAACATTCATGCCCTGCTCTAAAATTAAATCTACACCACGAATGGATGCTCTGATACCTGCGGCATCACCATCAAATAAAACAGTAATATTTGGGGTCAAGCGATTTATCAATCTAATTTGGTCTGCCGTTAATGCGGTACCTGAAGAAGCCACAACATTTTCTATACCGGTTTGAGAAAATGAGATTACATCTGTATAACCCTCCACCAAATAGCAATTGTCTTTTTTGGCGATATGTTGTTTGGCATGATAAATTCCATAAAGGACTTTACTTTTATGATAGATATCGCTTTCTGGTGAATTTAAGTATTTCGCGGCTTTTTTATCTGAAGTTAAAATTCTACCTCCAAAGCCCAATACCCTGCCTGACATACTATGTATGGGAAAAATAACCCTCCCTTTAAATCGGTCAAATTGTTTATCCTCTTTAACTATGGTGAGTCCTGTGCGTTCTAAATATGTTAATTGATATGCTTTTTTTATAGCCGAATCTGTAAAAGCATGCCACTCATCTAAAGCATAACCCAATTCAAATTTTTCAATGGTTTCATCTGTAAACCCGCGTTCCTTGAAATAGCTTAAACCAATGGCTTTTCCTTTTTCTGAGTTTACCAATACATCATGAAAATAATTACGAGCAAATTCAGAAACCAAATACATACTCTCACGTTCACTAGCCTGAATTTTTTGCTCATCAGACTGTTCTGTTTCTTCAATTTCTATATTGTATTTTTTTGCCAGATAACGGATGGCCTCAGGATAGGTATAATGTTCGTGTTCCATTAAAAATGAAATGGCATTACCACCTTTACCTGAACTAAAATCTTTCCAGATTTGTTTTACCGGAGACACCATAAAAGATGGTGATTTTTCATTAACAAAAGGACTTAATCCTTTAAAATTACTTCCTGCTTTTTTGAGTTGTACAAAATCACCAATAACCTCTTCAACACGAGCGGTTTCAAAAACTTTATCTATAGTGGTTCTGTTGATCATATTAGTGCATTAGTTATAAATAAATACTAATGACAAAAATGTCGCTAAATTTTCAGCGACATTTTCTAATTTATTTGAATATTTATCAAAATATATTTTATCAATTATCTATAAAATTAAGACACTGCCTTTAACTTACTTAAAGTAGATTTTATCATTTTACTTTCAGCATATTTTTGAGTTACTCTTAATTTTTTTTCATTACCTCCTGGTAATTCAAACATAGCATCTGTTAAAATTGCTTCGCATAAAGATCGTAGTCCACGTGCACCTAATTTATATTCAACCGCTTTTTCAACAATAAAATCTAACGCTTTTTCATCAATACTAAATTCAATATCATCCATTTCAAATAGCTTATCATACTGCTTGATAATGGCATTCTTCGGCTCTGTTAAAATGGCTCTTAAAGTATCTGCATCAAGTGGGTTTAGATAAGTCAATACCGGTAAACGGCCAATAATTTCAGGAATCAATCCAAAATCTTTTAAGTCTTTAGGAACAATATATTGTAGCAAATTCTTTTCATCTACCCTTTCCTCATTTTTTGAGGCACTGTAACCAACAGCTTGCATATTCAAGCGTTTGCCTATTATTCTATCTACACCATCAAAAGCACCACCGGCAACAAATAAAATATTACGTGTATTCACTTCAACAAATTTTTGATCTGGATGTTTTCTACCTCCTTTGGGTGGTACATTAACCACTGTGCCCTCTAATAATTTTAACAAAGCTTGTTGTACACCTTCACCTGAAACATCTCTGGTAATTGAAGGATTATCACTTTTACGAGCTATTTTATCTATTTCATCAATAAAAACAATACCCTTTTCTGCTTTTTGAACATTATAATCTGCCGCTTGTAATAAACGCGTTAATATAGTTTCAACATCTTCGCCCACATAGCCGGCCTCTGTCAATACTGTAGCATCTACAATGGCAAAAGGTACATTCAACATTTTGGCAATAGTTCTGGCCAATAAGGTTTTACCCGTACCTGTTTCACCTACCATCATGATATTGCTTTTTTCTATTTCAATATCATCTTTTTTAGGTGCCGGTTGTAACAAACGTTTATAGTGGTTATATACTGCCACAGACAATACTTTTTTGGCCTGTTCTTGTCCGATAATATATTGATCTAAGAAACTTTTAATTTCTTGAGGTCTTTTTAGGATCAGTTCACCGGATAGGCCATTCGCTTCTGTTTCAGAAATTTCTTCTAATACCAAACCATGTGCCTGTTCAATACATCTATCACAAATATGAGCATCTAAACCAGCAATCAATAAATTGGTTTCTGATTTTTTACGTTTACAAAACGAACATTCTAATTCTTCTTTCTTTGCCATTATCTATTTCTGAAAAGGTGGAATACTAAAACTGTAATTTATTCTTTTTATTATGAATTTCTACTCAAAACTTCATCAATCATACCATATTCTTTGGCTTCGATGGCCTTCATCCAATAATCTCTATCAGAATCATTATGTACTTTTTTCATAGTTTGACCAGAATGGCTAGCTATAATTTGATACAATTCATCTTTTAATTTTAAGATTTCTCTAGCGGTAATTTCAATATCAGAAGCCTGACCTTGAGCACCTCCTAAAGGTTGATGGATCATGATACGAGAATGTGGTAAAGCAGAACGTTTTCCTTTTTTTCCTGCACACATCAAAACAGCAGCCATAGATGCCGCAATACCTGTACAAATAGTGGCAACATCTGGTTTAATGAATTGCATAGTATCATAAATACCTAGGCCAGCATATACACCTCCTCCTGGAGAATTTATATAAATTGAAATGTCTTTTGAAGCATCTGTGCTTTCTAAAAATAGCAATTGTGCCTGAATTACATTGGCCACATAATCGTCAATACCGGTTCCTAAAAAGATGATACGATCCATCATTAATCTCGAAAACACATCAAAAATGGCGATATTCATTTTACGTTCTTCTATAATATTTGGTGTTAAGTTCATAGGATACATTGCACTGATCATTTTATCATAGTACATACTGTTAATCCCTTGATCTTTTATTGCGAATTTTTTAAACTCTTCTCCGTAGTTCATTATTTGAATTTTATATATTAAGACGGTAAATATACTAACAAATTACTAATTAATTATTAGAATACCGGAATTAGGTTTTAAGCAACTTTTTTTTATTTACCAAGTCTAAACTCATAAAAAAACCGCCACAATAAATTGAGGCGGTTTCAAATTCGTTTTATGATGTCTTACTTGTAAACCTCTTTTACAAAATCATCAAAAGAAACTTCTTTTACTTTTAACTTAACATTCTCTTTAAAGAAGTTCAGTAATTTTTGACTCATTAATTGTTCAGACAAACGTTTTGCTTCCTCTTGATTACTTAAAATCCTACCTGCAATTTCATTCAATTCTTTTTCTTCAGGATTTGTATTGCCATATTGGGCCATTTGACTCTTTATAAAGCCTTTAGCAAACTCTTGTAATTCTTCATAAGTAACTTGTAAATTATTCTCCTTACTAATTTTACCTTCAATTAATTGATAACGCAATCCTTTTTCAGACCTGCTATATTCTTCAGCAGCTTCTTGTGCTGTCAATTCTTTTTCACCAGCTACCGCAATCCATTTTTGTAAAAACGCTGCGGGCAAATCAAATTTAGTATTTTCAATTAAACTCTCTGTAACTGCATTTAACAATTGCTGATCTGACTGTTGTTCGAATTGTTTTTCAGCATCTTCCTTTAAACGTTTTTTAAATTCTTTTTCTTCTTTTACAATTCCTTCTCCAAACAATTTATCAAATAACTCCTGATTTAGTTCTGTAGGCTCTGTTACAGAAATTTCTTCTATAGTAAATTTCACTTCTACATTTAATCCATGAGCATCATCATGAGAAACTCCTAAGTGATTTTGTAACAAATGGTCATCTGTAAAAAGTCCTTTGGTTTTTAATACAATTTCATCACCAACCTTAGCTCCAATAAATTTCTTTGCATTGGTTTTACCTTTAATTTTATCTAGTTTAAAAGTTGATTTCTTCTCAATCTCTTTCTCTTCATTTAAAAAAGTACCGGTAACATTTGAGTTTTCAGCTATTTCATTTTGAGAAATTATTTTTCCGTATTGCTCTCTTATATTTAGAATTTGATCATCTATCATTTTCTCATCTGCAACAATTTTATACTGTAAAATTGCTTTTTTTGGTTGCAGATTTACCTCAAATTCAGGTGCTAGACCCACTTCAAATTCAAAAGAAAATTGATCGGCATCCCAAGAAAAATCATCTTGTGTTTTTGGTAACGGATTCCCTAAAATATCTAATTTTTCTTCTACTAAAAATTTACTCAATGATTCCTGTAACAGTTTATTAACTTCATCTATCAGTACTGGCTTTTCATATTGCTTTTTTACCAAACTCATTGGCACATGCCCTTTTCTGAATCCTGGTATATTGGCTTTTTTACGATAATCTTGTAATATTTCTGTTACCTTACTTTGATAATCTTCTTCAGTAATGTTAATTTTTACTACAGCATTTAGAGTATCGATATTTTCTTTAGTAATATTCATTTCTATTTCTTTTCTTTAATTAAAATCAAGCTTAGGCTTTTGCGGGTGCAAAATTAAGAAAAATTTCTTTAATTACTTGTCCTAAGCGATTTTGTTTTATCATTTTTAAGCCTCATAAAAATTCCAATATAATTTGGTTACTTTTTCTAGTGTATTACCTTTGTAGCTTTTCAAAACAAAAGCTTACAGAAAAATAAGGTCTCCTTGAACAATGTTTTAGTTTAACCAGAGTTGACCATAAAAATTAAACTATTGCATGGATTTATTTTTAGATTATACACATAAACAATTTGTTAGTTCAACAATTAAAGTTTCGGGTTCAAAGAGCGAATCGAATAGATTGTTGATCTTACAACAATTTTATCCTAATTTAAGATTAAAGAATGTGTCTGACTCAGATGATTCTGTCCATTTAACCCATGCTTTAAAATCAACTCAAAAGATTGTTGATATTGGCCATGCCGGAACTGCCATGCGTTTTTTAACTGCCTATTTTGCTGTAAAAGAAGGTAGAAATACTGTCTTAACAGGTTCTGAACGTATGCAAAACCGACCGATAAAAGTTTTGGTTGATGCTTTACGAATGTTGGGTGCTGATATTGCTTATCAAGATAAAGAAGGTTATCCACCTCTTGAAATTAAAGGAAAAAAAATTGACCAACAAAAGGTTAGTATACAAGGCAATGTAAGCAGTCAGTATATTTCTGCATTGGTATTGATAGCTCCTAGTTTAGAAAAAGGATTGCAAATCAAATTACTTGAAGAAACAACTTCGAAGCCATATTTAGAAATGACCTTAGATTTGTTATATCAATTGGGAATTGAAACTTCTTGGAAAGAAAATGTCATTACCATTTTACCTCAACCGTCTATAGGTGATAAAACAATTACGGTAGAATCAGATTGGAGTTCGGCTTCATATTTTTATAGTTTGGTTGCCTTAAGTGAAGTAGGAACAACCTTAACATTAACTTCTTATAAAAAGGTGAGTTTACAGGGTGATAGTTGTTTGGCATCTATATATAAAAAGTTTGGTGTAGAAACTCATTTTGAAGATAATTCAATACTATTAACTAAAACTACCCAAAACGCAAAACGCAATACTTTAAACCTGAAAAATGCTCCAGATATCGCACAAACAATAGTAGTTACTTGTTATGGCTTAGGTATTGCCTGTGACCTTACCGGATTGCACACCTTAAAAATTAAGGAAACCGACAGGCTAGTTGCTTTACAAAATGAATTGCAAAAATTTGGAGCTGAAATTGAAATTACTGATAATAGTTTGCATTTAAAACCTTCAGAAATACTACATAAAAACTGTAAGGTAAAAACCTATAACGACCACCGTATGGCTATGGCATTTGCACCCTTAGCTTTAAAAGTTCCTTTTACCATTGAAGATGCAGATGTGGTTACAAAATCTTATATTCGGTTTTGGGAGGATTTGGATAGTTTATTTAAATAAAATAAACGAGATGGGAATTGCCTGACAGCGAATCCCAATAGCTATCGGGACGTCATGTTGAGAAAAATCAGGCACATACGTTTTTATTTTAAAAATAAGTTTTTACTGCAAAATCAAATTGATTTATAAATATCTCCTTGAAATTTGAAATATTATTTTGTTCATAAAAAAGTAACATTGCTTTCTTATATTCTATAGCATCAACAGTTCTAAACGACAATGGACAAAAGCCTTCATTCATTAAGATTGCATTGCTAACAATTCTAGACGTTCTTTTATTACCGTCCATAAATGGCTGAATATAAGAAATCAATACCAATGCTAACAAAGCTTTTTCAAATACGCTTGTCTTGCTGTTTATCACATCGCAAGTACTTCTTAAAGCTTCAGATATTTGAAATTTATTATCAAGTGGGCGATAATTTGTTCCAGATATACCTACACGCCGTTGTCTTAGATTTCGTTCAACTGCAAGTTCTTTTATCAAAATACTATGAATATCTTCAATTTTTGAAACGGACAATGGGTTCAAATAATTTGTATTTACTATTATAAAATCTAAAGCATCTTTATGATTCAGAAGCATAATCGCTTCTTCTTTTGTTTTTCCTGATGCTGTTTCTTTTTCTTTCAACAATCTTTCAGTTTCCAATAGCGAATAGGTATTCCCTTCAATTTGAGATGATTTCCAACTTAAATCAATTGCAAGTCTTTCCAATTCGTTTCTATATTCATTCTCAGAGATTTTAGCAATGTTAGAAGTGTATATATTTTGTAATGCTATTAGTTTCTCTAACTCACTTTTTGTAAATACACTATGATTACTTAAGACCTCCGTAATAATCTTAAAATTGAAATTTTCTTTTATCTCTCTTTCATCAATCTCCATTTTATAATACCCGGCTAAGTCTATTGGTCGAATCAATTCGTAAACAGGTGAGACTACATATTTTGTTGCCTTACCTTTTCCTTCAGTTTTTATGTAATTTTCAGAAACTAGCTTAACTAAGGCTCGTTTTAAAGTAGCATAGCTTATATTGGTAGAGATATTATCAAATACCTCCTTAGAAGAACATGCTCTTCGTTTATGTATAAAATCAATTATTTCTGATTCTCGTTGTGTCAGCATTTCAAATCTTTTAGCTCACTAAGTTAGTATTTCTAGCTCATTTGTCCTATTTTTTGAGCTGTAACTATTCGCATAGATGAGCTACATATATTCAACCTTCATTACCCTATACATAAATTTTCAATAGATCTAACGTGAATCTCCTTGTGACATGACTCAATTCTGATAGTTATCGGAACCTCATGTTGCGTGTAAACTTGTACATACGTTTTTATTTTAAAAATAAGTTTTCACTGCAAAATCAACAATACGAGTTATAAGATAGGTTGATAGATTATAAGATTATCCAGAAGTCTAAGAATAGCGAAGTAAAACAATCCCAAAAAATTTTGAGACCGGTGGCTAGAATATCAAAAAACAATTAATTTTTTTTGAATTGATTTAGGCCAAACCGGTAAAACCTAAAAATGCCAGTGATAAAAGCCCGGCCACCAACAAATTAATTGGAACACCTTTCATTCCTTTAGGTATGTCTGCTAATTCTAATTGTTCACGAATGCTCGCAAAAACTATTAATGCCAATGCAAACCCAATGGAGTTTGCAATAGCAAAAAACACTGCTTTTAGTAAACTGCCATTTTCTAATCCTAAAGCTAAAATAGCAACACCTAAAACCGCACAATTAGTAGTAATTAAAGGCAAAAATACACCTAAGGCTTGGTAGAGTGGTGGGCTTACTTTTTTTAATATAATTTCAACCATTTGTACTAAACTAGCAATTACCAGTATAAAGGTAATGGTTCGCAAATAATCCAATCCGGAAGGGATTAACACAAACTGATGTAATAAATAGGTCGCCAAGGTTGCAATGGTCATAACAAACAGCACAGCACCAGACATACCAATAGATGTAGAAACCTTATTGGAGACTCCCAAAAAAGGGCAAATTCCTAAAAACTGTGAGAGTACAATATTGTTTACAAAAACAGCTGCTATGAGTATTAAAATGTATTCCATTATGAATTAGTTTTTGTTACTTTATTGAATAATACCGATAAATAAGCCAAGGCTATAAATGCTCCAGGTGGTAAAATAAAGAGTATAAATGTATTTGCATTTTCTGATACAAATTTCAGGTCAAATAAGCTTCCACTTCCTAATATTTCTCTTACCGCACCTAAAAGTGTAAGTGCAATAGTAAATCCTATTCCCATTCCCAAAGCATCTACAAAAGAGGAAATTAAATTGTTTTTGGAAGCAAAAGCTTCCGCTCGTCCTAATATCAAACAGTTTACTACAATCAATGGAATGAAGATTCCTAACTGCTCATATAAAAATGGTATGAAAGCTTCCAACACCATTTCAACAATGGTTACAAACGATGCTATAATAATAATGAAGGCAGGAATTCTAACTTTATTTGGGATTTGTGATTTAATCAAGGATACCACTATATTTGACATTAACAACACAAAAAGCGTGGCAATTCCCATTCCTAATCCGTTAAAAGCAGATGACGTTACACCTAAAGTAGGACACATTCCTAACAACATGACGAAAACAGGATTATCCTTGATAATACCCTTTAAGAAGTTGTCATTTTGATTGAGTTTCTCTACCATGATCCTTAATTTTTAGATTGGTTGGTTTCTACAAATATGTTATATGCCATTTGAGTAGCTTCACCAAAGGCACGTGTGGTTATGGTAGCTCCTGTTAAAGCATCAACTTCTCCTCCATCTTTGATGACTTTTAAATTGAATGATGAAGGATCTTTGTCTCTAAATTGTCTTAAGAATTTTTCATCTTTCATTTTTGTACCCAAACCAGGTGTTTCTTTTTGTTCTAAAACTGCTATGTTTTTTATGGTTCCATCTGGTTTAAACCCTACCATAATTTTTATTAAACCACTAAATCCTTTTTCAGAAGAACCTATAATTGCTGTTCCAGCTTTTTTATCATCTAAAAACGCCGAAAAAATTTCAATGCTGTCTTTTGCTCTATCAGATTTGATAAGTGTAACATTTTCAACAGGATTATTATTAAACTCTGGTAAAACCTGTTTAATAGCATTAACTTTACGCTCTAGTATTGCTTTTGCCTTAGGACCTTTGGTGATATCATTAATAAAACCTAGTGATATACCTGCAACCATTGTGATTACCAATAGGGTAAGCGTCATGTTGAAAAAAGTAGATTCTTTTTTACTCATAATTACATAATTTTAGATTTTATCTTATTACCAAATCGTCTTGGTTTAAAATACGTATTGATAAGTGGCACAAAAGCATTCATAATCAATATGGCAAATGACACACCTTCTGGATAGGCTCCAAATAATCTGATAACTACTGTGATGATTCCTATTCCAATCGCAAAAATTATCATACCTTTTTTGGTCATAGGACTCGTCACCAGATCTGTTGCCATATAAAAAGCTCCGAGAATTGCACCACCAGATAAAATATGAATTAATGGATCTGCATATTGCTCTGGATTTACTAACCAGAAAATTCCAGTAAAAACTGCCATAGTTACCAGCATAGTAATTGGAATATGCCAAGTGATTACCTTTCTTGCAATTAAAAAAACGCCTCCTAATAACAATGCCAAGGCTGACATTTCACCCACAGAACCCCCAGTGATCCCTAAAAACAACTCCATAGTTGATGGAAATTTTGAACTTAATGTTGTCATAGTTTCTCCATACATTAGGCCTTCTTTAATAATTCCCAAAGGAGTTGCTCCGGTAACAGCATCTACAATAGTTGTATTATTTACAACAGCAGTTGGCCATGAGGTCATTTGAACAGGAAAAGACACCAATAAAAATACCCGACCAACCAAGGCAGGATTAAAAATATTATAACCCAAACCGCCAAAGGATAGTTTTGCTACTCCAATGGCAATTAAGCTACCTACAATGATCATCCAAATTGGTAAGTTAGATGGCAAGTTGAATGCTAACAAAATACCTGTAATAAGTGCAGAACCGTCAGTTATAGTGATTTCTGTTTTTAAAAGAAATTTTTGAATGAGAAATTCAAATAAAATACACGAAATTACAGCAACTGAAGTGAGTATTAAAGCACTTATTCCGAAAACATAAATAGATACCAAAAATGCCGGAATTAAGGCATAAAGCACATCATACATTAATTTTTTTGACGTTTTGTTTGAATGTATATGTGGTGATGCTGAAATAATAATTGGGTCCGCCATATTAATTCTTTGTTGTGTTTAAGTTTTTAACAATACTTTTTCCAAATCTAATATAATCTAATAATGGTCTGTGAGATGGACACACGTAACTACAGGATCCACATTCAATACAAGTCATAATATCTTCATTTCCTGCACGTTCATATAAGCCTTTTTCGGTTAAATTCATTAACAAATGAGGTTCTAATCCCATCGGACAAACAAACACACATTGTCCGCAACGAATACAGTTTTTTGCTTCTTGCCTACTCGCTTCTTCTTCTGATATGACTAATATTCCAGAAGTTCCTTTAGTAATTGGAACGTCAGTATTCTTAATGGCTTTTCCCATCATGGGTCCACCATTCACAATTTTTCGGGTTCCTTCTGGCAAGCCACCAACTTCTTCAATTAAATCTTTAATTGGCGTTCCTATTTTAACCCAAAAATTGGAGGCACTTTCTACTGTTTTACCTGTAACCGTTACAACACGCTCAATTAATGGTTGATTGTGTTGAACAGCTTGATAAATTGCAAAAATAGTTCCTACATTATGTACAATAACACCAACATCCATTGGTAACCCGCCTTTAGGAACCTCACGTTTTAAAATGGCTTTTATGAGTTGTTTTTCGCTTCCTTGAGGATATTTAACCTTTAAAGCTGCAACTTTTATTCTATCATCTACCAAAGTAGCTTTCTTTAGGACTTCAATGGCATCTTTCTTATTATTTTCAATGCCTATGACTGCTTTTTCAATATGTAAAGCTTGCATTAAAATTTGAATTCCAATAATAATTTCATCTGCTTTTTCAAGCATTAATCTATGATCTGCTGTTAAGTAAGGTTCACATTCAACTCCATTGATTAGTAAACAATCAACATGTTTATCATGCTTCATATCTAATTTTACATGTGATGGAAAGGTTGCACCACCAAGTCCAACAATACCATGATCTATAATGTGTTGTAAAATATCTTTTTGAGACAGTGTAATTTCCTTAACTAAAGGAAATTCTGGAATTTTAAAATTAGATTCATTCTTTGGATCGGTTCTGATAACAATACATTGTTTTTTGTAACCACTACTATCAATAATCTTATCTAATTTGGTAACCGTTCCTGCTACTGGAGAATGAATGTTAGAGGAAACAAATCCGCTTGATTTGGCTATAATTTGACCAATTTCTACTTTATCTTTTCTGTCAACAATTATTTCAGAAGGAATACCAATATGCTGTGATACTGGAACATAGACAACTTTTGGGATCGACATCCTTTTTATATCGTTTGAAGAAGTTATTTTATTTTCTGCCGGATGAATACCCCCTTTTGGAAATGTTTTAAGCATCAATTTTTGGGTTTTCAGATTCAACATTAATTTTTATCACAGGCACTATTACTTCTTTTGGCTTTTCTTCCTTTAGTTTTTTTACTTTTTTTGGTGGAAAATTCGTTTCAATAATTGAATGCGTTGGACAAACCTCTACACATTTTCTACAAAGCGTACACAATACAGGATCAATATAGGCCAAATTATCATGCATGGTTATGGCATCTTTAGGACAAATATCTGCACATTTCGAACAACCAATACAAGCAACATCACAGGCTTTTTTAGCAATTCCTCCTTTATCCTCATTCATGCAACCAACAAATATTTTTAAGTCTCTTTTGTTTTTAGGGCGCATTTCAATTATATTTCTGGGGCAAGCCTCAACACAAGCACCGCATGAAGTACATTTATCGGTAATGATAACCGGCAAACCTGTTTCTTCATCCATATACATAGCATCAAACTTACAGACGTTAACGCAATCTCCATCACCTAAACATCCATATTGGCAATCGGTTTCACCTCCATAGACCAATGACGAAATTGCACAAGATCTTGGCCCCTGATACTCAGTAGTTTTTGGTCTAACATCACAACTTCCCTGACAACGCATTACAGCAACGGTTGGGTCTTTTTCTGCTACTTCTTTACCTAATAATTCGGCAACCAACTTCATAACATCGTTACCTCCAACAGGACAGAATAAGTCAGAAATATCTTCTGAATCTACCAGTTTTTCTGCAAATGCCCTACACCCCGGACTGCCACAACCACCACAATTGGCAGCAGGAAGTATATCTTCAACTTTCGTTATTAACGGATTTTCAAAAACATAGAATTTTTTTGAAACTATATACAGTATTACAGCTGCAACAATTCCTATAGAAGATAATAACAAAGCACTATATAAAATTGAATCGGCCATTTAAATGGTTTTTAATACGGAAATTTTAAATGTCTTTTTAAAGGAATTTCTTAATACATAAAGTATAAAGTAATATGGAATTAATACGGCAATTGATAATAATCCAGCAATCCACTCTCTAAATATAGCTGAGGTGACCAATAAAACAGTAAGCATTAAAATAAATGGAAATACGTAAGCCCAAAATACAGCTTTTAAAGCCAAATCTTTTTTAAGCACCACGTGTACATTATCATCCAATTTTAAGGATTTGGTTATATTATAAACGTCTATTTCTTTTGAATTCGATTCAGAAACCCCACAAGCTGCCTTAGCATTACATGCTTCACAATTTAAATTTCCATTCAATGAAACTGTAACTGTGCGATCGGTAATATTTGATACCACACCTTCATGCTTCACAAAATTCTTCCCTCTCAAGTCTAAGCTATTCGCATTAAATTCTTCCATGATTAAATTATATAATCTTCAATTGGTAAAATTAGTTTTTTTAATACTTATTTAATATGACTATTATCAGGCTTTTGGTTTAATCATGGAGCGTATTTCCATGATAGGAAGTTACCAATTAATAGTCTTTTCTATCATAATAAATACCTCTATGAAAACTAAGGAGGAAAAACAAGAGGTAACACGCTACTCGATGTTACTAATTCATACTTATTTTTAATAAGTATATATTTGGTCATTATATTTTTGCGAAAGAACTGTTACTAAAGAGATTTGATAAAATGGGGTACTTTGATTATTCCATTAACAAAAAGAAGTTGACCGAAAAGCAAAAAATATCATTAAAAGATTATTCAAGACCTCTACACTGGAGTGACAATGTTAAACTCATTCAAAGAGATAAACATAAAAAAATCTAAAAATTAACCTTAAATATTCAGAAAATTTACAATTAAAAATAAGAAAAAAGATTATTCAAAAGTGTGTAATAATTAACAGTTCAAGTATAGGGTTAAATATTACACAAAACCACTATAAAAATTCATCAATTATTTACGACGTTTTCGAAGTTACTATAAAGGTAAATTTACGGCGTTTTCATTATTAATGAAAAATCTTATTTACACCGTTCTCGGAATTGTTATAAAGACTATTTTTTACCGTTTTCGCAATTAATTAAAGTATGACAGTTTAGGATTAAAAAACGGTATTAATTATTTAGGTTGATACCGATATAAAAACACTCGAATAACAGAGTAAAAAGAAACCGTTTAACATAAAAAACGATAAAATTCTCGTCGTTTTTGTAATTAGTAGAATCGCAAGGAAAAAAGTTTTAAAGATTTTTCTAAGGTCATAACACGCGTAATGAAAACCAAGGTTTTTAAACGGTCTTTACACGTGTAAAACATTAAATTACTTTATGTCAATATAAGTCCTATAGGTAAAATGATGAATTTAGTTGCATTGTAATAAAGGGCAAGATTTGATATAATTGTTTGTGTATGATATGCTTGCTATGATTTTCTGGTAGTCATTACGCTTGTGTAAATAAAAGTTTTGTTACATTTGGGTAAAAGATATAATAGGATGAATCATGCAAAAAGTATATTGATATTTTTAATTGTTCTTGCAGTATCGTGCAATAAAAACTACACTTATGTTGAAGAAGGTATCAAACACTCGCTGTCAACAGGAGATAAAAGAATTGAAAAAACAGAAATAATCAAATCCAAATCAGATTCATTAGCATATTTAATGTCTTATGAGCAATTTATAAAAAGTAAAGAGGTGGAAAGACGTATGATAAAAATGCTTGGCAGGTCAAATTACACCCCTGAAGAATTTACTCTTTATAATAGTAGTAAGGGAGTTATAAAGGAGAGTGATTTTTCTGATATAGACTCTATAAAAAAAGAAATTGAAAATAAGATTTATAGCTTAAATTAAAAATATGACGAGAAAAGCCTCAAAATTAGAAGTTCCTAAAGAAAAGGATGAAGATAAAATATATTCAATGGTAAAATCAACTTTAGGTTTGATTCCTGGATTTGGAGGAACAATTTCTGAAATTTTTAGTCTTATTCTGACGCAACCTATTTCAAAAAGAAGGGAAAAATGGATGGAGTTAGTTAGTGATGAATTATTAGAACTAAATAAGTCAGTCGATGAGTTTAACATAGAAAATCTTAAAATGAATAATGAATTTGTTTCATTTCTAATAGAATCCAGTCAAATTGCACTCAAAACTCATCAAGAAGAAAAAATAAATTATTTAAAAAACTGCGTTAAGAATTTTTTAATTGATAACAATTTTAAATACGATAAAAAGCATTCTTACTTGAGGATTGTAGACGAACTTACTCCAACTCATCTACATATTTTAATTTTCGTTTCAAATAACCAAGACTACATAATAACAAATGTGAATGGCTATCAGGAGTTATATGGTTTTTACAACAACAAAGCCTTAGATATAGACTATTTAAGAAAATGTGTAAGGGATTTAGAAAACAATTCTTTAATAAGAATTAGTAAAGACTTTGAAGACTTAGTTGAAGGTTCAGGCTTTGTTATGACTGATGAAGGAGCACCATCCATTAAATTATTAAATACAGGAGATGAGTTTATTCAATTTATTCAAGATTCATAACTTGAATTAAGATGAACACAATATTAAATATTGGTTAAAAATCACATCAAGAATAGAAATAAAAGATCAAATAGGTATGGTATTGATGAAAAAGTTGATTATCCTGAATTAAATACTCTTTTTTGAATATGGGAATACCTGTATCAAGGGGAAGTTGTGAAGAACTAAGATGAAAGAAAATCTTATTGACTTTGAAAATACACATTGATTTATGATGCAATAAACAGCATTATAGGTTTAATACTACAACATTTTGACGTAATATAAAATGACATTATACGAGTTTAGACTATTAGAAGTAACCGAACAATACGATTCGATTTAGAATAAAGGTGTTTTTTTAGATACCATTATTGAGAGGGATTTTAGATTTCACATTTATGCTATTAATATGTTTTTTGTTGAGGTGGTTTATGATGCTAAATAAAATAATTGAAAATAGACCATTTAAAGAAGGGCACAGGTTAGATAAATATTCAGTTAAACTGAACACCTATTTTTACTAGTTTATTAATTTTTTAATATATAATTCACATTTTGTATCATAAAAATGCCTAATTTTACGTTAATACTATTCCTTATATTGTAACTTAACAATTATTCTTTCGACTGTTATAAAGAACAGTTAGACTTTAATCATATAATAATTTAATTATGCCTCGGTCATTTATTAAGAAATCCTTTAAAGTAATTGGAATCCTTGCTTTTTTTGAATCTATTTTATCTACATCAAAAGATATTGAAAAAAAAACAGAAACTGAAATAATTTCGGCTGAAGTATTAGAATTACTTAAAGACAAGGTTAAAACAGAAAAATTGAATAAAGCGGTTGAAAAGTATCAGGAATCTAATAAATGGGAGGAAACTGAACTAAATACTGTATTGTAAAAAATGGAGTTCACCCTTGGATTTATTACTTTATTAGTGTCCATTGTTGTACCTGGGTTACTCTTTCAAAGATTTTATTACTACGGAGAATTTTCTAAACAATTTAGTACTAAGGAAAATGTTTACAAATCAGTTTTTTACAGTATAGTACCAGGTTTTTTTATTCAAATCTTCGGGGCTTGGTTATATTTATTCTTTAGAGGAGTCGCCAAAACTAATTCTGAAATAATCATTATTTTTAATAATATTTTGAATGGTAATTTTGTTTTAGGTTCAAATACCATTGATTTTATCAATAATAAACTACAATTATATTTACTTCATACTCTTAATATTTACATCTTATCCATCTTAATTGGGGTTGCATTCTCTAGAATAATCAGATTATTAGAATGGGATAGAAAATATAAATTATTAAGATTTAAAAATCAGTGGTATTATATATTCAGTGGTGAAGTGCTAACCATGAATAAATTCAAATTAGCACCCAAAATTATTGGAAAACTATATGGGGTTGATGATATAACCACCTCCTCGACTTATGCGGATATATTAATTGACACAAATGTAGGTTCTCAAAAATTATATAGTGGTTATGTTGTGGATTATGATTTAGATAGCGAAAATATAAGTAACCTAGAGAAAATTTATTTGTTAGATGCTCATAGATATAAACACCATGAGGTAAGAGGCATGAATATTAAGGTTGAAAAAGTTAAAATTCCAGGGGACGTGTTTGTTATTTTAGCAAAGAATATTTTAAATATTAACCTTACATATGTCCCATCACTTGCTAAGAAAAAAAATGTTCTACGAAAGAATCATAAGAAGAATTTATTTTATTTACGAGTAAATACTTTTGGACTAATAGGACAAATAATACTATTCGGAATTATATTTTTTAAGAATATTTCCAGTTTAGAAAGTATCTTTCAATTAAATAGATTCATGATGAAAATGGAATCATATAACTTTGGATTAAGACTATTATTATTCATTATAATAAGTCAGTTTGTTTATATTTTTCTACCTAAAAAGGAAGAAGGACGATTGTACTATAGTAAAAGAACTATATATGCTAATATAATTATTTTAATGCTAATTAACGTGAGTTCGACATAAA
>DEIV01000008.1 GCA_002352665.1 Flavobacteriaceae bacterium UBA2765
CAGTGTCGAAGTCAGGAAAAAGAAAAAATGTTAGCCAATATTAGTTGCTACAAGCCCAATTGAATGTATTCTTAAGTGAAAAATTGTGTAACCTAAAGCTTAATTGAAGTTATATAAATAATTCACTCGCTCGTTTGATCCGGTAGGTAATAGAAACATCTGTATAACTCACTTTCAAATCTTAGAATATTGCTTAGTGAATATTCTCTATAAAATCAACAACAACCAACTTTAATGGTTCTATACATTTCTTCATATAAAGGTAATATATTCTCAATGGAAAATTTTCTGGCAAATATTTGTGCATTTACCTTAAACTCCATTAAACGCTCTTTATTTTCTAAAATATAAATGGCATTTTTAGCCATATCTTCCGTATCTCCTACATTGCTTAAAAAGCCTGTCTTTCCATTGATGTTCACTTCAGGTAAACCTCCTGAATTTGATGAAATAACAGGTGTTTTTGCCGCCATAGCTTCTAAAGCTGCCAGTCCGAAACTCTCAGTTTCTGAAGGTAGTAAAAACAAATCAGCATAACATAAAATTTTATTTACTTCGTTACTATTTCCCAAGAAAAGTATTTGGTCTCTAACCCCTAATTTTTTAGATAATAGATCTGCTTGTTCACGATCCGGACCATCACCAACCATTAACAATTTTGAAGGCAACTTTTCCTGAATTTTTGCAAATATTGTTATGACATCCTTTATGCGTTTTACCGGTCTAAAATTACTTACATGTACTATAATTCTTTCATTATCTTTTGCCAACGTATTCCGTTCACAGTCTACATCATCAATACTTGGATATTTATCAAAATCAATAAAGTTATAAATAACTTTAATTTCTTTTTTAATATCAAATAAACGCAATGTATCTTTTCGTAAGCTTTCAGATACAGCGGTAACAACGTCAGAATTATTAATACTAAACTCTACCGCAGGTTTATAAAATGGATGGCTTCCAACTAAAGTAATATCTGTACCATGTAGTGTGGTTACTATAGGAATTTCAATACCTTTTTCTTTTAGCATTTGTTTTGCCATATAAGCAGCATAGGCATGAGGAATAGCATAATGCACATGCAAAATATCTAATCCGTAACGTTCAACAATAGCTACCAATTTACTCGATAAAGCCAATTCATAAGGCTGAAAATGGAATAAAGGATATTCTTCAACAAATACTTCATGAAAATGAACATTCTGAGTTAAAAAATTCAATCGAACCGGTTGTTTTGAAGTTATAAAATGCACTTCATGGCCTTTTTTGCCTAATGCTATACCCAATTCGGTTGCAACTACTCCACTTCCACCGAAAGTTGGATAACATACTATTCCTATTTTCACTTGTTTAAATTTTTGGTATTATTAATATACAGCTATTCTTTAAAGAATCATCTTTTCAATAGACGATTACATATTTCATACCTTTCTATTGTTTGGGTAAATTTTTTAGCATAAAGTTTTTTACATTTCCACCCATTACTTTGCGTATATCGACTTCAGAAATACCCAATTTAAGCATTTCTTCAACATATAAAGGTAAGCCTGTAATATCTGTATGTATTTCAATAGCTCCATCAAAATCAGAACCCAAAGCTACATAATCTGCTCCTACCAAGTCAATACAATATTTAATGGCTTTTGCAGAGGATGCTACTGTACTGTTGCAAGTAGCTGGCTCGAACATCGCAATACTTATTAAGCCACCGGATGCTGCTATTTTTTTTAGATGTTCATCAGATAGATTTCTTACCGTCTCACAAGTTCCTTGAACTCCTGTATGAGAAGATACCACCGGTTTGGTTGATATTTCAAAAATATCATTTAATAGTTGCGGTGAACTATGAGCTACATCAACGATCATATTTTTTTCTTGCATCTTTTTTATGACTTGTTTTCCAAAATCTGTTAGTCCTTCTTTAGAAACTCCATGTGCTGAACCTCCTAACTTATTATCAAAAAAATGCACAGGTGCCATCATTCTTACCCCGGCATCATATAATTTATCGACATTCTCCAATTTTCCGCTTAAAGCATGCATTCCTTCTATACCTAAAAATCCTGCAGTTATTTCTTTTTTTACCTTCTTATCGGATAAATACTTCTGTAATTCTGATGATGATGTTATAACTCTAAATTTTCCATCAGATTTTTTTTCAAAATTGTGTAAGGCATTACATTGAGCAATAGCCCTTCCTGTTAAATTAAACCATGATTTTATAGGTCTTCTTTGTAAAATATATGGAATAGTTATTTGATCAGTATCGCCTGTATTATTATCAAAATTCATTTTTTTTGGTGCTTTGGTGACAATAGTAAAAGCTTGTAATGCTACATTTGCATCAATCATCCTAGGGATATCTACGGATCCTTGTTCATTTTTTTTTAGCAAATCTCTTTTCCACAATAAAGCATCACAATGCATATCTGCAATAAAATCAAGAGTATTATATAGTTCTTGAGCTTTTTTTGAAACAGTATAAGGAGCTTTCAATGTAACCGTATTAAACTTTCTATCTAGTTTCTCTGGAATAATAATTGTGGCGACAAAAAAAAGAAGAAGCAAAACACCCATTAAACTAAATACAATTTTTTTTGTTCTTTTCATATTGATCTTAGATTGAAATATAGGCTATAAAAATACAAGTTTTATTTGAATAATTATTTTTAAAACACAAATCACCCACGGTCTTTATATACTGTAAAAAAAACCCAACTATAACAACAGATTTTACAACTAAATTTAAACCCATTGGAGTAATTCTTCCTAAAGAAAAGTATTAATTGTAAATTTGACCTTAGACCTTATAAAATAATCTGAATTTAATGGATTTTGAATACTTTTTAACACATCTTTCAAAAATTAGAACATTGCCTTTAGGTGGATTAGATTCTCAGTTCAAAATGGCTCCTGAACTTAGAAAACACTATTCTTTAGAAGCAATTGAAAAAAGAAATCCAAAAGAATCAGCGGTATTGGCATTGTTTTATCCAGATATAGATTTTAAGACTAAAATTTTATTAATGTTAAGGTCTAACTACAAAGGTGTACATGCTGCTCAAATTAGTTTTCCCGGTGGCAAAAAAGAAAAAAATGATTTGAGTTTAGAACATACGGCTTTACGAGAGACTGAAGAAGAAATAGGTATTTCGAAAAAAGAAATATCAATAGTAAGAACACTCACTAAAACTTATATTCCTCCCAGTAATTTTTGGGTTACTCCTTTTTTGGGCATAACACAGAAAACACCAATTATGAAAACCAATTATGAAGTGGAAAAAGTAATAGAAATTTCTTTAAGTGATCTCATTGATGACAATAGGCTTAGCAGCAAAAATTTAACAACATCTTATATGGAAAATATTGACGTACCATGCTTTAAGTTAAATAATTACGTGGTCTGGGGAGCTACAGCAATGATGTTGAGTGAAATTAAAGACCTTTTAAAATCTATCTAATACATATTTCTTTTGTAAATTTGGATTTAGAACCCAATTAAACCTTAATGAAATTATTTAAAAAAGACCCTTTTGGTAATGCGTTTATTTTTAAAAAATTCTTAATTAGAATTTTTGCAATTATAACACATCAGCGTTATCAAAGTTTCAATAAGTTAGATATTGAAGGTTCTGAAATTATAAGGGACTTACCCGAGACCGGTGTTTTATTTGTTTCCAATCATCAAACTTACTTTGCCGATGTTGTAGCTATGATACATGTGTTTAATGCTGCTTTAAAAGGTAGAGTAGATTCCATAAAAAATATAGGATACTTATGGCAACCTAAATTGAATATTTATTATGTTGCTGCCTCTGAAACCATGAGGTCAGGTATTTTACCTAAAATTCTTTCCTATGTTGGTGGTGTAACTATAGACAGAACCTGGCGAAGTGAAGGTAAAGAAGTGAATAGACAAGTAAAAATGTCAGATGTTAGTAATATTAGCAAAGCCTTAGACAATGGATGGCTAATTACTTTCCCTCAAGGTACAACTACTCCATTTAAGCCTATTAGAAGAGGAACTGCTCATATTATTAAGAAAAATAAACCAATCGTTATTCCTGTTGTAATAGATGGTTTTAGAAGAGCCTATGACAAAAAGGGATTACAAATAAAAAAACGTGGTGTATTACAATCAATCGTGATTAAAGAACCCCTAAAGATTGATTATGAAAATGATTCTGTAGAAAAAATTGTAGAACAATTACAATATGCCATTGAACAACATCCTTCTTTTTTAAAGGTAACGGCTGTTGAAGAATATGTTAAAGAAGAAGAAGAGCTCAACAAAAAACGTAAATGGTAGTGTAATAACCTGAGTTCGACCTAAGATTTGATATACAGAATGTAAAGAGAAGGTGATATTTAAAATGGAAAATTTGAAGGAATATCTGGATATTTCAAGAAATTTGCATGAAAAGATTCCTCCTGTTTTCGACATAAATTTC
>DEIV01000044.1:0-49865 GCA_002352665.1 Flavobacteriaceae bacterium UBA2765
ATGTTGAAATAGGTGATGGTATGGACTCTAGTAAATCTAGAGGAAGTCTTAATAATGATCAAATTACATCACAAGGATTTGAAACAAACCATAGTGGTGGAATTTTGGGTGGAATTAGTAATGGAGATGATATTATTACAAGAGTATATTTTAAGCCAACTCCATCTATTTTTTGTGAACAAAAAACAGTTGATGTAAATACTGGCTTAATTCTGAAAGTGCCTAATTAGAACATCAAACATTAAAAAACCTCCTACTTGAGGAATGTCAACTGTATTTTCTCCTCGGGAAGTTTCATCTCTGATGGAGAGGGGCTATTAATTAGCAACAACTGCAACCATTAATTTTTTATAACGTCGCATTTCTAATAACGCATTAAAATAATCATTGATCTGACCATTTTTCATAAAAAGTGTTGCTTTATTCTTAGCGATTTCGTGCTGATGTTTTAACTCTCTCATGGTAAAAAATTATTACTTTAAAATATAATGGCAAATGTTATGCCAAAATTCAAAGTTGGGTTAAGTAATTTTTTATCTCACGCTTTATATTAAATTGTTAAAACTTCTTTATTACCTTTGAAGCCATACTATAACGACATGTATTATAGAATTATTGTAATATTATTTTTTTTTAGCACTTTCAGCCACGCTCAAAGCTCTCAATTGGCCTATAATTATTTTCAAAAAGGCGAATACGAAAAGGCTGCAGTATTCTATAAACAATTGTATACAAAAAATGATGTTAGGCGAGATTATTTTAAGCAGTTACTCTCTTGCTATCAATTGATTGAAAATTTTGAAGCCTCTTCAAAACTATTGACAACACACTTAAAAAAATTTCCGGATCAACCCTATTTATTAATCGAAGTTGGATATAATTTACAATTGCAAAACAAAAAAGAAGAAGCCCAATCTTATTATGAAAAAACTTTAAAAACTATTGATACTAATCCCTTTCAAGGTGGAACTATTGGTCGATCTTTTCAAGAAAATCATCTGTTAGATTATGCTTTATTGGCCTATAAAAAAGCCATGGAACTGAATCCGGATTTAAATTTCAACATAGATATAGCTAATATCTATGCTGAAAAAGCAGATGTAGAAAACATGTTTGACACCTATTTAAATGTTATAGAAAAAAATGAAGTTTACTATGAAACAGTTCAAAGATATACCGGTAAATTTATTTCTGATGATAGTGAAGATGAAAACAATAAATTATTTAAAAAATTAGTTCTAAAACGTTTACAAAAAAGTCCAAATGATTCCTGGAATAAGTTGTTGAGTTGGCTATACATGCAACAGAAAGATTATGATAAAGCTTTAATTCAAGAATTGGCTATATACAAAAGAAATAAAGACAATTTAGATAGAATTTTTGAATTAGGTGAAGTTGCTTTTAACAATAAAGATTACGAAACTTCGAAGTCAAGTTTTACCTATATTTTAGATAATACACAGAATTCAAGTCTGATTTTAGATGCCCACATCTATTTATTGGAAGCAACTATTGAGACAGCAACTACTACGAAAGAACATGAAACTATTGAACAAAAATTTCAATACTTATTTGCTACTTATGGTAATGGAAGTTCCACTTTAAATTTAAAAATATCTTATGCAGATTTTTTAACTTTCACCAAAGACAGTCCTAACAAGGCCATTACCATTTTAAAAGAAGTACTTTCAGAAGCAGGTTCTGATTACCAGTACGGTTCAATTAAGTTAAAAATAGGAGATATTTTAGTGTATACAAATAAATTCAATGAAGCTTTAATCAATTATTCTCAAGTACAAACTAAACTTAAAAATAGTGCTTTAGCTCAAACAGCACGTTTTAAAGTGGCACAAACTTCCTACTTTAAAGGAGATTTTAAATGGGCATTAACACAATTAAAAGTGTTAAAAAAATCTACTTCACAACTGATCGCCAATGATGCTTTAGATTTATATTTATTAATATCAGATAATATTGTGGGCGATACTATTCACAATGCCTTAAAAACTTACGCTAAAGCGGATGTATTAGCATTTCAGAATAAAAACAAAGCTGCAATTGATACATTAACTATTGCACTACAAAAATTTAAAGGCAGGTCTATTGAAGATGAGGCGCTGTACAAACAGGCGGAACTATATGCCAAAATCCATCTCTATGAATTGGCAGAAAATAATTATTTAAAACTAATCGCATTACAAAAAGATGGAATACTGGTAGATGATGCCTATTATCATTTGGCTGGATTATATAAAGACAATCTTGGAAAAATAGAAAAAGCGAAAGAAATGTATAAAAAGATTATTTTTGAATTTCCGTCAAGTATTTATTTAGTAGATGCCAGAAAACAATTTAGAAAACTAAGAGGAGATCATTTAAATTAAATTCAGAAATTTTTAGAATATGTATATCTACAACGTAACCATTAATATAGATGCTTCTGTAGAGCAAAAATGGCTTGAATGGATGCAAGAAGAACACATTCCTAAAATGCTAAATACAGGTAAATTTTTTGAAGCCAAAATGTGTCAAGTCATGGTAGAAGAAGAAATGGGAGGTGTTACTTATGCTATTCAATACACCACAGAAAATAAAGAAACTTTAGAAAAATATTTTCAAGAAAATGCAGAAAAACTTCGCCAAGAAGCAGACAAATTGTTTAGTGGAAAATATGTGGCTTTTAGAACTGAACTGAAAGTAGTAAATCATGTAAAGAATTTTGAAAAGAGCTGAGCTAGTATTAGCTTATCACAAACCTAATCAATACTATTCTCATGTCAGTTAAAGCCAAAAAATATTTAGGGCAACATTTCTTAAAAGACGAAAACATTGCTAAAAAAATAGCCGACACTTTAACTGAAAATGGTTATGATACCGTTTTAGAAATTGGCCCGGGCATGGGTGTTTTAACCAAATATTTATTGAAAAAAAAATGCTCGATTCATGTTATAGAAATTGATAAAGAATCGGTTGAATATCTTAAAGTACATTACTTGAACTTAACAGACCGCATCATTTCAGAAGATTTTTTACGAATCAATATTGCTGACTATTTTCAAGGTAAACCTTTCGCTATTATTGGAAATTTTCCATACAATATCTCATCACAAATAATTTTTAAAACTCTAGAAAACAGACAAAGAATACCAGAACTGTGTGGCATGTTCCAAAAAGAAGTAGCAAAACGCATTTCTGAAAAATCAGGCAGTAAGATCTATGGTATTATTTCAGTATTAACACAGGCTTTTTATGACGTAGAATATTTATTTACAGTGCCACCAAATGTGTTTAATCCCCCACCAAAAGTTGATTCTGGAGTAATACGATTAATTCGTAAAGAAAATTACACACTGGCAGTAGATGAAAAATTATTTTTTAAAGTAGTAAAAACGGCATTCAATCAGCGTAGAAAAACAATTCGTAACAGTTTAAAAACATTTAATTTATCAGATAAATTAAGAGAAGATGTTATCTTTGCGAAACGTCCTGAACAATTATCTGTTCAAGAGTTTATTAATCTGACGGAAAAAATCGCGAACGATGCCATTTGAAATTACAAATGACCTTTTAGATCAAATTGCTTTACTCATCCAACAACAGGATGATACTGGTTTATTGGAACTATTAGATACTGAGCACCATGCAGATATTGCAGAATTAATAGATGATCTAAGCATAGACGATGCCACTTATATTATCAAATTATTAGATAGCGAACTCACTGCGGAGATTTTAATGGAAGTTGATGATGATGTTCGTGAAAAAATTCTAAAAAATCTTTCGGCAAAGGAAATTGCTGAGGAATTGATAGAATTAGATACGGATGACGCTGCCGATATTATTGCTGAATTACCAGACGATCGTAAAGAACATGTAATTTCTCAAATATCTGATGAAGAACATGTAGCAGATATAAAAGAATTATTAAAATATGATGAAGATTCTGCCGGGGGGTTAATGGCCAAAGAATTGGTAAAAGTTAATGAAAATTGGAATGTGTTGAAATGTGTTCGAGAAATGCGGGCACAAGCAGAAAATGTAACACGCGTTCATTCTATCTATGTTGTTGATGATAATGATAAATTAAAAGGACGATTGTCTTTAAAAGATCTATTAGTTACTTCTACAAAAACTCATATTTCTGATATTTATATTCCAAAAGTTGATGCCGTTAATGTGAATGATAAAGCCGAAGATGTGGCAAGAATAATGCAAAAATATGATTTAGAAGCCATTCCTGTTGTTGACGATTCTAACAAATTAATGGGTAGAATTACCATTGATGACATTGTAGATATTATTAAAGAAGAGGCAGATAAAGATTATCAAATGGCAGCAGGTCTGTCTCAAGATGTAGAGGCTGATGATACTATTTGGGAACATACCAGAGCTAGATTACCATGGTTGTTTTTAGGACTCATAGGCGGTATTGGTGCAGCCGCTATTATGGGTAACTTTGAAGAAATGATCAGCAGTCATGCTATTCTTTTCTTTTTTACACCTTTAATTGCAGCTATGGCCGGGAATGTTGGTGTACAGTCATCTGCAATAATTGTTCAAGGTATTGCCAATGGAGATCTAAAAGGAAGTGTTACCAATAGATTATTTAAAGAATTGTCTTTGGCCATAGTAAACGGACTAGCATTGTCTGTATTACTATTTGGTTTTACTTGGGTTTGGCAAGGTCATATGTTAACTTCAGCCGCTATTTCTATTTCTTTATTTGCAGTAATCATTGTTGCCGGAATAATAGGTACTTTTATTCCTTTATTTCTCAACAAAAGAGGTATAGATCCCGCCATTGCTACCGGTCCATTTATTACGACCAGTAATGATATTTTTGGAATATTAATTTACTTCTGGATTGCTAAAACAATATTGGGAATTTAATTGGTAAATAAATCAAAAATATTACTCAAAGCACTTGTTTTAGCCTTGTAAAATTCGGTATAAGAACATCGTTCGCAAGTAACAGATGTGAATTTTTGACTTTGAACATCAAAAATTTTTGACCATGTGCCACCTGTACCACGTAATTGACCTACTTTATACGTTTTATTACTACATTTAGGGCAAGTATATTTTATATTTTCCATTTTTTTTAGTTGAATTTAACTAATCTATTGGTCTTATACAGTATAATAATGTTACACTATTAAACTAACTTACACTATTTATATTTTCCGTATTTTTGTGAGCTATTAAAAATGCGTATTTAATGTCTGAAGAAAAAAAATCTCTTAATTTTTTAGAACAAATTATTGAAGAAGATCTGGCTGCTGATTTACAAAGAGATAAGCTTCGTTTTCGCTTCCCACCGGAACCTAATGGCTATTTACATATTGGTCATGCTGCGTCTATATGTTTGAACTTTGGCTTGGGTATAACATATAATGCTCCTGTTAACTTACGTTTTGACGATACCAATCCTGCCAAAGAAGAACAAGAATATGTAGATGCCATTAAAAAAGATATTCAATGGTTAGGATTTCAATGGGCAAATGAATTGTATTCTTCAGATTATTTTGAGCAGCTTTACCTTTGGGCTGTACAACTAATTAAACAGGGCAAAGCCTATGTAGATGATCAATCTTCAGAGGCTATTGCCAGGCAAAAAGGTACGCCAACAGAAGCTGGTGTGAATAGCCCTTATAGGCATCGTTCAGTAGAAGAAAACTTAGCCTTGTTTGAGCAAATGAAAAATGGCGATTTTGAAGAAGGTTCGCACATTCTTCGTGCTAAAATAGATATGACCTCTCCAAATATGCATATGCGTGATCCTATTATGTATAGGGTGTTAAATAAATCACATCATAGAACCGGTAATACCTGGAGTATATATCCAATGTATGATTGGACTCATGGTGAATCTGATTATATTGAACAAATTTCTCACTCTATTTGCACACTTGAGTTTAAAAGTCATCGTCAATTGTACGATTGGTACTTAGATCAAGTATGTTCAAAGAAAGATTTACGACCAAAACAACGCGAATTTGCACGTCGAAATCTGAGTTATACGGTTATGAGCAAACGCAAATTGTTGCAATTGGTAGAAGAAGGCTATGTTAACGGTTGGGATGATCCTAGAATGCCAACAATTTCGGGCTTACGCCGCAGAGGGTACACACCGGAATCTATTAGAAAATTTAGTGAAGTGGCAGGAATTTCTAAACGGGATAATGTGACGGATGTAGCTTTATTGGAGTTTTGTATTAAAGATGATTTGAATAAAACTGCCCCTAGAGTAATGGCAGTATTAAACCCTATTAAAGTTATTATCACTAATTATCCTGAAGGAAAAGAAGAATTTATTGATGCTTCATATAATGATTATAGTGAAGGTTTTGGAAGTAGGCAAGTTCCCTTTTCAAGAGAACTTTTTATAGAAAGAGAAGATTTTAGAGAAGAAGCCAATAAAAAATTTTTTAGATTAAAATTAAATGGTGAAGTTAGATTAAAGAATGCATATATTATCAAAGCAACTCATGTTGTAAAAGATGATAAAGGTGAAGTTTTAGAGATACATTGTACTTATGATAAAGATTCTTTGAGTGGTAGTGGTACTGAAGAAAGTCAACGTAAAGTAAAAGGCACATTACACTGGGTATCAAAACCACATGCCGTGAAAGTTGAAGTCCGTTTATACGACAGACTGTTTATCGATGAGGCACCTGATTCTCATAAGGAAAAAGATTTTAAGGAATTTATAAATCCAAATTCTTTAAAATTTAATAATAATGTGTATGTTGAGCCGAGTTTAACATCTGCTCAAATAGGTGATCGTTTTCAGTTTCAGCGTTTAGGTTATTTTAATGTGGATGACGATAGCAGACCGGAACATTTGGTTTTTAATCAAACCGTTCCTTTACGTGATTCTTGGGCCAAAATTGATCAAAAAAGTGAAAACAAACAAGCTGATGATAGTACAATAAATGAAATATTAGCTTTAGCCGGTAAATACTTAAAATCTCGAGAAGATAATGAGCGGTTACCTTTAATTGCAACTGTATTTGAATTAAGTAGAAAGGTGGAAATAAATTCTTTATTGAGTTTGATACAATCAGGCAATAGCAATAAAGAATATTTAGCCTATTTGATGATATTAAATAGTCAAAAGCTCGTGGTCGATTTTTCTAATACAAAATATTTTGAACCGATTGATAAATTTATAGGGCATGCATTGCAAATGAACAATTCATATGTACGTTTTCAAGCTGTAGATTTTGTAGGTAAAAACTTAAATTTTAAAGGTAATCATATTGAGTTATTGAAAGAAATGTCGACTGAAGATAAAAACACCCATATTATTGAGCGATTAAAACAATTCTAATTGTGGAATTCTTATTATGAAAATCGTAGAACAAATAAAATTGCCTATTAAAGAAGAAATGGAGCTCTTTGAAGATAAATTCAAAGCTTCTATGATTTCTAAAGTACCTCTATTAAATAGAATTACTCATTTTATTATAAGGCGTAAAGGAAAACAAATGCGGCCTATGTTTGTTTTTCTAGTAGCAAAAATGGTTTCGAATGGCAACATGAATGAACGCACTTACAGAGGTGCATCTTGTATTGAACTCATCCATACGGCTACTTTAGTTCATGATGATGTGGTAGATGACAGTAACCGGCGTCGTGGATTCTTCTCTATCAATGCTTTATGGAAAAATAAAATTGCGGTATTGGTAGGCGATTTTTTACTCTCTAAAGGGGTATTACTTTCAATAGATCATGACGATTTTGATATTCTAAAACTGATTTCAGTTGCGGTTCGTGAAATGAGTGAAGGTGAATTGTTACAAATAGAAAAAGCCCGTCAATTAGATATCACAGAAGCTATTTATTTTGAAATCATCCGTCAAAAAACTGCTACTTTAATTGCAGCTTGTTGCGGTATAGGTGCAGCTTCTATTGGAGCTCAACCCGAAGAAATTGAAAAAATGCGAAAATTTGGTGAAATTATAGGGATCGCTTTCCAAATTAAAGATGATTTATTTGATTATAGCGAAGCCAAAATTGGAAAACCAACAGGCATAGATATCAAAGAGCAAAAAATGACTTTACCTTTGATTTATACTTTGAACAACTGCTCTGCAAAAAATAAAAAATGGCTTATTAATTCAGTTAAAAATCATAATAAAGATAAAAAACGTGTAAAGGAAGTTATTGCCTTTGTAAAAGATAATGGTGGCATTGAATACACTATAAATAAAATGAATGCCTATCATAAAGAAGCGATAGATCTTTTAGATATCTACCCGGAATCTGAATATAAAAAGTCGTTAATAGCCATGGTCAATTATGTTATTGAAAGAAAGATCTAATAAATTTATTGATTTGGTTATGTGGTTGTCGTATTTGATGCCGGAAACTCAGTTCTAAATGCAAAATATTTTATTTATAAATAACTTTAGACAAACTGATTTAACAACTCTTTTTTAACTTCATGTATGCCGTCAAAAGTGATAATGTTGGCAGTATCCCCAAACAATTCATAAAAACGTTGTATTGAAATTACCATATTTGCTTCTGTTAAATATTCATCTTGAGAACCATAAATTAAGGTAACTTTGGTTTTCCCTCCAAAATATGTAAAATCTTGACTATTCAATTCTTGCGGAATCCCACCAGACAACAATAAAAGCTTGGTACATTTTAATTTTCTACTTGCCAAATATCTTGTCATAATAGAAACTCCTTGAGAATATCCTAAAACAATTAGATTAACATTATTTGGCAATGCCTCTGCTTCGAGAACAGCATCAAAATAACGCATTACATTTTTTGTTTCTTTGACCGTGTTTTCTTTAGTAAGCCAACTTGCTCCAACATGTCTATACTTAGATCCCAAATAATACTTACTTGGAGCTTGTGGAGCAATAATATAATTTTCTTCAATGTTTAATTGATCAAAATATTTTAAAAAATATCTACTCAAATAACCTATTCCATGACTCACAAACCAAACATGCTTTGTTTTGGCCGTTAACGTGTTTAAAGTTGAATATGAATTTGTTGATTGATAAGAAACCTCTTTTTCTATAGTTTTCATTTATTCTTCTACTGCTATTGACATGTTTAATAATTCATCCATAAAATCTCTATTATTTGAAAGTCTTGGTACCTTATGTTGGCCACCCAGTTTACCTTTCTGTTTTAACCAATTATAAAATAATCCCGTCTCCGCCTTATGTACTTTAGGCATGGTTAAAGTCATGTCATTATAGCGTTTAGCCTCATAATCAGAATTAATGGACTTTAAAGCATTATCTAATAATTCTGTAAAATAATCAATATCTTTTGGTGCTTCTTTAAATTCTATCATCCATTCGTGGGCTCCTTGATTTTTACCTTCCATAAAAATTGGTGCAACTGTAAATTCCATTATTTCTGCATTGGTTTTTTCGCATACCTGCCTTAATGAATCTTCTGCATTTTCAATAATCAATTCTTCTCCAAAAACATTGATAAAATGTTTAGTCCTTCCGGTAATCTTTATCCGATAAGGATCTAAAGAAACAAACTTAATGGTATCGCCTATTAAGTATCTCCATAAGCCCGAATTGGTAGTGATTATAATGGCATAATTAATTTCCAATTTTACTTCTTCTAAAGAGATAGCTATCGAATTTTCGCCGTTAAATTCTGACATAGGAATAAATTCATAAAAAATGCCATAATCTAACATCAATAACAAATCAGTCGAATTATTCGTATCCTGAATGGCAAAAAAACCTTCTGAGGCATTGTAAGTCTCATAGTATTTAAAGTCCTTTTTAGGAATTAACTTTTTGTATTGTTCTCGGTAAGGATTAAAATTTACACCTCCATGAAAATACACCTCTAAATTTGGCCAGACTTCTAAGATATTATGCTTTCCTGTTTTTTTTAATACAGCATTTAATAATACTAACATCCAAGAAGGTACACCAACCAAACTGGTAATATTTTCATCTATAGTTTCATTTACAATAGCTTCCATCTTGGTTTCCCACTCACTCATCAAGGCTACTTCAGTTTTTGGTGCACTACTAAAATCAGCCCAAAAAGGCATATTTTCTATAATTATAGCCGATAAATCTCCAAAATAAGAATTATTGTCTTCATAAATTGCACTACTACCTCCCAAACGTAATCCTCTGCCATTAAACAATCCCGCATCTTCATTATTATTAATATAAAGAGCTAACATATCTTTGCCTGCCTTTAAATGACAATTTTCTAAGGCTTCACTACTTACAGGAATAAATTTACTTTTGGCATTAGTAGTACCGCTGGACTTTGCAAACCACTGTATATGACTAGGCCAAAATAGATTTTGTTCACCTTTTCTAGTTCGTTCAATTAAGGGTTCAAAAGTTTCATATTTCTGAATAGGCAAACGCTTGGCAAAGGTTTCATAATTATAAATAGTACTATAGTCATATTGTTTACCCATTTCAGTTTCGCGGGCAACATCTAAAAGACGCATTAACAACTCTTGTTGTACATCAATAGGATACTTTAGAAAAAGCTCCATTTGATGCTTTCTCTTCTTTAAAAACCAAGAAACAACCGTGTTAAATAAAGGTAACATTTTCTATTTGATGTTTAAAAACGATAATACTATCTTTGAACAATAAAAATACAATATTTCTAGTAATTTTATTTTACAAATTGAAAAAACAAATAAGATATGGCTAAAGTAGGTATAATAATGGGCAGTATTTCTGATATGCCGGTGATGCAGGATGCAATAAATATTTTACATGATTTTAATATAGACACAGAAATTGACATTGTTTCGGCCCATAGAACACCAGATAAATTAGTTGATTATGCAAAAAATGCTCATCAGAGAGGTATTTGCGTTATTGTTGCCGGTGCCGGAGGTGCTGCTCATTTACCCGGTATGGTAGCTGCTATGAGTCCTCTACCTGTTATAGGTGTTCCTGTAAAATCTAGCAATTCTATTGACGGATGGGATTCAATCTTGTCTATTCTACAAATGCCGGGAGGTGTACCCGTAGCTACAGTTGCCCTTAATGGAGCAAAAAATGCGGGAATTTTAGCCGCTCAAATTATTGGTAGTGCTGACCAAAAAGTACAACAAATAATTGTTGATTATAAAGAAAGTTTAAAGGATAAAGTGAATAAGGATGCGGATGATTTAATAAAATAAATTCCAAAAATGAAATTCCAAATTCCAAAAAAATTAGTTTAATTAAGTTAACACTCATATATAAATAGTAAATTTCAAAATTAAAGACTTAAACGAAACTCATGAAAATGAATTATCTGATTTAATTCAAGAAGCTGAGGAACTTAGAAAAATACTTTCTACCATAATTAATAAAGCCTAATACTTTGGAATTTTTTCATTGACATTTTAATTTTTTTTTATGAATCCATTATTACAACCATTTAACACCCCACATACAACTGCTCCATTTTCTAAAATCAATAACGAACATTTTAAACCTGCTTTTAAGGAGGCAATTGCTAAAGCAAAAGTAGAAATTGATACGATCACTGAAAATGAAGAAAAACCTAGCTTTCAAAATACCATTGAAAAATTAGACTTTTCGGGCTATACATTAGATAGGTTATCATCTGTTTTTTTTAATTTGAATTCGGCAGAAACCAATGATGAAATCCAAAAAATTGCTCAAGAGATATCGCCATGGTTATCAGAATTCTCTAATGATGTTAGCCTAAATGAAAAATTATTTAAACGTGTAAAATCAGTTTATGATACTAGAAAAATATTAGACTTAACTGTTGAGCAAGCTACCTTATTAGATAAAAAGTATAAAAGTTTTACTAGAAACGGAGCCAACTTAAATGAAGCTGACAAAAAAACATTAAGAGAAATTGATAAACAGCTCTCTACACGCTCCCTACAATTTGGCGAAAATGTTTTGGCAGAGACCAATGACTACCAACTACATATTACGGATGAGCATCAGTTAAATGGTCTACCGGAAGGTGCTAAAGAAGCGGCTAAAATGATCGCTAAAGAAAAAGACCTTGAAGGATGGGTAATCACCTTAGACTATCCTAGTTATATTCCGTTTATGACTTATGCTGATGATAGATCCTTACGTGAAAAATTGGCAAAAGCATTTGGGGCAAGAGCATTTCAAGACAATAAAAATGACAATCAACAAATTGTGTTGAACATTGTAAAACTTCGCCACCAACGTGCCAATTTATTAGGCTATAAAACCCATGCTCATTTTGTTTTGGAAGAACGTATGGCCGAAACGCCTGAAAAAGTGCTATCCTTTTCAAATGAATTATTAGCAAAAGCAAAACCCGCCGCCCAACGAGAATTTCAGCAATTATCGGATTTTGCAAAAAAAGATGGTATTGATCAATTACAAAAATGGGATGGAGCTTATTATTCAGAGAAACTAAAAAAAGAATTATTCGATCTAGATCAAGAAGCTTTAAAACCCTATTTTAAATTAGAAAGTGTCATTGAAGGGGTATTTTTAATAGCTCACAAATTATTCGGATTGCAATTCAATGAAGTTAACACGATTGACAAATACCATGAAGAAGTAAAAACGTATGAAGTAACAACTATAGCCGGAGATTTTATTTCCGTTTTTTATGCCGATTTCTTTCCAAGAAAAGGAAAACGAAATGGTGCATGGATGACTTCTTATAAGAATCAATGGAAAACAGCAGGAGAAAATTCCAGACCACATGTTTCTATAGTTTGTAATTTTACCAAACCTACGGACACCAAACCTTCATTATTGACTTTTAATGAAGTAACTACCTTGTTCCATGAATTTGGCCATGCCCTACATGGAATGCTGGCTAATACTACGTACCCAAGCTTATCAGGAACAAGTGTATATTGGGATTTTGTTGAACTACCCAGTCAATTGTTAGAGAATTGGTGTTATGAAAAAGAAGCTTTAGACCTCTTTGCAAAACATTATGAAACCAATGAGCCTATCCCCATGGAAATGGTTCAAAAAATTAAAGATTCCTCGAACTTCTTAGAAGGTATGCAAACCTTACGTCAATTGAGTTTTGGCCTATTGGATATGCAATGGCATGGTGCTGGTAAGTCGCCAGAGAAAATTAAAAATGTAAAAGAATATGAATTAAAAGCTTTTGCCGACACCCAATTGTACCCTGATGTTGCTGAAAATTGTATGAGTACAGCATTTTCTCATATTTTTCAGGGAGGTTACTCTTCTGGGTATTACAGTTATAAATGGGCAGAAGTGCTAGATGCTGATGCCTTTGAATATTTTAAAGAAAATGGGATATTCAACAAAGAAATCGCTGAAAAGTTTGCTGAAAATGTACTTTCTAAAGGAGGTACAGATAAACCGATGGACCTATACAAACGTTTTCGTGGTGCAGCACCTAGTAGTGATGCACTGTTGAAACGAGCAGGATTATTGAACTAGACACATCTTTTGTTTTGTGAATTAATGAACATCTAATTTATTAAAAAGTTCGTTATTTTTTTAAACTAATTGACTTGAAGCTCGAAGAAAGAAGCTCGAAGTATTTGAAGCAGAATTAAGCTTCTTCCCTTTTCAAGTGAAGGTGGCCAAGCCTAAGCTAGGACGGAAGGGTTTCTATTCTTTAACTAATATCATTGATATACATGAAAATAAAACTCATTTGCTCAGATATAGATGGCACTTACTAAATAAAGATAGAGTACTGTATTCTAGAACAATACAGCTATGAAGGATAACATTTCCATGTTGTCTATTTTGATTTCATCCAGAATGCCTCAAGCTATGTTGCATTTACAAGCAGCAATAAATATTGCTCATTTAACATTGATTGTTTATAATAGTAGACTACATATTTATATTGAATATGTACAATATACAACAGAAAAGCTAAAACCTGTTGATACCGGAGAGCCAGTTCAAAATGCAAAAAAAGAAGTTCTGTTTGTAGCCAATAAAACTACCTTAGCTAATATTGATGATGGTGTAGCTGTATTTTTAGAAAAGATTTAGTTCCTGTTTTTCTCTTCAATCCATTTACTCAGATACTTTGTACTTTGTAATGTGTGATGTTGTAATAGGGCTCCAACAAAATTGCGATTTCTATGAACTTCCAGCTTTTGCAGAATTTCATCAATTTTTTGCAAGAGTCTTGCTGACAACTTGGTTTTATCATATATGAAATTGATAATTTTTATGCCGTTTTGCTGACATTTCTCCCAGTTAGATTTATCGGTATATAATTCAACTGCTTTATCAGCAAATTTTTGAGAGTCATTTTCAATAAAGCCATTCCATGGTAAATTGGCATGCATTCCTTCTGCACCTATAGTAGTCGTTACAGAAGGTGTTCCATTTTGCATGGCTTCAATTAATTTTCCTTTAAGACCAGCACCAAATTGTAATGGAGCTATTAAAACTTTTGCATTGGCTATGACTTTATGGGCATCTTCAGCTCTACCCTTGACTATAAAATTTTCTTTATCATTATGTAGATCAGTTACTTTTTGATTGGCATAAGCTCCATAGATCAGCAATCTTGTATTGGGTAATTGCTTATTGATCAAGGGCCAAATGCTCTTTTTCAAATACAAAACCGATTGCCAATTGGGTTCATGTTTAAAATTGCCAATACTTATAAAGTCGTATCTATCTTTATAATTAGGTTTTTGTAAAATTGTCTCTTCCGAAATGGTATGTAGCATAAATGGAAGCTCTAGTAAAATAGTTGTAGAAATTTTAAAATGCTCCGTTAGTATTTTATATTCAAAAGAAGATATAATTAAGGATAGATCGCATCTATAAATACTGGCAATCTCCCGTTTGGTAATCTCTAAATTATGAAGTAGAGGTAACTCAAAATTTGCTTCTTTTTTAAACATTTTTTGCCTTGCCTGTCGTAAACAATGTAAATCTTCAGTATCCAAAATTCTAACAGCATCAGGGCAATTTTCGGTCACTCTCCAACCGAATTGTTCTTCACTAATAAACCTATCAAATACCACTATATCCGGTTGTAAATTCTTTGCAAATACATCAAAACTGTCATTATTGAGTTCAATGGGAACCTTAACAACTCCTAATACCTTCAAATCATCAGCAAAAGAACTTTCTTGAGCAGCACTAGCAAATACAACCTCATAATTATTCTCTTTAAAAAAAGAAATCAGTTGCAGCATTCTGCTTCCTGCTGCTGTTGATGTTGATTCTGGAAAAACCAACCCGATAAATAGTACTTTTTTCATCATGCTAAAATAAGTTAAACTTTTCCAGTAATAAAATAAACTTTCAATTTTTTCTGAAAGTTTAAAAATAATTTATATATTTGCACTATGCAATACAAAGAGGCCAAAGATAAATTTATAAGTACTTGGGGAAGTTTGGGTACACTTTGGGGAATTAATAAAGCCATGGCTCAGATACAAGCTTTGTTATTTATTTCTACCAAGCCCTTATCTATGGAAGAAATTATGGTAGCATTAAAAATTTCACGCGGTAATACAAGTACAAATTTACGACAACTTATAGATTGGGGTATAGTATCAAAAATATTGATTACAGGAGAACGTAAAGAGTATTTCACTACAGAAAAAGACGTACAAGAGTTAGCAAGACATATTGCAAAAGAAAGAAGCAGACGCGAAATTCAACCTGTAATTAAAATATTAAAAGAAATTTCAAGCATAAAAGACGATAAAACTGATAATACCAAAGAACTGATAAAACAAACAAAAGCTTTACATGATTTAGCTGAAACAGCCGATCTTATGTTGCATAAAATTGTAAATCAGGAACAAAATTGGATTACAAAATCTTTATTAAAATTGATAAAATAAAAAAATTTAAACTTATATTTCAATATTTTCTGAAATTTTAAAACTTTATAAAAATGAATACTTTAATAGACAAAAACATTGGAACCGTTGAATTTTCATCGCCTAAAACACTATGGTTATATTTTATCTTAATCCCAATACTATGGATTGATTATAGTAAAATTGACCTAAAATTATCTCTAATTACGTTTGGCATAACTTGTCTAACGGTATGTTTAGGCCATTCAATTGGCTTACATCGCGGAGTTATTCACAAAACATACAATACATCTAGGACTTTCAAAAACATACTAATTTATCTATTTGTTTTATCAGGTCTAGGAAGTCCTTTAAACTGGATAAAGCTTCATTACTATAGAGATTATTGGCAAAATCGTCAAGATTGTCCAAAATATTTTGCTTACAAGCATACTATAATACAAGACTATTGGTGGAATTTACATCTACAATTTACCGCTAAAGATATTGAAAGATATACCATTCCAAAAGAAGATTTAAATGATAAATGGATACTGTGGTTACACAAAACCTGGTACTTACATAATATATTCTTTATGATTATTGTTTATATCCTTTCAGATTTAAATTCCTTATTAGTGATTATGTTTTTAAGGATAGGAATAACTATTCTTGGACATTGGTATATCGGTTTTGCCACACATAAATATGGCTATTCTAGATTTGAAATAGAGCATGCAAATGAAAGTGCTTACAATGATGTAATATTAGGACTTATATCCTTTGGTGAGGGCTTTCACAACAATCATCATGCTCACCCTAAATCAGCTAAATTCTCTTTAAAATGGTACGAAATTGATTTAGGTTGGTATCTAATACTACTATTAAAAAGATTAAAATTAATACATAATGTACAGGAAGCAGGAGTTGCAAATACAAAAAAACAACAAGCCAAAAAGAATAACCGATTCAAATGGAGTTTCCCATGGAATCAATAATATTAATATCATGAAAACAATAATTATTGCAGGAGGAACTGGATTTCTCGGTCAAATATTAGAAAATCATTTTTCAACTTTAGGGTTTACTGTAAAAATATTAACTAGAAATCCAAAAAAAGACAATCACATTTATTGGGATGCTAAAACAATAGACAAATGGACAGTTACGCTTGAAAATGCAGATGCAATTATAAATTTAACAGGAAAATCTGTAGATTGTAGATATACTGAACAAAACAAAAAGCTCATTTATAATTCTAGAATTGATGCTACCAAAATTATTGGTGAAGCAATAAACTTATGTGAAAATCCACCAAAGGTTTGGTTTAATTCTTCTACTGCTACTATTTACAGACATTCATTAGATAAAAAAATGACAGAAGAAAATGGCGAAATAGGTAATAATTTTTCAATGAACATAGCAAAATCTTGGGAAAAAGCTTTCTATGAAATTGACAATCCAAAAACAAGAAAAATTGTGTTAAGAACATCTATAGTATTAGGTAAAACAGGTGGTGCCATGCTCCCTCTTAAAAATTTAACCCAATTTGGATTAGGTGGTAAACAAGGATTAGGCAATCAAAAAGTAAGCTGGATACATGAAACAGATTTTGCCAGAGCAATTGAATTTATTCTAACAAATATCAGTCTAAAAGGTGTTTTTAATTTATCCGTTCCAAATCCAACCGATAATACAACATTGATGAAGACCTTGAGACAAGCAATGAAAGTTCCATTCGGATTAAGACATCCTAAATGGCTCCTAGAAATTGGGGCAAAAATAATTGGCACTGAAACAGAACTAGTTTTAAAAAGTAGAAATGTAACACCACAAAGACTTTTAACTGAGGGATTTCATTTTAATTACCCATCTCTAAAAAAAGCATTTGAAAATCTAATAAATTAAATTATGGCATAAACCATTCTACAAATACACATTTTATAACTATTTTTGTTTTCAAATTTAAATAACATTTATGAATACATATGATGTAGCAGTTATTGGTTCAGGTCCGGGAGGATATGTTGCAGCCATTCGTTGTGCACAATTGGGTATGAAAACTGCCATTATTGAAAAATATATTACACTTGGTGGTACCTGCCTAAATGTAGGCTGTATCCCTTCTAAAGCTTTATTAGATTCTTCTCATCATTATCATGATGCTATCAAACATTTTGAAGAGCACGGCATCGAAATTTCTGGTGCTGTAAAAATGAATCTCGAAAAGATGATAGACAGAAAACAGAAGGTAGTTGATACAAATACGGCCGGAGTTAAGTACTTAATGGACAAGAATAAGATAGCTGTTTTTGAAGGGATTGGCTCTTTTGTAGATGCTACTCATATAAATATCGCCAAAACAAATCCGGAAGCTACAGACGAACAAATTGAAGCCAAAAATATTATTATTGCTACAGGCTCCAAACCAGCGACGTTACCCTTTATTACATTGGATAAAAAACGTATAATTACTTCAACCGAAGCATTGAGCTTAACAGAAATTCCTAAGCATATGGTTGTTATTGGTGGTGGTGTTATTGGTTTAGAACTCGGACAAGTATATAGCCGTTTAGGTGCACAAGTTTCTGTGATTGAATATATGGACAGGATCATCCCAACAATGGATGCTTCCTTATCTAAAGAATTACAAAAAGTATTAAAAAAACAAGGTGTAAAATTCTATACTAAACATAAAGTTACTGCTGTAAAAACTTCTGCAAAAGAAGTAACGATTACTGCTGATGATAAAAAAGGAAATCCTGTTGAATTTAAAGGAGATTATTGTTTGGTTTCTGTTGGCAGGAGGCCTTATACAGAAGGACTCGCATTAGACAAAGCAGGCGTTAAAGCAAATGATAAAGGACAAATTGAGGTCAATGATCATTTACAAACCAATGTAGGAAATATCTACGCAATTGGTGATGTTATTAAAGGTGCAATGTTAGCACATAAAGCAGAAGAAGAAGGCGTTTTTGTTGCCGAAACATTGGTTGGACAAAAACCACATATCGACTATAATTTAATTCCGGGCGTTGTTTATACCTGGCCAGAAGTTGCTGCAGTGGGTAAAACAGAGGAAGAGTTAAAAGAAGCAGGTGTTGAGTATAAAAGCGGACAATTTCCGATGCGTGCCTTGGGCAGATCAAGAGCTAGTGGTGATATTGATGGGTTTGTAAAAATATTAGCAGATGCCAACACTGATGAAGTTTTAGGTGTACATATGTGCGGTGCTCGAGTAGCCGATTTAATTGCTGAAGCTGTAGTTGCTATGGAATTTAGAGCTTCTGCCGAAGATATTGCTAGAATAAGCCATGCCCATCCCACCTATGCTGAAGCTGTAAAAGAGGCAGCATTGGCGGCAACTGATAAAAGGTCAATACATAGTTAATTATGAAGGTGATAAAATTATTTTATTTGATTGGTCTAATGACATCCATAAATAGTTATGCTCAAGATAATGATTACAACTATGAAACTTCTAAAAAAGAAATTACGACCATGATGTTACAACAAGCCAATGATTGGTCTAATGGAAATATTGAAGCATTTATGGAGGGTTATATCAAATCTGATAGTCTAAAATTTGTTGGAAGTAACGGACTCACTTATGGTTGGAAAAACACTTTAGAAAATTATAAAAAAGGATATCCTACTAAAGAACATACAGGCACATTGACCTTTAATTTATTAGCATTTGATCAATTAGCCGTTACTGTTTTTTTAGTGATAGGCGAATTTCATTTAAAAAGAACAGTTGGAGATGCGGATGGCATGTTTTCCATTATCTTAAAACGTATTGATGGTGAATGGAAAATCATTGCTGATCATTCTTCTTAATAAATCTTATTAATTTTAAGTTAGCTAAATTTGAACTATAATTAAATGTATGGAAGAATTAACACTAACTACGCCAGCTTTATTATTTTCAGCTATTTCATTGATCATGTTAGCTTATACCAACAGATTTTTGGCATATGCAGCTGTAATTAGAAATTTACATGACAAATACCTTGAAAAAATGGATAAGTCATTAATTCGGCAAATTAAAAACCTTAAACTTCGACTATACCTAACACGATGGATGCAAATATTTGGCATCACAAGCCTTCTTTTGTGTGTTATTACTATGTTTCTTATATATATAGATCAGCACATTGTTGCTGTATGGATTTTTGGTATTGCATTGGTGTTGTTGATCATTTCTTTGTCACTTTTAATAAAAGAAATTCACATCTCAGCACATGCACTTAAACTTCATTTAAGAGATATAGAGAGCCATTTAGAGAAAAAATAAATTTGGTAATATGAAATTATTTCGAAAAATTAGGCAAACATTGATAAAAGAAGGAAGCTTAAAAAAATACCTCCTCTATGCCATTGGTGAGATCTTATTGGTAATGATAGGTATTAGTTTGGCATTTCAAGTCAATAATTGGAATGATGGCAGAATACAACGTAATGCTGAAATTAGGTATTATGAAAACATTAGAGACCAAATTGTAGACGATAAGGAATTAATTCAGGGACAAGTGAGATACAATAATCGGTATATGGCTCAATTTAAATATGCCAACGAAATTATTGAGACTAATGATCGAAGTAAAATGGATACACTTGGCATCATAATTAGAAATCTTACCAGTTATTCAGACTACGATCGAGAAGGTAATATTTACGAAACAATGGTGAATAGCGGAGAAATAAAACTGCTTCGCAACCTTACAATTGTTAATGGTATAAGGGATTTGGAAGAAAATTATATGTACATGAACAGAATGGAAAACATACATTACGACGCTATGATGAACCATGTAGCCCCTACTACAATTCCTGTTTTAAAATTTTCCAATAATCAAATAAAAAAACCCGCCCTTGTCTACAATTATGAATTTCAAAACATCATCCTAATTCTGATGCAAATTATGGAGGAAAAAAACAATACTTATACTTCGGCGTTAGATAGAATAGAAAGTACCATCTTACACATAGATAAAGAGCTTTTAGATAAATGATCTTTTTTGAATTTAATGAAAATTAATGGATTTTGAAAGACATTAATTGATTTGTTACCTTTGCGGAAGTGAAAAGGACTACGACAAAAATACATCTCGAAAAACCTTTAGACTTTAAAAATAAGTTGTTGTCATGGGCACAACAATTTAAACAAGTAGTTTGGTTAGATAGCAATGCCTATCCGCGTGAATATTCTAATTTTGATACCGTCTTAGCTGTTGATGCGTATTGCTTTTTAGAATGTGATTATACGAATGCTTTCGCGGAATTAAAGCAGTATAAAAACACTACGCAAGACTATATTTTTGGTTATTTAAGTTATGATCTAAAAAATGATACCGAAGATTTAGAATCAAATAATTTGGACGGATTACAATTTCCAGAGCTCTATTTTTTTCAACCTAAAAAATTATTTTTTATAAAGGATGATGTGCTTGAAGTTCGATATTTGAATTCCTTTAAAAACGAGATAAAGAACGATTTAGCTGAAATTAATGAGATTGCCACTCCGCCTCATACGGATCACAAACCTGCCAACCGGCAAGGAAGGGACGTAAAGATTCATAAGCGAATTACTAAAAAACAGTATTTAAAAAAATTAGATCTAATCCTTGAACATATTTATAGAGGTGATATTTATGAGGTTAATTTCTGTCAGGAGTTTTATGCTGAAAAAGCTCTGATTGATCCTTTGGACGTTTATAATCATCTCAATGAAATTTCAAAGCCACCACTGGCAGGATTTTTAAAAATTGATGACAAATATATCCTATCAGCTTCTCCAGAAAGATTTGTTAAAAAAGAGAAGAACAAAATCATCTCTCAACCTATAAAAGGTACGGCCAAACGATTGGCAAACCAAAAAGCAGATGCAAAATTGGCATTGGCTCTTTCTATAGATGAAAAAGAGCGTTCTGAAAATATTATGATTGTTGATCTGGTTAGAAATGATCTTTCAAAAACAGCGATAAAGGGATCTGTAAAAGTTGAGGAATTATGTAAAGTCTATTCCTTTGAACAGGTTCATCAATTAATCTCAACGGTTACTTCATTAGTTGGCAATAATACTGATAGTATTGATGTAATTAAAAGTCTTTTCCCGATGGGCAGTATGACGGGAGCTCCTAAACTTTCTGCCATGCAGATTATTGAGCAGCTAGAGGTGACAAAACGCGGAGTTTATTCGGGTGCTATTGGTTATTTTACACCAAAAGATGATTTTGATTTCAACGTGGTAATTAGAAGTGTTTTTTATAATAAAAAACAACAGTATTTATCCTATTCAGTTGGTGGTGCTATTACTTCAAAATCTGATCCAGAAAAAGAATATCAAGAATGCTTGCTAAAAGCTATCGCTATGAAAAAGGCTTTGAAAGGTTAATAAAAAAATACTCTTTAATTCCCCTCTCAAGAGGGGAATTATTTCCTGCAAAAGAATGTCTAGAAGGCTTGCTAAAAGCAATAGCTATAAAAAAAGCGTCGAAAGGTTAAATCCAGATTAAATTACTCCCTTACGGCCACTGCAATTTTAGAATCTGCTGTACCATAATACAAAAACCATTTGTCTTTAAAATGCACCAATCCCTCAACAAAGCAAACCTCATTTACCTCTCCAATTTTTTCGTAGTCTTTATCAGGATAGATAAAATGACCTTCTGTTCTATCTAATAATTTATATGGCTTATCTTTATCAAACAAAGCTTGACCAGCAGCATAGGTAAATTTAGGCAATGCATCATCTTTATAATTCGCGGCATTACTGCCATTATAAATTAGCAGAATACCCTCATCTCTCATTAATGCATAAGGTCCTGGCTCTACTAATCTACTATCGTAATAACCCATTCTGGGGTGTAAAACCGATATCATTTTTTTACTCTCTTCATTTTCAGCAACAGTCCAATGAATCAAATCATCAGAATACGCCATAAACAAATTGGTATCTCCAAAATACATCCAATATTTACCTTTTATTTTAGTCGCTATAACTTTGTTTCCAACCAACTTAGAAACTATGGCTCCTGCTTTTGACCAAGTGTCTTTATATTTTTCATCAGCCAAAACCAAACCATGTTTTGTCCAATTTTTCAGATCTTTTGAGGAGGCTAAGCTCAAACGTGCAGTTTTACCATCATAGGAAGTATAAGTTAAAATATAGGTTCCATCTTCACTTTCTACAATTCGAGAATCCTCAACGCCATCAAAATAACAAAAATAACAGTCCTCTGAATTGGTAGTTTCCGTACCTTTTTTATAATTCCATTCATAGACTTTCATGTTGTCATTATCAGGATAAAAAACCGGTGTTGCACTTTTTTCAAAATGTAATCCATCATCACTTACAGCCATTCCAATTCGCGAAGTACCATTTACATCTTGTGCTCTATAAAATAAATATACTTTTCCATCTTTTACAATTGCCGAAGGATTTAAAACATTTCGCTCTTCCCAAGCCACTTCTTTCTTATTTAAAGGGCAATCAAAACTTAGATCAGGAGAAGGTTTTAAAATAGGATTGATACTATCTGCCTTAACAAAATTAAGCAGCGCCCAATTATTTGTTTGTTTAACTTCTGTTTCTATTTCTTGTAGATTGTTTTTACAGGCTAAAAGTGTTAGCAGTAGTACGATAATCAGTGTTAGTTTTTTCATTTTGTAAAGTTGAGGTATATCATCAAATATAGTTAATACTACAAAGCTTTCTTCATCTTAGCCTTAATTTCTTTTAAACATAAATTTCCTATACTTCCTAGATGATGAAAAAGGTTTTGATTGGTTGACAGTTATAGTAAAAAAGTTACCATTTAATTCCCCACCCTCTTAATAGGTAAACTATATATCCTGAAAAAGAATATCAGGAATGCATACTAAAAGCTATTGCTATAAAAAAGACTTGAAAAGGTTGTTAAAAAATCACTCTTTAATTCCCCTCTTGAGAGGGGCTAGGGGTGTGTTTTTTCTCAAATTCAATAATAAACCATTCAATTGCTCGTAATACATTATCCATCTCTTTTAATACTTGGTAATCAGAAAATCGCAAAACTGTAATTCCTAATTCATTTAGCTTTTTATCTTTTTTTACATCCTTATTATAAACTTCAAGAATTTCATGTGAATAACCATCTACTTCAACAGCTAACATCAATTCATGACAGAAAAAATCAATTATAAAATTATCTATAGGTTTTTGACGATGAAAATCGTAACCATACATTTGTTTCCCTTTTAATTTAAGCCAAAGTATGATTTCAGATTTTGTCGAATTATTACGTAATTGCCTTGCTAATTCCTTAAGTCTTGGATTATATGAAATTATTTTTCGTTTCTTCATGATTTTTACACACCCCTAGCCCCTCTCAAGAGGGGAACTATTTCCTGAAAAAGAATTCAAGAATGCTTTCTAAAAGCTATAACTATGAAAAAAGACTTTGAAAAATTAACATTTATCACCTCAATAAAATTGGAAAAAATTTCCTGTCTTTCATAGCGTCAAGGTTTCACTTTAAGTGAAACCTTGACTAAAACTACAAAGCTTTCTTCATCTTAGCCTTAATTTCTTTTAAACATAAATTTCCTATACTGCCTAAATGTGTATGTCGAACCTCCTTGTTCGGTTTAAATTCTCCTTTTTCAACTTTTGCTCCAACAATTTTATAAGCATCTCTAAAAGCCACATCCTCTTGAACTAGTTTATTTACTTCTTCTACAGTAAATAAATAATCATATTTAGAATCATTTAATATCTCGGTATTTACCTCAACATTCTGAATAGAAAATAATAATAATTCTAAGCAAGATTTGAGTGTTTGAATGGCGGGTAGTACACTAGCTTTTAACAATTGCAAATCACGTTGGTATCCACTTGGCAGGTTGTTAGTAATTAAAGTCAATTCATAGGGTAAGGCTTGAATAGCATTACATTTGGCTCTTATCAATTCAAAAACATCAGGGTTCTTTTTATGAGGCATAATACTAGAACCGGTAGTTAATTCATCCGGAAAAGAGACAAAATTAAAATTCTGACTCATATACAGGCAAATATCCATTGCAAATTTAGAGAGCGTTCCGGCAACCGCACTCAACCCATAAGCCAAAGCTTTTTCTGTTTTTCCTCTACTCATTTGAGCAGCAACCACATTGTATTTCAAAGTTTCAAAACCCAATAATTCAGTAGTTAAATTTCTATCAATATTAAAAGAACTTCCATAACCGGCAGCTGAGCCTAAAGGATTTTGATCTGCAATTTTATAGGCTGCGTTTAACATATATATATCGTCAATTAGACTTTCGGCATAACTAGAAAACCAAAGCCCAAAAGAGGAAGGCATAGCTACTTGTAAATGAGTGTAGCCCGGTAAGAGTACATTTTTATGTTCATCCGCTTTTGCAATCAACACATCAAATAAAGCTTTAATTTGTGCTTTGATCTCAGAAATCTCATCTTTTAAATATAAATGCACATCCACCAATACTTGGTCATTTCTAGAACGCGCCGTATGAATTTTTTTACCGGTATCACCTAACATTTCTGTCAATAAAAATTCTACTTTTGAGTGTACATCTTCAAAAGTATCTTCTATGGTAAAATTACCTTTTGAAATGTCTTGTAGTATATTATTAAGGGCTGCTTCTACAGATATTATTTCTTTTGTTGTTAAAATATCAATCTTATGTAACATTTTGGCATGTGCAATAGAGCCTAAAACGTCATATTTTGCAAGTATTAAATCTAGCTCTCTGTCATTGCCAACAGTAAACATATCTATTTTTTTATCGGTGTTAAATCCTTTATCCCAAAGCTTCATAATTATAATTTTTTATTCCATCCCTAAACTTTCCAAAAGGAAAGGGAATTTTTGTTGTTATTTTTATTTAATACACCCCTAAATCTCATCCCGATAACTATTGGTAAGAAAAAGAACAATGCTATAAGACCACTTTATTTTCAGAACAAAGACATTAATAAGTCTAACATTCATCTCGAAGCCTTTTCTTTTTCTCCTTATTTATAAAACTCCATTTAATATTTCTATATATAATTTTATTCCTTCTTCAATTTCCTTTACAAAAATAAACTCATCAGCTGTATGCGACCTTAGGGAATCGCCCGGACCTAGTTTTAAGGATGGACAAGTTAGAACCGCCTGATCTGACAACGTAGGTGAACCATATGTTGTTCTACCTAAAGCAATTCCAGATTTTACTAAAGGATGATCTATGGGAATTGACGACGAATTCAATCGTAAAGATCGTTCTTTTACTTCAACTTTTACATGTTCTTTTACAATTTCGAGTACTTCATTATTACTATAAGCATCTGTAATACGGATATCTACCACAAAATTACATTCAGCCGGGATAACATTATGTTGTGATCCGGCAATAATTTGTGTAACCGTCATTTTTATTTTACCCAAAGTTTCTGACACATTAGCAAACTCATAATTTCTAAACCAATCAATGGCATCCATTGCATTATAAATTGAATTTTCTCCTAAGCCATGAGCGGCATGCCCAGCCTTACCATGTGCAGTACAATCTAATACTAATAGCCCTTTTTCTGCCACCGCAAGTTGCATTAATGTTGGTTCGCCAACAATAGCAACATCAATTGTTGGTAATAATGGAAGTACACTATTCAACCCATTTTGACCAGAACTTTCCTCCTCCGCTGAAGCTACAATTATCAAATTATAATTTAAATTTTGATGCTCATAATAAAAGGTAAATAATGCCATTAAAGACACCAAACATCCACCTGCATCATTACTACCCAAACCATACAGTTTACCATTGATAATCTCTGGCTGAAAAGGATCTCGAGTATATCCTTTATTAGGCATAACAGTATCATGATGAGAATTTAGCAAAATAGTAGGTTTTGAGGCATCAAAATATTTGTTCTTGACCCAAACATTATGTTGGCTGCTGTCAAATTTTATATTGTGGGTAGAAAACCATTGCATAATCAACAGTGCTGTTTCATCTTCTTCAGAAGAAAAAGATTGCTTAGAAATCAATTGATGTAATAATGCAATAGCTTCTCTGGTAAGTTGTTCTATCATAATATTATGGTTGTGTGTTTTCTATTGTTTTTTGTAATAACCTCAGCATTTCCAATAATTATTTTTGAAACTCCATTTTGTAATGCATAAAAACAATTTTCTAGTTTAGGAAGCATGCCTTCTCTAATAATTTTTTCATTTCTTAAATGTTTATACGATGCTGTATTAATATTCTCAATGACAGAATTCTCATCATTTACATCTTTTAAAACCCCGCTTTTTTCAAAACAATAATACAAAACAACTTCATAATCATCCGTTAAAGCAGCAGCGACTTCTGCTGCAATAGTATCCGCATTAGTATTGAGCAATTGTCCTTTCTTATCATGTGTGATGGCACAAAAAACGGGTGACAAATTATTTTTTAGCATCATTATAATAGTTGAAGAACTTACCAAATCAACATCTCCGGCAAAACCGTAATCAATATTGATTACAGTCCGCTTGTGTGCTTTGATAGCATTACCATCTGCTCCTGACAATCCGAAAGCATTACAATTATTATGTTGTAATTGAGCTACAATATTTTTATTGAGCAAACCTGCATATACCATAGTCACTATTTCTAAATTGGCAACATCTGTAATACGTCTCCCATCAATCATTTTTGGTTTGAGTTGTAGTTTATTGGCCAACTCTGTTGCTTTTTTTCCACCACCATGAACAAGAATTTTTAAACCTTTTATTGTAGCAAAATCCAGTAAGAAAGCACTTAATGCTTCTTTATCATTGATAATATTGCCTCCGATTTTTACGATATTTACTAATGGTTTCATACTCTCATTTTTACGCACCCTAAGCCCTCTTAAGAGGGGAATTGCTATTTTCTAATATCCTTTTGAGCACTATTTGTGCAGCAAACGTTCTGTTTTTGGCTTGTTCAATTACCAATGAGTTTTTATCATCTATTACGGCATCTTCAACTACAACATTTCTTCTAACCGGCAAACAATGCATAAATTTTGCGTTATTTGTTCCTTGCATTTTTTGTTGCGTTATCATCCAATTTTTATCTTGTGATTGTACTTTACCATAATCATTAAAAGTGCTCCAATTTTTTGTATAAATAAAATCGGCATTTTCAAAAGCCTTTTTCTGATCATATTCAATCATTACACCCTCAGTTATTTTAGTATCCAATTCGTAACCTTTTGGATGTGTTATTACAAAATCAACATCTTGTAATTGCATTATCTCAACGAATGAATTTGCAACCGCATGTGGCAATGCTTTAGGATGCGGAGCCCAACTCAACACTACTTTTGGTTTCTGTTTCACTTTATTTTCAGCCAATGTAATGGCATCAGCCAATGCCTGTAAGGGATGACCGGTAGCACTTTCCAGACTCACCACCGGAACTGTTGCATATTGCACAAATGCATTGATCACTTTTTCATTGTAATCCTCTTCTTTATTGGTTAATCCTGCAAAAGCTCTAATAGCTAATATATCACAATATTGAGAAACAACTTGTGCTGCTTCTTTCACATGTTCAGAACTAGCATTATTCATTATAGATCCATCTTCAAACTCCAATACCCATCCATCATGAGATATATTCATTATCATAACCTCCATACCTAAATTCTGTGCCGCCTTTTGAGTACTTAATCTTGTTCTTAAACTCGGATTAAAAAAAAGCATAACAAGCGTTTTATGCTTACCTAAACTTTCAAAAGCAAAGGGGTTCTTTTTTAAAGCAATGGCTTCGTCAACAAGATTTGCTAATGATGTTATATCTGAAGTGTTTGTATATTTTTTCATACTTAATGTAATTCTTTTAAAATCTACTCAAAACGTATTGCTAGTGCATAACATTCGAGCAGACATTACTCAATCAATATCAAATAAAATTTCTTTTAAACTTTCAAAAAACACATCAATATGTTTTTTTTGAACTGTTAAAGGTGGTAAAATTCTCAATAATTTTTTATTATTGGCCCCACCGGTAAAAATATGTTTGTTATAAATTAATTCTTTTCTCAATGTTGATATTTCAAAATCAAATTCTAAACCCAGCATTAATCCCCTACCCTTCACATTTTTAATTTGAGATATTGTTTTGGATCTCTCAATAAAATAAGTTGACATTTCTTGAGTATGTTTTATAAGTTCTTCCTTTTCAATAATATCCAAGACAGCAATAGAAGCTGCACTTGCCAAATGATTACCACCAAATGTAGTTCCTAACATACCGTAACTCGCCTTTAATTTTGGTGAAATTAATATCCCACCAACAGGAAAACCATTTCCCATCCCCTTCGCTATAGAAATAATATCGGGTTGAATTTGATGATATTGATGAGCGAAAAATTTACCACTTCTACCATATCCTGATTGAATTTCATCGAGAATTAAAATGACTTGGTATTTTTTACATAATTTCTCCAAACCTTGAAAAAATACTGTGGTACCTTCATCTAGTCCACCAACACCTTGAATTCCTTCAATAATTACAGCACACACATCTCCTTTATCAAGTTCATTTTTAACTAAATCAATATCGTTTAATGGCAAAAATGTAACTGGATTACAACTGTTAATCGGAGCAATAATTTTGGGGTTATCTGTGATCGATACCGCTGCAGATGTACGCCCATGAAAGGAATTACGAAAAGCAATTACTCTTTTTTTATCTGTATAAAATGAAGCTAATTTTAATGCATTCTCATTTGCTTCTGCCCCGGAATTACATAAAAACAAATTATAATCAGGATAACCCGAAATTTTGGCCAATTTTTCCGCTAATTTATTTTGTAACGGATTTTTAACTGCATTAGAATAAAATCCTAAAGCATCTATTTGTTCTTTTAATTTTGATATATAATATGGATGACCATGACCAATGGATATAACCCCATGACCTCCATAAAAATCTAAAAATGTGATGTTATTTTCATCAGTTACAAAAATATCATTTGCCTTTACCGGAGTTACATCATATAGTTGATATACATTGAATAGATTCATATTATTATGTTTATTCAAATTACAAATTACAAATTAATGTCTATTGAAATTTGACTATTGATCAGATTTTTGTCCAGATAATTATTGGGACTATTATTTGACTTTTCTTTAACCTGGTTTAATTACACCTTAGAAATTTCATTTATTTTATTAAAAGATGTCACAATACCCTTAATTAACGAGGAACTCAATCCACTATGTTCCATTTCATTCAAACCTTCTATAGTACAGCCTCTAGGTGTAGTTACCCTATCAATTTCTTCTTCGGGATGATTCCCGGATTCTACCAACAAAGTAGCTGCTCCTAAACAAGTTTGCATGGCCATTTCTTGAGCAATTTTTGCTTCAAATCCTAATTGTATCGCACCCTGAGTTGTAGCTCTGATCAAACGCATCCAAAAAGCAATTCCACTTGCACAAATTACGGTTGCTGCTTGCATTTGATCTTCAGGAATTGCAACAGATGTACCCAATCTATTAAATATGGAAGTGGCTATATCTATTCGTTTTTTACCTTTTTCATTACTGCAAATGCAAGTAATTGATTTTCCAACAGAAATAGCTGTATTTGGCATTGACCGGACAATAAAATTATCAGCACCAATGACAGATTCCATGCTCGATATTTTAAATCCGGTTATGGTAGAAATAAGTACATGCTTTTCGGTAAGTAAATCTTTAACGTCTTTGAGAATATTTTCAAAATGTCTGGGTTGTACTGCAAATATGAGTATATCAGAGTGTGTAACGGCCTCTCTATTGTCAGCAGTAACTTTTACATGGTCATATTCTGTCCAGTCAGATATACTCTCAGTATTTCTTTTTGTTAAATATAAGCTAGTATAAGCATTGTTGATTATTAAGCCTTTGGCAATTGACAAGCCTAAATTTCCCGTTCCTATAATTGCTATTTTCATACGTTTAAATTTTAATAATATTTTTATCTCCTCTGTCACGTGGACATTTCCCAAAAGAGAAAATTTGAGAAATTGCCAATTATATTTATTTTTTATATTTACTATTTAACATTCCAATCCAATTCTCTCTCCTTTTGAGCTGGTTTGAGGTACAGTTAAAAATATGTTGCCTTTAATTGCAAGCCCTCTTTTTCTCCAAAACCAAACATTAGATTCATATTTTGAATAGCTTGTCCAGATGCTCCTTTTAATAAATTATCCGTAATACAACTTATCAATAATTTATCTTCATGTTTATGTAAATGCAACAAACATTTATTGGTATTTACTACTTGCTTTAAGTGTAAAACCTCATCACTCATAAAAGTAAAAGCTGCGTCTCTATAAAAGTTGGTATACAATTGTTTTGCTTCTTTTAAAGTACCCTCAAAAGTGGTATAAGCGGTTGCGAAAATGCCTCTACTAAAATTACCTCTATTCGGCATAAAATTCAATGTGCTCGAAAATGATGATTGCAATTGTTCTATACTTTGGTTTATTTCTCCCAAATGTTGATGCGTAAAGGGTTTATAATATGAAAAATTATTATCACGCCAAGTAAAATGAGTAGTTTTAGATAAAGAATTTCCTGCTCCAGTTGCTCCGGTCACTGCATTAACATGGATATCATAATGCAACAAACTATGCTTTGCCAATGGTAATAATGCCAACTGAATGGTAGTTGCAAAACAACCGGGATTGGCAATAAAATTTGTAGATATAATGGCTTCTCTATTGAGCTCCGGCAAACCATAAACAAAATTCTTTCCTTTAAAAATTTTATCTTTTTCTAATCTAAAATCGTTACTTAAATCTATAATTTTAGTAGTTGGAGAAAACTCATGTTTTTCTAGAAATGCCTTTGAATTTCCATGACCCAAACATAAAAACAACACATCAACTTCTGTATTAATAGTGTTTGAAAATTTTTTATCCATCTCACCGATAAGATCTTGGTGTACACTACTTATTGCATTACCTGCATTAGAAGTACTATAAACAAAATTGAGTTTTACTTTTTTGTGGTGTATCAACAATCTAATAAGTTCTCCAGCAGTATAACCTGCTCCTCCAATAATTCCGACTTGTAACATAATTATTGATTTATTTGATTAAATATTTTATTTTGATTGGATAAAATTTTAATAAATCCTTTGGCTTCATCAGCCGTCCAACCTAAATTTACCTCACCATAGGCGGCCATCTTGGAATTCATTAAGTCGTGAATAGAATTTACACCATCAAGGGTAAATCTATAGGGATGTAAGCTCACCATAACATCTCCACTCACATGCTTCTGAGAATCTATTAAAAAAGCCTCTATATTTCGCATTACTTCATCTAAATATTGACCTTCATGCAACATATTACCATACCAATTGGCCAAGTATTCTTTGTGATATTGCTGCCATTTGGTCAATACATGTTTTTCTAATAAATGATGTGCTTTAATAATTATTAAGGGTGCTGCAGCCTCAAAACCAACCCTTCCTTTTATTCCAATTATGGTATCACCAACATGAATATCTCTACCTATAGCGAATTTTGATGCTATAGAATTCAGAATTTCTATATTATTCTCAGGATTATCTTTTGCATCATTAATCGCCATCAACTCTCCTTTTTGAAAAGTCAATTTCACATTTTCTGTATCTTGCTTTTCTAACTGACTTGGATAAGCTTCTTCAGGTAATGGTAAATTTGAAGTTAATGTTTCCTTGCCACCTACACTGGTGCCCCATAACCCTTTATTAATAGAATATTGAGCTTTTTTCCAAGGAATATCAATTCCATTTTCTTTTAAATACTCAATCTCTTCTTGTCTGGTTAACTTTAGATCTCTAATAGGTGTAATGATTTCAATTTCAGGAGCTAAAATCTGAAAGATCATATCAAAACGCACTTGGTCATTCCCAGCACCGGTACTACCATGGGCAATGTACTTTGCATCAATTTTTTTTGCATGTGTAACAATTTCTATTGCCTGTATAATACGCTCTGCACTTACTGAAAGTGGATAGGTATTATTCTTTAATACATTGCCAAAAATGAGATGTTTTATTACTTTATTATAGAATATTGAAATGGCATTGATATTTGTATAAGTTGCTACCCCTAAAGCATATGCTTTTTCTTCTATGACATCTATTTCTTTTGAGGAAAAGCCACCTGTATTTACACTTACGGCATGTACTTCAAAACCTTGACTTTTTGATAAATATTTTACACAATATGAAGTGTCTAATCCGCCACTATAGGCCAAAACTACTTTTTCCATATACTTATTTTATTTTGTTTTTAAGAAATAATGACTGTTTTATATTTTTTAACCTTTGCAATACGGTCTTATTATAAGGATGTTTTTCATTAGTTACTTCCTTTGATTTTTTATCTTTATGAGGATCATAAAGCATGCCCGTACATAAACACATTTTACGTTCTGTACGTGTTAAAATATCATAATTTTTACAGGTTTGACATCCTTTCCAAAAAGCATCATCAGAAGTTAATTCTGAGAAAGTAACCGGCCTATAACCCAATTCGTAATTAATTTTCATAACTGCCAAACCAGTAGTTATACCAAACATTTTGGCCTCAGGAAATTTTCGTTTTGAATATTCGAAAATTTCTTTTTTAATTTTTTTTGCCAAACCTTGATTTCTAAAATCCGGATGTACAATTAAACCTGAATTGGCCACAAATTTACCATGACCCCAAGCTTCGATATAACAGAATCCTGCAAATTTATCACCATCTAAAGCAATAACACCATTCTCATTTTCAAGCTTAGTAATAATATACTCAGGAGTTCGTTTGGCAATTCCCGTTCCTCGTACTTTAGCAGAATCTGCAATGGTATCGCAGATAATTGTAGCATATTTACTATGCTTTTTTGTTGCAATGACAATATCCATAGTATTGAAATTGATTAGTAAAAATTAATAAAATATTTAAATGTATTGTTTGAAATAAGAACCGGACACACCTAAGTTCATTACATAATAAGATACCCTTACGGGCGACGACGTGCAAAAATACGTCTAGAAGTTGTGGGATTTGTATGTAATTGTAATACTTTCACACTACAATATTACAACATTTAATTAAAAAACATAGCTTAAATTATAATTTTTGATGCTTCTACCATAATTATTAGCAAATTCTAAAACATCAATCATTTTAATTATTGTACTTAAAATAAAAAGTGAACATTTTTAAGAAAACTGTAAACTATCAGATACAAATAAAATGTTGTTTAACAGATTGTTAAAATAAAAGTTTTTAGCTTTAATTAACATTATTGTTATTTACTAACTCTCTTTTAATAGTTTTGGGTGTAAACCCTAATACATGTTGCATAAAGAGTTTGATTTTAATTACCATAACACCAATTTTTACGGTCAATATTGGCAGGCAAAAACGAACGATGCTGTTGTAATCTTGGTTCACGGTATGGGAGAACATTCTTCTAGATATGCCAATTTTATAGTTCCTAAGTTTATAGAAAATAATATTTCAGTAATGTCTTATGATCAATTTGGTCATGGTAAAACTGAAGGCAAAAGAGGTCATAATCCTAGTTATGAAGCAGTATTAGATTGTGTTCAAATAGTTGGGGAAAAAGCACATAGTACATTTGGCAATACCCCTACTTTTCTATATGGCCATAGTATGGGAGCTAATGTTATTATTAATTATGTACTAAGTAGAAGTAACAATTTTGTAGGTGCTATTGCTACAAGTCCGTTTTTAAAATTAGCTTTTCAACCACCTGCATGGAAATTGGCTGTAGGGCGTATTTTACAAAAAATAGGACCCTCTATTACGATGGGTAATGAATTAGATGTTACCGCTATTTCTAGGGATAAAACAGAGGTACAAAAATATATTGATGACCCATTAGTCCACGATAAAATAAGTGCAAATTATTCATTAACTTTTATGAAAAAAGGCATCTGGGCAATTGAACATGCTGCTCAATTAACCATACCAATGTTGTTGGTTCATGGCACAGGAGATAAACTTATTAGCTATAAAGCAACCGAAGAATTTGTAAAAAATTCTAATGGAAAGTCAAGCCTTAAATTATTTGAAAACGGGTTTCATGAATTACACAATGACATTTGTAAAGAAGAAATGTTCAATACAGTATTGAACTGGATAAAAATCCAACTAAAAAATCCAAGCTAAACACCAAGCCTTATGAAAAAATTAATTTTATTTACATTTTTATTATTACATCAAACCTTTTTTGGACAAGATATTTCATTATTAGATACAGATAATGAACTGACATTTGATATGGCCGAAGAGGCAGAAATTAATACCCAGACATTCCTAAATACGGCGATATCAAGTTCAGATCATGAAGAATTTTCGTCCTTATTACTAAAAAATAGATTGGAACAACTAAGTGATAATTCTCCATTTAACGTACCTTATAATGCAACAGTTGAACGTTTTATAAGGTTGTATTTAAAAACAAAAAAAGATGATGTTTCCAATTTAATGGATAGAGCCAATTATTATTTCCCAATTTTTGAAGAGTATTTAGATAAATATGATATTCCCTTAGAAATTAAATATTTAGCCGTAGTGGAATCTGCATTAAAACCAACTGCTAAATCCAGTGCAGGTGCAAAAGGCCTATGGCAATTCATGTATCATACCGGTAAAGAATACGGATTGAATGTGAGTTCTTATATTGATGAGCGTACAGATCCATTAAAAGCAACGGAAGCCGCTTGTAAATATTTGACAAAATTACATGACACTTTTGGCGATTGGGATTTAGCGTTAGCTGCTTATAATTCAGGACCGGGAAATATTTCAAAAGCGATTAGGCGTTCCGGTGGATTGCGAAATTATTGGAATATTAGACAATATTTACCTGCTGAAACCAGAAGCTATGTACCTGCTTTTTATACCATGTTTTATCTTTTTGAGTTTGGCAATGAGCATCAGATTTATCCCAAAAACATTAAGATTAGCTATTTTGATACCGATACCATTCATATCAGACAAAAACTTACATTTTTACAAATAGAAAAAAAATTAAGCATTGATACTGAGCTATTAACATCGCTAAACCCTCAATACAAATTAGGTATAATACCGTATAATGATAACAGCTATCACGTATTAACATTGCCTAAAAATTTAATTGGCAAATTTATTTCTACAGATACTGCACTAGAACAAGAAGTGCATTACCAAGAAAAGCCAAATTATATTTTAGCGACTAATGATAATAGCTATGTGGTAAAAGAGTTGGATAATTTGAATAAAATTGCCAGAAAATTTGGAATTACCTTACATCAATTAAAAAAATGGAATGGTTTACAAACCGAATATTTAATAGAAGGGCAACGTCTTGTTATTACCGATAAAAGAATTGGAAAAAGAGATAAACAGCAATCAATAACCAACTCCTTTCATAATGAAGTAAACATTACTTCAAATACTCAAAATTTTAAAAATTATACTGTTAAAGAGGGTGAATCGCTATTTGTCATTTCAAAAAAATTCCAAAATGTTTCAATACAGCAACTTCGTAATTGGAACAATATGTGGGGAGTGTCATATGTAAAACCGGGTACACAACTCAGAATTTTAACAAAAACTGAATAATTTAATAACCTACTCATCGTTATTATATAGTTTGGTGTTTCTTAGTGTTTTATAAGTCTAGAAATTATTTTAAAATAATTTTGCTACTTTTGCCTTCTCCAAACCTCAATATAATCTGGTATTAATCTAAATATTTAGAATGATAAAGCCCCTATTAATATATTTTCTATTATGTATTTCCTTTGTTTCTTTCTCTCAAGAAAATAACACCCCATCAACTGATGTCAAGGATGTTAATAATAAAAAAACGCTTCATATTGATGCTGAAGTACATAATGATGGTAACGTGCAACTTGTTGATCATATTGATGCAAGCACCATTGATAGTCTTTGGTTAAATACCTTAGGTCGATCCTCATTAAATAGCGATTTTCTTTTCGTAAATCCTGACGAAAAAATTACCGATACTATTTTTGATGAACTTAGTACTGCATTGTTAAAAGAAAGATTGGCACATCTAAATAGCACAACACCTTTTAATGTTGAATACAACCCATCATTAGAACGATTGATAAAGCATTATTTGAAAACTCGTAAAAAGACTATGGGTAATTTAATGGGTAAAGCTGCATATTATTTTCCGATGTTTGAAGAGCAGTTAGACAAGTATAATATTCCGTTGGAAATTAAATATTTAGCCATTGTAGAATCTGCATTACGCCCTAGAGCCCGTTCTAGAGTAGGAGCTTCAGGTTTATGGCAATTTATGTACTATACAGGTAAACAGTATAAGTTAGAAGTAAATTCTTATGTTGATGAAAGACACGATCCAATGCGAGCTACAGAAGCCGCATGTAAATTCTTATCTAACCTTTATGATACTTTTGGCGATTGGGATTTAGCCTTGGCAGCATATAATTCAGGGCCAGGTAACGTATCTAAAGCCATTAGACGTTCGGGTGGTAATAGAAATTATTGGAATATTAGACATAATTTACCTAGAGAAACAGCAGGGTATTTACCTGCATTTTATGCAACGCTTTACTTGATGGAATATGCCAAGGAACATGGTATTCAACCTAAAAGAGTTATGGCTAATAGGTTTGAAACCGATACTGTTATTGTAAAACAACAAATCACTTTTGAGCAAATTAACAAAGTATTACAAACTGATAATGAGTTACTCGAATTGCTAAACCCGCAATACAAACTCAATATAATACCTTATGTAAAGGGGAAGAATTACACCTTGCGTTTACCGGTTAAACTCATTGGTAAATTTGCATCTAATGAAGAGCAAATTTATGCATTTGCCAAAGTAGATGATGCAAAACGTGAAAAGCCATTACCTAAATTTTTTAATTCACCTGAAAAAATACGATATAGGGTTAGAAATGGTGATTATCTAGGTAAAATTGCACAAAGGTATGGCGTTGGTGTTAGTAGTATTAAAAGATGGAATGGCCTACGTTCAAACAAATTAAAAATTGGACAACGACTAACTATTTATCCTAAAGGATCTAGATCAACAGTAGCTAAAGGAAAAAGCACCAGTGTTAAAAAGTCAAAAAGCACGGCCTCACCAAAAGGCAAATACACTACATATACGGTTAAAAAAGGAGACTCTTTATGGATCATATCAAGAAAATTTCCTAAAGTTTCTGTTGAAGAAATTAAGAAATGGAACAATATTTGGAGTGTTAAAAATCTAAAACCGGGTACAAAACTCAAAATTTATAAAACCTAAAGATGAAAATATTTGTTGTTTCAGTAATTTTTATAACCACATTACTTTCTTGTAATGAAAAAAATAATGAGATTACACTTCAAGGTTCAACAGGCCGTATAAATAATTTAATTCTGGTAATGGAAAATGATTTGTGGAAAGGACAAGTTGGTGACTCTTTACGAAATATTATTGCGTCACCGGTATTAGGACTTCCTCAAGAAGAAACTCAGTTCTCAATTAGTCAAATTGCCCCTAAATCTTTTTCAAAATTATTTCAAAAAAATAGGAATATTTTATTAGTTGGTATTAGCGATAAAGAAGGTTACTCTACAAAAACTAATGTATATGCCAATCCGCAAATTACAGTTAGTATTTTAGGAAAAGATATTGCTTCGTTACATCAACTTATTGGTGAGCACAAAGAAGATATAATTTCCGTTTTTAAAGAGGCTGATATAAAAATGTATCAAAGAAAAGTAATAAAAAAGCATCATAATATTGATAGTATAAAAACACTTACCAATTTAGGTGTGCGTCTAAAAGTGCCTAAAACTTATGGCCTTGTTGATGATACGGGTGACTTTTTATGGCTGAGACAAGATATAAGCAAAGGCAGTATGAATATAATTGCTTACGCTTTGCCTTTAGCGGATACAGATAGTATTGTTAATAATATTGCCAATGCTAGAAATATTATTGGTAAAAAACACATTCCCGGACAGTTTGATGGCACTTATATGATTACGGAAGCTGCCTATACGCCATTTACAAGAAAAATCAAATTGAGTGGTGAACTTGCCTATGAAACTAGAGGAAAATGGGAAGTAAAAGGTGATTTTATGGCTGGCCCTTTTTTAAATTATACTATAGTAGATAAAGCTCATGACCGATTACTGGTCTTTGAAGGATTTACCTTTGCTCCTTCTATTAAGAAACGTGATTTTATGTTTGAACTAGAAGCCATTTTAAAAACTTTAAAAATTGGTAGTGCCGAAAGTATTTAATTCACCCGTTTCTGTGCTATAAATAATAAATCCTTTTAAAGAATTATGTTCCTTTAAAAAATCTTTAGCTTCCTCTAAAGACATTGCCATTAAAGCTGTTGCATAACCATCAACATCTGCACAATCTAATGAACTTATAACAGAGACACTTAATAAATTGCTTTGCATGGGCATTCCTGTTTTTGCATTTAAAATGTGTGTGTATTTTTTCCCACTAATGGAGTCCAATTTAAATTTTCTATAACTACCCGAAGTTGCCATAGCTTCATTATTTAATGTTATTAATTTATCAAAAGACCTTGTTCCATCAAAATTAGGGTTTTCAATGCCCACTTTCCATAAGGAATTTTTATTTTTATTCATTCCTCTTGTTCGGATTTCTCCACCAATTTCAACTAAATAGTTATTTATATTCTTTCTTTCTAAAAATCTACCCGCTATATCTACAGCATACCCTTTAGCAATAGCATTAAAATCTAAATAAATACTATCATTAGTTTTAGAAATTCTACCCTTACACAATTGCACCTTGTCAAAACCTACCAGATTTAATAATTTTTTAATTTTTATAGTGTCTGGAGTTTGCGTTGGCTTTTCGGGTCCAAAACCCCAGACATTCACCAAAACACCTATAGTTGGATCAAAAACGCCATTGGTTTCCCTATATATTCTTAAAGATTTTTGGAAGACCTCAATAAAGTAATCGTCAACAATAACACTTTGGTCACCTCTATTAATTTTTGAAATGTCTGAATTTTTGATATAAGTAGATAATGATTTATTAATTAGATAAAATAAACTATCTATTGATTTGGTAACATCTCGATGTTCTTTGTCAAAATAAGTAATATGAAAAGATGTACCAAAAGCCGTTCCTTTCAAATTTACACTTTCCAAGGTCTTATTTTCTTTACAGGATATTAATCCAAATAACAGAAATAGTGCAATTAGACATTTTATATTTAAATGTTTCATTTTTTTATTTGATCTGTTTGAAAGCAAATTCTCCAGTTCAGCATCTAAATATTTGTATGCATATAATGGAATTACAAAGATAATTATTAATTGATACGAGACCTCAAAGTTTGCACAAATAGGGTTCTAACAATCTCTAACTTTAATTTTACATCAGACATCTCTAGAACCATCGTGATTATTATTTGTTAAAATCATATTAAAATTTTCTTATTAGACGCTTTTTTTTAATAACTTCGTACTCTAAATTTAATAACACTATCAATTATGAGAAAAATTCTTTTTCTATCCTTAGCCGTTGTACTCTTATTATCATCTTGTGTTTCACAAAAGAAATACGCTGATTTACAAAGCCAGTACGATGCTGCTAAAACCGAATTAACAGATGTAAAAGCAAAAGTATTAGAATGTCAAGTTGAAAAAGACAAGTTTGCCAATCAAGTTGCTGCCTTAGAAGAACAAAATAAATTCTTAAAAGAAAATCAGGCAAATTCTATTAGACAAATTGAAAACTTAACTTCGTTATCTCAATCTGCAAACAGTAACATTAGTGATGTAATTGCTCAATTGAGCGAAAAAGACAAATACATTAACGGTATTCGTGGTGCCATGTCCAGAAAAGATTCTATCAATTTAACTTTGGCCGTTCATTTAAAAAGTGCTTTGTCTGATGGTATTCAAGATGAAGATATTATTGTAAATGTTGAAAAAACAGTAGTTTATGTTGAAATTAACGATAAATTATTATTTAGAAGTGGAAGTTCTGTAATTTCATCTAAAGCAAAAGAAATTTTAGGAAAAGTAGCTACAGTTATTGCTAGCAGACCTGAAATGGAAGTGATGGTAGAAGGTTATACAGATAACAGATCTATTAATACTGCTATAACAAAAGACAATTGGGATCTAAGTACACAACGTGCAACTTCTGTAATTAGAGTTTTACAAAATGACTTTAGTATTGATCCTAAAAGATTGATAGCTGCAGGTAGAAGTGAATATTTACCATTAGCTTCTAATGATACTTCTGAAGGTCGTTCAAGAAATAGAAGAACAAGGATTGTTATTTTACCAAAATTAGATCAGTTCTTTGATATTTTAGAACAAAAACCTGATGGTACTCCTAAGTCTGAATAGAACAGACTGAACACAAATAATAAAAATGCGGTAGTTATTTAAATAACTACCGCATTTTTATTAACCTCGTCTAAGTATTTTTAACTAATACCCATTTAAGCACTCATTTTTGTTCAAGTAAAACAATTGAAAATGGTGTATTTAAATATACACTTCCATTCTCTACTATTACTTCTGTGTTTGAATAGGCATCATTTAAAACCATTCCGTCTTTATAAACTGAAGATATATTCAGCTCTTTTGCACCACTTTTTAAATCTAAGCCCACAGTAACATTATCAATATAAGTGTCTTTTGAAAAACTTCTAGAAAAAACATAAGGTGCATCAGAAATCTTATGATGTCTACCTGCTCCAACAGATGGATGCTGATTTCTAAACTGTCCTAATTTTTGCCAATGCGTTAATAATTCTTTCGTTTTAGTATTGTTTTGGATAGCATCCCAATTCATAAATGACCTTAATGTTGCATCTCCGGCTGTTCCCTCAATAATCAACGAACGAGCTGACTCGTCTCCATAATACATTTGTGATGTACCTGGAGAAAGCAATAATTTAGTTGCAGTTTCATAAGTTTTTTCTCTTTTAGCATCAAAAGGTTGTCCATCATCATGAGAAGTAAGATAGTTTAAAGTACCATATCCCTTTAATTCACTATTTAAAATACTATCGTATTTAGAAAATATATGCTCATAATCTTTAATGGCATCGTATTTCAATTCAAAATTGATGAGACCATTAAAGCTTTTATCAAAATAATTGACCTTTTTATCGCCAAAATCGTAATATCTACCAGAGCTTATATTATAATTGTATATTTCTCCAACCAGATAAAAATTATTATCATCTAGCACTTTATCCACATTGTTCTTTTTCCATTCTGCAAAAGCATAATCACATTCCGTTCTAAATTCTTGCCATACATATTCTTCAGTATGTTTTACGGTATCAACTCTATATCCATCAATACCAAATTCTACAATGTAATCTGTCAACCATTTCATAATATAAAATCGAGGTGCTCTAGGATATCCTGTTCTTTTAAAAAAAGCATCTAACTCGGCAATTTCTTCGTCATAACGCCCCTCATTTTTCCATTTTTCAACCAATTGCGGTGGTAATTCAACTGCCTCATTGCTTTCTGTTAAGATATCCGGTAAATTCTTTACCAATGTACAGGTCACCGTAGACTCATAATCTTGAAAACCACACGGAGGTCCGGTTCTCACCCAACTATCCGGCCAAACAGGATCCTTCTCAGTAACCGGGCCTGTATGATTGATTACGGCATCTAAAACTATTCTTATGCCATTTTTATGAGCTGTTTCAACAAGTTCTTGCAAATCGTTCTTAGTACCAAAATTAGGATCTAAAGCTGTCCAATCTTTTGTCCAATAGCCATGAAAACCATAAGTTAATCCGGTACCTTCATCGGTTCCTCCGTGAATTTGTTCAACTATAGGAGATAGCCAAATAGCATTTACTCCTAAATTAGTAAAATAACCCTCCTTTATCTTCTGTGTAATCCCTTTGATGTCTCCACCTTTAAAACCTCTTAATTTGGCAGTCTCCTTTGTTCTGTCAAAACTAATATCGTTGGAAGTATCTCCATTATTAAATCGATCTGTCAATAGAAAATAAAGGTTTGCTGCTTCCCAGATAAAAGGTGTTTCAATGGTTTTTATATCTACAACTTTTTCTTGTTTTTTATCAGAGCAACTCAAGAGGATTAGGATAAAAAAGGGTATTAATACTATATATTTCATGTTTTAATTATTTAATTTTAAAATAAATGATTCTAAAGGGTTTAATTCAATTTTTACAATACCTAGTCCGTTCTTTACAACTAAAGTTGATCTAAATTGATGATACAATTGATCTTCTAGTGGATAAGAACCTTCTTGTAAATTCCATTTTTCTATGATGTTTTCAGGTAGTTGCAACGTAAAAGAATACTTATTTTTATCATCAAAATTTGCAACAACTATCAATTTTTCTGCATCTTTAAAACGTACAAAAGACAAGACTTTACTATTATAATTTTCGGTATTTGTCCTGTTGTAAGTATGAATATCTTGATAATTACCCATTAATGCCTTACTACTGATTGTAAAATTAAGGAGTCGCTTATAAAAATCTCGCAATTCCTTCTCTTCTTCAGTAGATTGACCACCATCAAATTGCGTGTTATTTGTCCACCGTTGAAGATGAGGCACCCCAATATAATCAAACATAGAAGTTCTTGAAGGTTTTCCAAAACCAGCATCTTCCGCACCAGGCTCTCCTAATTCTTGTCCGAAATAAATTAAAGTTGGTGAAGTACTTATTGTTGCTGAAACTACCATTGCCGGCTTTCCTTTTTCAGCACTACCAGCAAATTCAGGACTCGCAATACGTTGTTCATCATGATTTTCTAAAAAATGAACCATCTGATGTTCTATGTCATGTAACCATTCTTGAATTGGTGGGATATTATCCGTTAATCCATGACCTTGCATAACATGTTTTATAGTATCATATAACTGTACTTTATCATAAAGATAATCCATTTTTCCTCTATGGATATAATCTCTATATAAATCAGGATTATATACCTCAGCCAATAAAAAAGCATTCTTATTCTTCATTTTAATGGAAGAATTCATATAACTCCAAAATTCTACCGGAACCATTTCTGCCATATCATATCTAAATCCATCTATCCCTAAAGCTGTCCAATAAAGGGTAATATCTCTAAACTTTTTCCATGAATCAGGTACAGTTTTGTCTTTCCAAAAATCAAAATGTACTTGGTAATTTTCTTGGTCAAAATTTGAGGGCAACTCGTCAAAATCTTTTCTTCCATCTGGACTGACACCATAGTTTATTTTTACGGTTTCATACCAATCATTAGCATTTGGTTGCGATAATCGCGAGCCATTACCTGTCCATTTTGCAGGATTTTCTTTAAACCTGCCATCATTTAACTTCTGTTTTTCACCTCCCAAAGGTTGATACCCATGCTCCCATTCAGGCACTTTAAAAACATCACCGGGATTGTAATAAAAATTATTATTTACATCATACACAACAGCTGTATTGTCATTAGCTCCAAAATCTTCAACCCCCTCCGGATTAGTTAAACTTTGATAGTTTCTGGCCACATGATTCGGTACAATATCAATGATTACTTTTAAACCGACTTTATGCGTTCTGGAAATCAAAGCCATAAATTCTTCCAATCTATTTTTAGGATCTTCGGCTAAATCCGGATTCACATTATAATAGTCTTTTACGGCATAAGGTGATCCGGCTCTACCTTTTACAACGTCAGGATCGTCATTTGAAATTCCATATTCTGTATAATCTGATATAACATCATGATGTGGTACACCTGTATACCAAATATGTGTAACACCTAGTGCTTTTATTTCTTTTAAGGCCTTAATGCTAAAATCTGAAAATTTACCAACCCCATTATCTTCAATAGTTCCCCATGGTTTATTTGTAGTATTGGTGTTTCCGAATAAACGTGTAAACACTTGATAAATAACTATTTTTTGTTTTAATATTTCCGTTTTCATTGATTGATTTTCTTCAATTTTTTTCTCTTTATTACAACTCAATACTATTGAAATTACTAATAATGAAAGAAATATAAGTGTTTTTTTCATTTGTTAATTTTTATTTAAAAAATCTTAATACAATATTAAATATGGTTTTTCAATCTAATTTTGTTGAAAAGAGATAGATGCCTTTTGCTTCCAATTCTAAAGTTTTATCCCAAACCAATTTTTTATCGGAAATAATATTTTTCAAAACTTTTCCTTTTAATGCTATTTCTTCAAATCTATCTAGATTCAATGACATTGGCGATTTATTTTTATTTAAAATAAGTACTACGATTTCTTCATCTTTTATTCTAAAAAAAGTATATATCCCATTTTCAGGTGCAAAATGTTTGGTAGCTCCACTATGGATAGCTTCACTTTTTTTACGATAGTTGAGGACGCTCTTTAAAAAATGCTGCATTTCTAACTGATCATCAGTCAATCCACTACCGGTAAATGCATCTATAGTATCTCCGCCCCATCCACCGGGAAAATCAGTTCTTATCAATCCATGATCACCGGGTTTATCACTATTATCTATCAATACTTCAGTGCCATAGTAGATTTGCGGGATTCTTGGTAAAGCCAATAGATAACCCAATGCCATCTTGGTAAGAACCAGGTCATTATGAAGTTGAGTGTAAATTCTATCCATATCATGATTGTCAGGAAAAATCATAATATCAAGAGGTGATGTATAATGAAAATCATTCGCTAAACCCTCATAAATTTTTACCAATCCTTTATCCCAACTTTCTTCTTCGTTTAGAGCATCTACAATGTTTTTTTGCATAGGAAAATCCATTACAGATTTTAAATTTGATTGATATCCGTCATTATTATTTGCTCCATTTTGCCAATACCCCAATAATAAAGGATTGTAACTCCATTCCTCTCCAACAATACTGAAATTTGGATATTCCTTCATAATTGAACCTGCCCAAGAAGCCATAAATTTCTTATCGGAATAAGGATAGGTATCTTGTCTGATACCTCCTAAGCCCAAAGTCTCTATCCACCATATACTATTTTGTATGACATATTTTGCCATAAAAGGATTATTATGATTTAGATCGGGCATGGCACTAACAAACCATCCCTGCGTCATTAAATTGGCATCTATTTGTGAAGCATAGGGATCTTGATTTGTAGTTCTTCTATGGTTTGAGGTTTTTAATATATCATTATTCAAATAATTGTCTTGATAATTAATCCAATCATTAAAAGGTAAATCTTTCATCCACCAATGCTCACTTCCACAGTGATTAGCTACTTGATCCATAACTAATTTCATCCCTTTTTCTTTTACTTTCTCAGACAATTCTATGTATTCTTCAAGGCTACCAAATCTAGGATCTACCTGATAAAAATCGGTTATGGCATAACCATGATAAGATGATTCTGCCATATCATTTATAAGTAATGGTGTTGACCAAATGGCTGTAAAACCCATATCATTAATATAGTCTAGGTGATTAAGTATACCTTTAATATCACCTCCATGTCGACCATAATTATCATTGCGATTTATAGCTTTCTCACGCATCTTAGTATTAATATCATTAGCTGTATTACCATTGGAAAAACGATCTGGTGTAATTAAATAAATTACATCAGCACTATTAAATCCAATATATTGATCTGGTTTATTTAACCGTTGCTTAAGTTCATAAGTGTATTTGAACTTCTTTTTATTCTTTTGCTTAAAAACAATTTCGAATTTTCCAGGCTTGGTACCTTTTTCAATATTTAAGTTGAGAAATAAATAATTTGGACTGTCGCCTTTTTGAATACTTTCAATGCTAACACCCTTGTAAGATAATGTTGGAGCACTTGAACCAATACCATTTCCTTTAACTAATAATTGTAACTCTGTAACTTGAAACCCAACCCACCAATGCAGAGGCTCTACACGTTCAATTTGAGCAAAACTATTAAGACTGAAAAATAAAATGAATACGAATAATAATCTTTTCATGTGTACTAGTTTTTTTTTCAAACCTCAAAGGTTTTTAAAACCTTTGAGGTTTCTCTGTTTTACATACAACCAAAAGAACAAAATATAAAAGGTCATATATACTTGTTTAATCAAATTCTTCATACATTCCCTTTCTTAAGCATTCTTTATGAACAAATAAAAAATTCTCTCTATTCTCAAAATATTTTAAAACCTCAACTCTCTTCAATAAAGTTGGTTTTACGGACATTATTGAATTAAAAGAAGAAAACTCATATTTACAAAAATCATTTGCAAATCTATGTTTAACCGGATTTAAATGAATATAAGTAATTACATTTCTCAAATAATTATCATTATCTATTCTTTCTCTTTTAAACCTAACTTTAAACAAACTTCCGTCTCTGTCATATTTTTTATTTATTGCCTTAGTATAGGCATTGAATAAATTTGAAAAAGGTTGAGATAAATTATTAATATTTGAATAAACATCTTCTATCTCTATTTTTGATTTAATTTTAATTAATAGATGAAAATGATTTTTCAACAAACAATAAGCATAAACATGTACTATTGGACAGAGGTGCTTCTTTATTAAATTAAAAAAATGAATGTAATTTTCCTCTTCTAAAAATAAGTTCTCTTTGTTATTTCCTCTATTGTAAATATGATAAAAAAAATCAGGTTCCAAAATATCATATTTCTCCATTTATACAATGTTTTTTTTCAAACCTTTGAGATTTTGTATCACACTACTGTTAATTGATTCGGATTGATAGTTACAAACCTCTTATTCACAATTATTTTAAGAGGTTTATCTCCTTCAAATTCAAAGTTAGTTTCATTTTGATTTACATTTACTTTGATAATCAGATTTCTAAAATTGACTTTAAAAGAATATGCCTTCCATTGCTTCGGAATTTTAGGAGCAAAAGACAAAGTATCTTCTTGTACACGCATGCCTCCAAAACCTTCAACAATACTCATCCAAGTACCTGCCATTGAAGTAATATGTAGTCCTTCTTCAACCTCATGATTATAATCATCTAAATCTAATCTAGAAGTACGCAGATAAAATTGATAAGCCTGTTCCATTCTATCTAATTTGGCCGCTTGTATACTATGTACACATGGAGATAATGAACTTTCATGAACGGTAAAAGGTTCATAAAAATCAAAATGACGTTCTAATTCATCTGCTGTAAAATGTTCTTCAAAAAAGTAAAACCCTTGCAATACATCAGCTTGTTTGATATAGGGTGAACGCAATATTCTATCCCAAGACCATTTTTGATTGATTGGTCTTTGCGACTGATCTAAATCGGCCACAGTTATCAATTCCTTATCTAAAAAACCATCTTGTTGTAAATATACATTAGACTCAATATCATAAGGAAAATACATGTTTTCAGCAACTGTTTTCCATTGACCTAATTCCTTTTCTGTGATATTGGTTTTATCAATAATTCTTCTATAATCTGAAGGATATTCGGCTCTTACCTTTTCAATATTTTCTAAAGCAAATTCAATACACCATTGAGCTAAATAATTGGTATAAAAATTATTATTGACATTATTTTCATACTCATTTGGCCCGGTCACACCTAAAATAACATACTTCATTTTATCCTTTGAAAAAGTAGCTCTCTGATGCCAAAACTTAGCAATACCTATCAATACTTCCAAACCTTTTTCGGGGATATAACTATAATCTCCGGTATAACGGTAATAATTAAAAATTGCAAAAGCAATGGCACCGTTTCGATGGATCTCCTCAAAGGTAATTTCCCATTCATTATGACATTCTTCACCATTCATGGTTACCATAGGAAATAATGCTGCTCCGTTGGTAAACCCTAATTTTGTAGCATTTTCAATGGCTTTTCCTAAGTGATTATATCTATACTCCAACAAATTTCTTGCTACATGTTGATCTTTAGTAGCCATATAAAAAGGAATGCAATAGGCTTCCGTATCCCAATAGGTGCTCCCTCCATATTTTTCACCCGTAAAACCTTTTGGCCCTATATTCAATCGTGTATCTTTACCTAAATAGGTCTGATTCAATTGAAAAATATTAAACCTAATACCTTGTTGGGCTTTCGTATCTCCTTCAATAGTAATATCAGCCATCTCCCAAATGGTTTTCCAAGCTTGTTTTTGTAAAGATAATAGACCCTCAAAACCTAATGCATTTGCTTTTGTTAAGTTCGTCTTGGCTGCTGTAATTAAATCATCTTTATCATGATATCTATCTACCGTATAACCACCAAATTTATGTATGGTAAAAACTTCATTTTGTTTTATTACAGCGGTATATTTATAGGTAATTCCTGTTGCTGATTGCAATTTTTCAGGACTTAAATCTATGGATTCATTATTTAAGAAAAACTGCGATTCCATATAAGTACAAGTATGAAAATTAGTTTTCATAGTATGTGCTTCTATAAAAGCTTGTTGACCAACTTGAGTAATTTTAGTTGTATTCCAGAATTTATCATCCCAATTAGAATCTTCATTAGTAATACCACTATCCAAATAAGGTGTAAAGCTAATTTTAACATCTTTATTGGGTCTCACTTGATAGTGTATCGCACCTAGCTCATCCAAGTCTAAGCTTAAAAATCTTTTTGCCTCCACTTCAACCTCAATGTCATTAGCCAAAACAGCTGTAAAACTTCTCGACAACCACCCTTCTTTCATATTGAGTTCCCTACGGAAATTCTCAACTTTTTTACATGTATTTAAATCGAGTTGTACATCGTTAATAAGGACATTGACCCCTATCCAACTTGGAGCATTTAGTACTTTGGCGAAATATTCAGGGTAACCATTTTTCCACCATCCTACTCTTGTCTTATCTGGATAATAGACTCCGGCAATATAGCTGCCTTGAAATGTAGAACCGGAATATTGTTCTTCAAAATTGGCACGCTGCCCCATGGCTCCATTACCAATACTAAACAAACTTTCTGATGATTTAACACTTTCTACATCAAACCCTTCTTCAATAATTGACCATTCGTTTGGTTGAATATAATCTTGATTCATTTTTTAGGTTACTTATTTATTAATTCTTCTATAAAATTGGTGTTTATTTTATTGGTACCGGCAAACACATAATCGGCTT
>DEIV01000044.1:49899-167041 GCA_002352665.1 Flavobacteriaceae bacterium UBA2765
GCTATAGCATCTTCGAAAACAATACAGTTTTCTGGTGATATATTTAATTTTTTTGCTGCAATTAAAAACACTTCAGGATCGGGTTTTGCTTTGCTCACATCATTTCCATCAACAATGGCAGTAAATCTATCGAAAAGTCCTACTTTCTTCAAAATTAAAGGTGCATTTTTACTAGCCGAACCCAAGGCATATTTTATATGATGTTTATCTAGAAAATCCAATAAGTCTATAATCCCTGGCAAAATTTCATCAGCTGTCATAGCATGAACTTCAACTAAATATTCTTTGTTTTTTTCAACAAGTAAAGCAGATTTCTTTTCTTGGGTTAAACTTATTTTACCAATATCTAATAATATTTCTAAGGATTTTACACGACTCACACCTTTAAGTAATTCATTTTGTTTTTCTGTAAAATCAAAACCCAATTCATTGGCTAGGTTTTTCCATGCCAAATAATGGTATTTTGCGGTATCTACAATTACACCGTCTAAATCGAATATAAAGCCCATTTTATTCATTAATTTTATCATCTACATCTTTAACTTTTGCCACTAACATTGCGGCTATTAAAAAACTAACTCCACTTGTAACCAATGCTAACACTGCATGATCGTTATACAAATATTTTACCAATAGCCCACCAATTAAGGCATTTATAATCTGAGGGATAACAATAAAGAAATTAAAAATTCCCATATATACGCCCATTTTTTTTGGATTAATAGAACCTGCTAAAATTGCATACGGCATAGCCAATATACTCGCCCAGGCCACACCTATACAAATCATTGATAAAATAAGCCAATTTTCATCAGGCATAAAATATATAGATATCAAACCTAATCCTCCAATTATAAGTGAGGTAGCGTGTGTTTTCTTTCTACCAATTTTTTTAGCAATATATGGTAATGTAAAAGCAAAAATAGCTGAGACAAGGTTGTAAACACCAAATAAAATACCTACCCAGTCTCCTGCATTTTGATAAGCTTCACTACTACTATCCGAAACAGGTAATCTATAAATATGCTGTGCAATTGCCGGAACGGCAAATACCCACATTCCAAAAAGCCCAAACCATGAAAAAAATTGCACCCAACTCAATTGACGCATTGTAGCCGGCATTTTTTTAAAATCTTCAAAAATATCTAATAGGCTTGATTTTCTTTTATCATCTACTATTTCAATAACACCGTCTTTAGCAAGATTATCTTCAAAATGTTGAAGTTCTTCCGGGGAATATTCTTTAGTTGTGAACACAGTAATTAAAATTGAAACAACTAGTACTATGGCTCCAATTATAAATGACCAAATTAAATGCATAGGCACACTACCCTCTTCTGAGACATTTGAAATACCAAACCAATTTGCCAAAACATAAGGTAACCAAGACCCAATAACAGCCCCAATACCAATAAGTGCTGTTTGCACACTAAATCCTTTGGTTCTCTGATCTGTTCTTAAATTATCACCTACCAATGCCCTAAATGGCTCCATAGCAATATTAAATGAAGCATCCATAATCATTAGCATTCCTGCTCCGACCCATAAAGCTGGCAAGAAAGCAATAAACATATCTGCTTGTGGCATCAGAACCAATCCTATAGAAGCCAAAATTGCACCTACTAAAAAATAAGGTTCTCTTCTTCCAAACCTGCCCCATGTATTATCACTATAGTACCCTACAATAGGCTGTACTATGAGTCCCATTAATGGAGCAATAATCCAAAACCAAGACAATTCGTGAACATCAGCACCAAAAATTTGAAGAATTCTACTGGCATTTGCGTTCTGCAATGCAAAACCCATTTGAATACCCAAGAAGCCAAAACTCATGTTCCAGATTTGCCAGAAACTCAGTTTCCTTTTTTCCATATCCTTAAATTTTTCAACTGCCTTTTTAGGCAGAAAAATTAAATTTTAATTTTAATTGATAAATAAACCAATAGAAAATATCAGTATAAATACAGTGTGAAGTGTAAAATGAAAAGTTTAAAACCTTCGTTTCAAGTTACAAAGATATAAATTTTTTAATTTAAAATCTATTGTTCTACTATATTCTGAGTTGATTTTCTAATTCTTAAATCCGTTGAGATTACTTTTCGTTCAAATTTAACTTCATTTGAATCATTTTTTTGAATTCTATCCAATAACAACTCAGCAGCATGCTCTCCCATCATATATCCGTGTTGTGCCACAGTTGATAATGCCGGAGTTGAAAATGCGGAAATCAATCCATCCGTAAACCCAATTATAGCAACATCTTCAGGTATTTTAAGGTCTTTTTCTTTAATAATTTTCATGGCAATAGCCGCATAAATCTCATTTACGGCTAATACACCATCAGGCATTTCATCAAGTTCATTAAAGAAAACTTCAATTTGATCATGTATATTTGATTTTTCACTTACTTTATAAATCAAATCATGACTTACTTTTCTACCATCTTCTTCTAAAGCTTTTATGTATCCTTCAGTACGTAATGCTCCCACATTTACAAAATCAGGAGTAGTTATAATGGCAATACGTTTGCAACCAATCTCTATTAAATGTTTAGTGGCTTTATAGGCACCTCCAGTATCATCGACAATTACCTTATCGCAATGAATTTCATCAGAAACACGGTCAAATAAAACAAGTGGAATATTATAATCTTCTAAGTCTTTAAAATGATCAAAATTTCCTATTTCTAAGGTTTCCTTTGCAATGGAAACCAATAAACCATCAACACTGCCATTGGCGAGCATTTTTAAATTTAACTTCTCCTTTTCATATGATTCATTTGACAAACAAATCATCACATTATAATCTCTACCGTTGGCAAATTTTTCAACGCCACTTATAATTTCAGAAAAAAAATGATGTACTATTTCAGGAATAATAACTCCAATTATCATGGTCTTATTATTCCGTAATTTTAGAGCTAAACTATTGGGTCTGTAATGATAGAAATCTGCAAAAGCCTTAATTTTTTCTCTAAGTTCTTCACTAATTTCATGACTATCATTTAAAGCCTTAGAAACAGTTGAAATTGAAACACTTAGTTCTTTTGCAATATCTTTTAATGTAATTTTAGATTTCATTTTCACTAATATAATCACAAAAAAAAGGTGTTTTTTTTAAGAATGACCTTTTTTTTACATTAGAATTCTACCAAAATACAAAAGTTTTCAACACGAAACCGTTTTCGTAATAGGTTTATGACTTATGTCATGTTTTTCAATACAATTTTACGCTTACATTTGGCATTGTGAAATGTAAAATAAGTTAAGTTTATTTAAAGGAATTACTAACTCAATTTGAATTTATGAGAAATTTTAGAAATACTTTTTTAAGTATATTATTTCTTTTTCCACTAATAGCTTTTGCTCAATTTAGTGTAAAAGGAAAAGTCACCGATAAAACTTCAAATACTGAATTACCAGGCGTAAATGTATTTGTAAAAGGAGCAACTACTGGTACGGTAACTGATTTTGACGGTTTGTATTCTATTGACAATATTAATACTGGAGATGTATTGGTATTTTCATTTATTGGTTATAATATTATTGAATTGCCTGTAACTTCTAATGCAGATATCAATGTTGCCTTAGAGGAGTCTACGGAGAGTTTAGAAGAAGTGGTTGTTATTGGTTATGGAACAACTACAATTAAAGATGCAACAGGTTCTGTTGCAGCAATAACAGAAAAAGATTTTAATCAGGGTAATATTGTCACCCCTGCTAGTTTAATTACTGGACGTGTTGCTGGTGTAAATGTTACAAGTAATGGTGCTCCTGGAGGTGGATCAGTAATTAGAATTCGTGGTGGTGCTTCTTTAGGAGCATCAAATGATCCTCTAATTGTCATTAATGGTTTACCTATTTCTAATTCTAATACTGACGGATCCAGATCTATATTAGCCACTATCAATCCGGCAGATATTGAATCTTTTTCTATATTAAAAGATGCTTCTGCAACGGCTATTTATGGTTCTCGTGCCTCAAATGGGGTTATTATCATTACTACCAAAAAAGGTAAAAGTGGTGCTTTGCAAGTTAACTACAATATGAAAGTTGGCTATCAAACGTTAGCAAATAAAGTTGATGTTTTTACAGCAGATGAATTCAGAAATCTAATAACTGAAAGAGTTGGCTTAGGGCAATCTGGTATAAGTGTTGATCAATTAGGTACTGCTAATACTGATTGGCAAGATGAGATTTATGAAGAAAATTTTACAGTAGATCAATCCTTTTCTATGAGTGGATTATTAGCTGAAAATTTTCCTGCTAGATTATCATTAGGTTATACCAATCAACCCGGACTAAGAATGACTTCTAGTTTTGAAAGAAACTCTACTTCATTGGCTTTAAATCCTAAGTTTTTTGACGATCATTTAAAAGTTAATTTAAATGCTAACTATAATATTGAGAAAAATAGATTTGCGGAAGGTGTTGAAGGAACTGCTTTAAGAATGGATCCCACACAACCGGTTTACGACATTAATTCTCCTTTTGACGGTTTCTTTGAATACCATACAAATGGCGAACCAAATAATGCAGCAAGAAACCCGGTTGCAAGTTTATTACAATATAAAGATAAGAGTGTTATCAATCGTTTTTATGGAAACCTCGAATTTGACTATAAATTTCATTTCCTACCTGAACTAAAAGCGGTAGTGAATTTAGGTTATGATAATTCTGATGGAAAAGGTACTAAAAATAGACCAACCACAAGTATCAGAGGCTTTAGAACAGGTAATAATCAACCTTTCTTAGGTACAGAAGAAAATTATACGGGTAGTAGAATTAACCAATTATTAGATGGTTATTTAACCTACAATAAAGATACTGATAAGTTAGGTATAGAATTTACTGCGGGTTATTCATATCAAAAATTTAAAAGTGAGAAATTCAATAGTTTCAACTTAAAAGACCCTGATGCAGTGTCAGACATAACGACAGATCCTGATATTGTTTTAATTGGTTTTTTTGGAAGAACAAAATTATCTTTTATGGATAAATATTTATTAACGCTTACCTATAGACGAGATGGAACTTCAAGATTTAGCGAAGATAATAGATGGGGTGATTTTCCTGCAGCGGCTTTTGCCTGGAAACTGAGCGAAGAAGATTTCTTAAAAGATTCTAAAGTTTTCTCTGATTTAAAACTACGTTTAGGTTGGGGTGTTACAGGCCAACAAGACATTGCAGCATCATACGCCTATTTAGGAAGATATATCACAGGAAGTTCAACTTCTCAATATATATTAGGAGAAAACGAAATTGTTGTAGGTATTCCTCAATCTAAATTTGAAGATATTAAATGGGAAGAAACCACAACCTATAATATTGGTTTAGATTACGGTTTATTTAATAATAAAATAACTGGATCTGTTGAAGTTTATTTAAAAGAATCAAAAGATTTATTAGCCAATGTTGCCGTTTCAGATGGTTCTAACTTCAGTAATGCTGGTTTCCAAAATATAGGAAATTTCACTTCTAAGGGTCTCGAATTTAGTATTGGTACAGATATTATTGATCTTGAAAATTTGAAATGGAATGTTAATTACAATTTTAATTTAAACGAAACCATAATAGATGAGCTAGCTTTAGGTCAAGATATTGAAGTTGGTGGTATTGATGGTGGTACCGGGTCAAGAATTCAAGTACATAGAGAAAGTTTTGCTCCATATTCGTTTTTTGTTTATAAACAATTATATGACGCCAACGGAAATGCAATTGAAGGAGCTTATGCCGATATTAATCAAGATGGATTGATCAATTCTAATGATAGATATATTTATAAAAAACCCAATGCAGATATTACAATGGGTTTTCAATCAAGTCTAAACTATAAGAACTTTGATTTTTCATTTAACTTAAGAGCAAGTTTAGGTAATTATGCATATAATAATGTAAATTCCTCTAAAGCTCAATATAATTTGTTACAAGATGTAACTTCCTTAGGTAACCTACCTATATCTGTTTTAGAATCAAACTTTAATGAGACATCGGCAGTTTTACTTTCAGATTATTATGTTGAAAATGCTTCTTTCTTAAAAATGGACAATGTAAACTTGGGATATACTTTTAATAAATTTAAGCGTGAATCCTTATCTTTACATTTATGGACTGGTATACAAAATGTTTTTACAGTTACCAATTACAGCGGTTTAGATCCTGAAATTTACGGGGATCCTGGTAATAGCATTTATGGAATAGACAAAGCGATTTACCCAAGACCGAGAACATTCTTAATGGGTTTAAATATTAAATTTTAACTAATTCAACAAAAGATGAAAACAAAAAATATATATAAATTTTATTTCCTTTTAGGATTACTATTTTTCTTTAGTGCTTGTACTGACGATTTAAATGTGACCCCCGGAGATGATGATGAATTTTTATCTGAAGATTTTTATGCTAGCTCTGATGCTTATAAAAAAGCCTTGGCAGGTATTTATGGTAATCTTTCATTAACAGGAACAGGCGATGCAGGCTCATCAAATCTACAAGGTATTGATGCAGGTACCAGTCAATATGCAAGAACCTTATGGTATTTGCAAGATCTAGCAGCAGATGAACCTATTTGGTCTTATGAAAATGATGAAGGCGGCGCGGTAAAGGCCATTCAAAGAAACACATGGTCATCAACCAATACTATATTACTTGGGTTTTACAGTAGGGCTATGTTCTCTGTAGCTTTAACGAATGAATTCTTAAGACAATCTACAGATGAAAACTTAACAGCTAGAGGTCATACAAGCTCTGTTGGGAATGACATAGTAGCCTATAGAGCTGAAGCGAGATTGTTACGAGCTTTGGCTTATTATAACTTAATGGATTTATTTGGTAAAGCTGCCTTTGTAACTGAAAATGACCCTATAGGTACCTATCAAGGTCCACAATATGAAAGAGCTCAGTTATTTGAATTTGTTGAATCAGAATTATTGGATATAGAAAATGATTTGGCAGACGCTAATCAGAATGAATATGCTCGTGCTGATAAGGCTGTTGCCTGGATGATATTAGCTAAAATGTATTTAAATGCTAATGTTTATATAGGACAAGACAAGAGTACTGAATGTGTTACTTACACTAAAAAAATTATTGGCTCTAATTTTTCGTTAGCACCAGAATATGGTTTAAACTTTTTAGCAGATAATGATTCAAACGAGGCAGGAATAAATGAAATTATTTTTCCATTAGTTTCTGATGGTGTGGTTACACAAAACTATGGTGCTACTACAGTAATTATTAATGGAGAGGTAGGAAGCTTAGAAGGTAACGCAGCTGATTTAGGAGCACAAGGATGGGGCGGTGCTTTAAGACTTAGAAAACAATTTGCAGAAAAGTTCTTAAATGGAGCTGTTCCATTAACAGATACTAGGAATACATTAATTACTGACAATAGAGATATCGAAATTGTCGATATAGGCGATAGAGATTCTGGTTATATAATTACTAAGTTTAAAAATGTCACCTCTAATGGCACACCTGGTGCAGATCCAACATTTGTTGACACTGACTTTCCAATGTTTAGGTTAGCTGATGTATATTTAATGTTTGCAGAATCAGTTGTCAGAGGTGGAACAGGTGGAACCATTGATGAAGCCGTAGACTATGTTAACCTTTTGAGAGATCGTGCCAATTCAACTTCAATAACTTCAAATGATTTAACATTAGACTTCTTAATTGATGAGCGATCTAGAGAGTTATATTGGGAAGGTCACAGAAGACAAGATTTAATTAGATTTGGTCTTTATACCGGCGGTAATTATAATTGGGTATGGAAAGGTGGTAGTCCAAATGGTATTGCCTTACCTAGTCATTTTAATGTATATCCTATGCCTGCAAATAGTATGGCCTCTAATCCTAATTTGACCCAGAATCCTGGTTATTAATTTTAAATTAAAATCAAAATGAAAAAAATATTTAACTTCTTGTTTTTATCTCTGTTAATTATCGACGTAATATCTTGTGATAATGAAGATCAAGAACAATTGATAATCTCTGCTAAAGGTAGCGGAGCAATAACAGCACCAGCGCCAGGATCTATGTATATTCTTAATCCTGAAGAGAACCAATTGAATACAATTCTAACACTTACTTGGAATCCTGCAGATTATGGAGTACCCACAGAAATTACTTATAAAGTTGAGTTTGCAAAATCAGGAACAGAATTTGCCGAACCATTTTTAGCTGGTTCTACAACAAACACCTATTTATCCTGGAATATTAGTGAGCTTAATGGTGCAGCAGTTACTGCTGGTTTACTTCCATTTGTTGAAGGAGAGTTAGACATAAGAGTAATATCTACTATAGGCTCTGTATCAAACACACCTCAGATAGCTGAGTTGATAACCATAAATATAACACCGTTTACAACTGACTTACCAAAAATTGCAGTTCCTGGAAAACATCAAGGATGGGATCCACCAACTGCTCCTCTATTGGCAGCATCTGCTTTTGGGGAAACTGATTACGAAGGATTTGTTTGGCTGACCATAGAAGGTGATGAAGGTTTTAAATTTTTGGCTCCAGATCAAACCGGAGGGTTCTTTTGGGGAAATACAGATTGGGGTGATGACGGAACTTATACAGGAAAACTAATCGATAAAGATGGTGAAGATAATTGTAAAGTAACTGCTGATGGTTATTATTTGGTAAAAGCAGATACTGAAGCTCTTACTTATTCAACTGCACTAGTTAGTTGGGGAATTATTGGGAATGCTACTCCAACCGGATGGGATTCTGATACTGATATGATTTACGATCCTGTGACGCGAACATTATCAATCACCTTAGATTTAGTGCAACAAGATGCACCGGATAATGGTATAAAATTCAGGGCAAATGATGGCTGGGATCTAAATTTAGGAGATTCTGGTGCTGATGGGACAATGGAGTTTGGTGGAGATAATATTGGCGTTGCTGAATCAGGCAATTACACCATAACCTTAGACTTAAGTAATCCCAGAGAATATACGTATTCATTAGTTAAAAATTAAATTTAGAAACATGAAAAATATATATAAAATTTTCTTTCTTTTTCTAATTGTATTCGGGATTACTTCCTCTTGCGATAAGAACGAGAACTTTGAAATATTACCTGCAAAGGAGTCATTTAAGATAACCACACCATCAAGTGGCTCTGTTATAGTGTTGGATGATACCAACTTATCAAATAAAGCTTTATTTATCTCTTGGAAATCAACCACAGCTACTGCAGGCACTTATTCAATTGAAGTTGCTGAAACTGGTACCGACTTTGCAAATCCTGTAGTTTTAGGAACAACTGAAAGTGTCAATTTTAGTATGACAGTTGATGAATTGAATACATTTTTGCTTGATATAATGGAATTGAAAGCTGAGAAAGCAACGAGTTTAGATATTAGGGTATCTGCAAATGGTGAAGTATCCCAAATTATTTCAGTAGTACTAACACCTTATAAAGTAGAGTATGAAGAATTTTATCTAGTAGGTTCATTGACAAATTGGAAACCTGAAGAGGCTTTAGCAATGACAAGACTAGATGTTAATCTATTTGAAATAACTCTTGATCTGGCTGATGGTGATGAATTCAAATTCTTACCAACTAATACAAGTTTTGAAGGCGATTGGGGTAAAGATCCTAACAATGAAGGTGTTTTAATCGTTGATGGAGAACAAAACCTTGCTGTTTATGCAGCCGGGAAATATAAAATATCTGTTGATTTGAATACCTTTACATTTGCGGTAGTAGAAATAATTCCACCTAGTAATATAGCAGTACCCGGCAACCATCAAGGGTGGGATCCACCATCTGCTCCATTACTAGCTAGTTCTTCTCCAACGACAACTGATTATGAAGGTTTTGTTTGGTTAGATGGAGAATTCAAATTTCTTGCACCAAATGATGCCGGCGAATTCCAATGGGGTAATGTAGATTGGGGAGATGCTTCTGGAGTTAATGGAAGTTATACTCAAGTACTAGTTGCTGATGGTGAAGGAAATTGTGGTACAGCTAACGCAGAAGGAACAGGATATTACTTAGTAAAAGCAGATACCGATGCATTAACTTATAATTTGACTAAAACCAATTGGGGTGTTATTGGAAATGCAACACCAACTGGTTGGGATTCAGACACTGACATGGTTTATGACGCTAGTTCAAAAGTTTGGACTGTTACTTTAGATTTAACTCAACAAGCAGCTCCTGATAATGGCATCAAATTTAGAGCCAATGATGGATGGGACATAAATATAGGTGATAATGATGGAGATGGAACAATGGAATTTGGAGGTCAAAATATGGGCGTTCCAGAAGATGGAAATTATACCATAACCTTAGATTTAAGTAATCCTAGAGCATATACATATTCTCTGGTTAAAAATTAATTTTATAAAAAGGCTACCCTTTAAGGTAGCCTTTTTGTTTTTTGTTAAGAACTACTACGAAAGAGTTCATAAAATGAGTGAAACGAAGCATCTTATAAATAGAAACTAAAACTTAATAACTTACAATTATGAAAAAACTTCTACTACTTACTTTTATATTAATAAGCAGTTTAGCTTTTGCACAGGTAACTATTGCACCTGACCCGTTTGATGTAGATCAATCTATAACAATAACTGTTGACACTAATAGTGCAGCTACAGATTGTAATGGCTTTAACAGTCCAGCGAAAGTATATATGCATTCTGGTATTGGTGATGATACAAATGCATGGGGTTTTAATGTTGTAGGTAATTGGGGGCAAGACGATGGTATTGGAGAAATGACTAGTAATGGTGATGGTACATGGAGTATTACTATTACACCTGAAACATATTATAGTTTAAATGCTACACAAGCAGCCAATGCCACTCAAATTGGTGCCGTTTTTAGAAATGAAAATGGTTCGCAAGAGTTTAAAGATAATGGTTGTAATGACTTCTTTTTTAATGTAGGAACTTTTCAACTCTCATTAACTGCACCCACTCAAGCTATTACTTTATTAAATTCTGGACAATCCTTATCCATAGCTGCAACTTCATCATTAGCAGCTGATTTTGTTTTAAAAGCTAATGGTGCAATAATAAACACTTCAAATAACACAACATCTTATAGCTTTACACATACAAATATTACACAAAATACTAGCTATAGTTTAGAAGCTACAAATGGTGGTAATACCCTAACGGAGACTTTTCAAGCCATAGTTACAATAATAGAGCAATCTGTACCAACTGGAATGAAAGATGGACTTAATTTAGATCCTAACGATAATACAAAAGCGACATTGGTTTTATATGCTCCTGCCAAAGATGTTGTTCATGTAATTGGCGATTTTAATAACTGGCAAACGGAAAATGCCTATTTACTCAAAAAAGATTCGCCAAAAGATAGATTTTGGATAGAATTAACTGGTTTGACTCCACAGTCAAATCATATGTATCAGTATTTGGTGGATGGTGTATTGAGAATAGCTGACCCCTACTCTACCACAATATTAGACGAATCGAATGATGGGTTTATCAATTCAACTACAACCACTTATCCTAATCTACCTGCATATCCAACAGGACAAACTAGTCATGCGGTGACATTATTAAGAACTGGTGATCCTGCTTTTACTTGGCAGACAACTAATTTTCAGCCTCCGGAAAAAACCGATTTAGTGATCTACGAATTATTGATTAGAGATTTTGACGCCTTACATAGTTTTGATGCCGTGAAGGCTCGATTAGATTATTTACAAGACCTTGGAGTTAACGCCATTGAGTTTATGCCTGTCAATGAGTTTGATGGTAATGAATCTTGGGGCTATAATCCTTCATTTCATATGGCTTTAGATAAATATTACGGAACACCAACAGCCTTTAAACAATTTATTGATGAATGCCATAATAGAGGTATGGCTGTTGTTTTAGACGTGGTTTATAATCATGCTACCGGTCAAAATCCGTATTATAGAATGTGGAACACTGATAACGGTGGTTATGGTGGACAAGCAAGTGCTGACAGTCCATTTTTTAATGCTTCAAACGCTGATGGATTTGATTTTTTTAATGACTTTAATCACAGCAATCAAGCAACACAAGATTATATAAAACGTACCACACAATATTGGATTGACGAATATAAAATTGATGGTTTTAGATGGGATCTCACCAAAGGATTCACCCAAAACTGTCCTGATGATTTTGGTTGCACTAATGGTTATCAACAAGACAGGATAGATATTCTCAAGGAGTATGCCGACTACCAATGGGCAGTAAATTCAGATTTTTATATAATTTTTGAACATTTAGGAACCAATACCGAAGAAACAGAATGGGTGAATTATCGTTTAGATGAAGGTAAAGGTATCATGATGTGGGGCAATCACAATTTTAATTATAATGAAGCCACAATGGGATATCATGATGGTGGAAAATCTGATTTTTCTTGGATATCTTATAAGGAACGAGGATGGACAATACCTGCAAATGTTTCTTATATGGAAAGTCATGATGAAGAACGTTTGATGTATAAAAATTTGCAATTCGGTAATTCAAGCGGTAGTTATTCGGTTAAAACACTTGCCACAGCATTAGACAGAATGGAAATGGCTGGTGCATTCTATTTTACCATTCCCGGGCCTAAGATGATATGGCAATTTGGGGAATTAGGTTATGATTTTTCTCTTTTCTATGATCCAACTACAGGAACGGTTCCTGAACCATATGGAGATGACTCACACAAATTAGATAATAAACCTATTAGATGGGATTATTTTACCGAACCGGATAGAAAAGATTTATATGATGCTTGGACAAAATTGATAAAGCTAAAAAAACAAGAAAATATCTTTAGAACAGATAATTTTACAATGGACGTAGCTGCCACAAATGGTCTGAAAAAAATTCATCTAACGGATGATGCTTCAAGCCCAAATGTAAAACATGTCACCATCATAGGCAATTTTGGTATTATAGCCCAGAGCGTTGATCCTGAATTTCAACAAACCGGTACTTGGTATGATTTATTAAACAACAATACCAGTATAAACGTAAGCAATGTCAATGCTATGATAAGTTTACAACCGGGTGAGTTTAAAGTGTATGGTAGTAGCCAAGTAACACTAGCAGTTGGGGATTTTAACTTTGAAGATAATATTACAGTTTACCCAAATCCGGTGAAAAATGTATTCAGAATTAATACAACTGCCAATAAAGTTATTATCCATGACCTTTCTGGGCGATTGGTAAAATCTTTTAAAGGTAATTTTAAGGAAAATCAGACTTTTAATATTTCTGAATTAAACCCGGCGGTTTACTTGGTTAGGATAAGTTCAGATCAAGGTATATTAACTAAGAAGTTGCTGAAGAATTAATATTACATTTTTAAATAAAAATCTTTAACCAACTCTTGATAGTCATAGGTATATTGATGACGACCATGCTCAATAATTAAATTTTCTATGGTAGTTTTTCTTTGATGAAATGAAAACTCCATTAAACTTCGTTTTATTTCAGCAGTAGGGTGACCTTGAACATGGCAAATTCTGACTACAAAAAGTTGATATTTTATGGCTATTGCAATAAATTTATTTTCCTCTTTATAAGGTATAATAACAGAAAAAACACCTTGTTCGGACAATAATTTTGATACCGATGATAACAGTTCCTCGAAAGACAATGATGAAGTAAATCTTGCTGTATTTCTGGATTCATTTGCCGTTATATAATCTTCTGAGTAAAATGGAGGATTGGCAACAATTAAATCGTAGTTGTCATCAAATTTTTCTATAAATTCTTTCAAGGAACAATGGTAACAAAATAGTCTATCGCCCCAATCACTATTTTCAAAATTCTCAACGGCTTGCTCATATGCCATATTATCAATTTCAATGGCGTCAATCTCACTAACATCTGACCGTTGGGCTAACTGCAAGGCAATAACACCTGTACCTGTTCCAATATCTAAAATAGAATTAGTAAATTTTTCTAATGATGTCCATGCCCCAAGTAATACACTATCCGTACCGATTTTCATCGCACTGTTATCTTGGCGGATCGTAAATTGTTTGAATCTGAATGGTTTATTCAATTTATGACGTTTTGAATTGCTTGTTTTACAATCTGAGTTCAGTTAATAATTCTATCAACAGAAATTAAAGATACATTTCAATTAATCCCTCAGGTGTCTCTACCAAAATATTTTTTTGCTCTCTATCTACTTTTTTGATAAAATCATCAATCATTGGGATTAATATTTCTTTAGCTCCATTAATGATCTCAAAAAGGGGTTGGGCAGTCTTATCATTAATACCAACTATAGTACCTACTTTTCCAAAATGTAGATCTTCAATGGTAAAACCAATTACTTCATGAAAATAAAATTTATTGCCTGTCAATTTTGGCAGTAGCTCTAAAGGTAAATACACATCAGATTTCTGTATGGTCTCAGCATCTTCTTCTGTATTAAAATCTTCAAATTTTACACGCAATTGATTTCCTTTTTGCAATAAACTTCTTTCTATAAAAAAGGGAATTAAATTATTACCTACATCAATAAACACAGTATCAATATTGGCATATAATTCAGGCTCATCTGTATCTAATTTGATCACAACTTCACCTTTAAAACTATGCTTTCTAACTACTCTTCCTAAATAAAAACAATCCTTTTTTTGCATAAAATACTTTTAAAAATAGAATTTCATAAAAAATGCCATGCTAAAAGCATGGCATTAAAGATAAGATATAATATTATTTTTATTCTTCTTCTTTTGAAGCTTCTACATCAGTAACTGTTTCTTGCTCTTCTGCAACAACTTCTTCTTTCTTAGCTACTTCTTCTTTCTTAGCTACAGCTTCTTTTGCTTCATTAGCAGCTTCATCAATAGTTTGTGGTGCCTCATCAGCAACCTCTTCTACCGCTGTCGTTTCTTCAGAAACTTCAACAGGAGCAACTGCTTTTGCTTTTCTTGCTTCATTTACTTCTTTCTCAGCTTCTAGAACTTTGGCTTTAACTTCAGCTTGAGATTTTGCCAAATTATCTGATTTTGCAGCAATTTGTTTTGCTTTTTCTTCTAACCAAGCTTGAAATTTTTCTTCAGCTTGTTCTTCAGTTAAAGCTCCTTTTCTTACACCACCGGCCAAATGATTTTTTAATAAAGCACCTTTGTACGACAAAATTGCTCTTGCAGTATCTGTAGGCTGAGCTCCGTTCTGTAACCATTTTACCGCACCCTCTAGATCTAAATCTATAGTAGCAGGATTGGTATTTGGATTATAAGTTCCTAATTTTTCTAATAACTTACCATCTCTTTTTGCACGTCCATCTGCGGCAACTATCCAATAGAATGGTTTACCTTTTTTACCGTGTCTTTGTAATCTGATTTTTACTGGCATTTGTTGTTAATTTTTAAGGTACACGACCTTGATTATTAATAATAATTCACTTTCACGAAGTGGGCTGCAAATATACTACGTTTTTTTGTTTTACAATCTATTGGATGCATTTTTTTTATTGCCCTCTTTTAGAGGGATACACACAGTATGGGATCTAATTTTTATACAAGTAAATGCCACATATAATTGTCATCAATTATAAAAAAAAATCATCACCCATCGGACAACTCTTTATGCATAAAGTTAATTATATTCGTTTTGATATTAACTTTTGAATTATTTTTATAGTCTTACTAAGATAAACATATACGCTATATTTGTATAAAAATAAAAGGCATGAATATTTTAGGAATTATTCCCGCAAGATATGGCTCCACAAGGTTAGAAGGTAAACCATTATTGGATATATGTGGTAAATCTATGATACAGAGGGTCTATGAACAAGCTAAAAAAGCATTAGATCATGTAATTGTAGCCACTGATGATAGGAGAATTGAAAAAGCCGTACTGGATTTTGGCGGAAATGTAATCATGACATCAAACAAACATAATACAGGGACTAATAGATGTTTGGAGGCCTTTGAAATATTCAAAACGGAGGCTCATTTAGATGTTGATGTAATTGTTAACATTCAAGGGGATGAACCATTATTAGCAACAGAACAAATCAATTTATTAACCTCATGTTTTAACGATAATACTACAGAAATGGCAACGCTAGTGATTCCGGTAAAATCAGAAGAAAATCCATTTGAAGGTGGTGTATTTGTAGTTATAGATAAATTTCAAAATGCATTGTATTTTAGTCGTTCCGTAATTCCTTTTATACGAGATGCTGACAAAAATAATTGGCAACAACAACATACGTTTTATAAACATGTAGGTATGTATGCTTTTAAACCTAATGCCTTAAGAGAATTTGCAAATCTACCTCAAACTTCATTGGAATTGGCAGAGTCTTTAGAGCAAAACCGTTGGTTAGAAAATGGAAAAAAAATAAAAGTGGCCATAACCAAAGTTGAAACAATTGCGGTTGATACTCTTGAAGATTTGGAAAAAGTTAGAAGTATAATTGACCAACAATAACATTATAAGCTACAATCTATCTCTCATATTATTATTTGATCACTAATTTTTGTGTAGTTTGATTTTTTTCATTTGAAATTTTAATATTGTATTCTCCTTTTGGCAAAAAATACTTACCATTTTTAGCCTTTTCAATTTTGATATCTTTTTTAGTATTATAATTTTTCACGCCTTTTTCAGAAAGGGATAGATCATATTCAAAATAATTGAAACCTTGATCAGCGTTTACATTAAAACTTTGCAACTTATTCTTTTTATCTGCTAAAATATCAATAGAATAGGATCCTGATTCTGATACATAATAGGCAATAATCATTTTTGGTAAAAAAGGTTCTGAATACTGACTCCAAGAATCTCCCCAACGAGAAGAGTGAATAATTTCTTTACATTCAAAAACAACAATAGATTTACTTTTTATGTCATTGTACTGTTGTAAAGGAGCGATATTAGCTTTGTAAATAGAACGACCGTGAGTAGCCACAATTAGATCTTTTTCGCGTTCTTGAATGACCAAATCGTGTACTGCTACTTTAGGAATTCCTTTTATAAAGACTTGCCAATTTTGTCCTTTATCAAAACTAATTAAAACTTCATTATCATTACCCAAATATAATATATGCTCATCCAAAGAATCTTCCCTTATCACATTAATAGGGAAGGTGGGTAAATTATTTGCAATGTTTTTCCAAGTTTTTCCCATATCTTCACTTAAATAAATATATGGTTTAAAATCGTCATTCCTATAGCCGTTAAAAGATACATACACCCGATTCTTACTATGTTGAGAAGCTATCACTCTAGACACCCATAGTCCTTGAGGTAAACTATCCGAAATTCTTGTCCAACTACTACCTCCATCTTTGGTAACTTGCACATAGCCATCATCACTTCCCGTATAGATCAATCCAAATTGTAAAGGGCTTTCAGAAAGCGTTGTTAAAGTACCAAAAGGAACATTCCCCTTTTTACCACCTGTTGTTAAATCTCCCGAAATCTCCTCAAAATTTTCGCCCTGATCCATAGACCGTAATAATTTATTTACACCCATATATAAAATATCTTGATTATGACGTGATAATAAAATAGGGGTCTGCCAATTATACCTATATGGAGCATCTCCCAATTCATGCATCGGATGAATATTGAATCTGTCTTTAGTTTTTATATTATACCTGTAATAATATCCAAATTGTGAACCTGAGTAAACAATATCATTATCTCTACTATCAATTTGTACTTGCATACCATCACCCCAACCAATCATTTTATAAGGATAACTACCACTGTTATTCCAATTTTTTGAGGCTTTATATGTACTAGGGCCGTACCAAACGCCATTATCTTGCAAACCTCCATAAACATTGTAAGGCATTGCATTGTCAACATTTACGGAATAAAATTGTCCTACAGATGTATTATTATTTCTAATCCAGTTTTTTCCATCATCATAAGTGATGTTCACACCTCCATCATTTCCATTAATAATATGACCTTCTTTCTTAGTGTTTAACCATAAAGCTTGATGATCACCATGTACATTTTCTTTACCAATTGAAACAAATGTTTTACCACCATCATCAGACTTTAATAGAGGTACACCTCCTATATAAATTTGATTTTCATTTGTTGAATTGACCACAATAACTCCAAAATAATAGCCATAAGAATAATAAAGGTCATCTAAAAAATATTGATGCGTCTTTTTCCAGTTTTTACCACCATCTGTAGATTTGTATACTTCTGCTCCAATGACTGGTGTATCAAACAATAAAGAATTTGCATCCTCTAAATAGGTAGCTAAATCTATAGGTTTTATTTCTTCTTTTTTAATAGCTAATTTAACTGATTTGGCAGTATATTTTTTATCAAAATTGTTATCCTTTAAATAATCTTTTAGTCTATCATCATCTAATTTGGCAAAATCAACAACATTCATGTTTTTAAAATCGTCTTTTTTTAGATTATCTGTTTCCTTTTTCTTTTCTTCTTTAGGCCTTCTGTTCTGATTATCTAAAAGAGCATAAATCACATCATCACTAAATGCAGCCAAGCCAATACGACCAACCCCAGTATTAGATGGAAAACCGCTATTGATATTCGTTATTTTTATCCAAGAAGTACCCGCATCTGTACTTTTATAGATAGCTGAATTTTGACCATCTCCTTTGAAGTTCCATGCCTTTCTATCTCTTTCCCAAGATGCCGCATATAATACAGCCGAATTAGTGGGAGAAACACTAATATCAATAATACCGGTATTTTCATCAATATATAAAGTTTTTGTCCAAGTATTACCACCATTAGTAGTTTTAAATATACCTCGTTCATTATTTGGAGTATACAAATGGCCAATTACACCAACTAAAATATGATTGGGATTCTGTTTGTCAATAATAATTCTACCAATGTGATGTGAATCTGACAACCCAACGTTTGTCCATGTTTTACCCTTGTCAGTACTTTTCAACATTCCAATACCAGAATAAGAAGATCTAGAAGAATTGCTTTCACCAGTACCTATCCAGATGGTCTCATTTTTCCAATCTATAGCAATATCGCCCATATTCTGAGTAGGAGCATTTTCAGTAACTGCGGTAAATGAAGTACCGTTATTGTTAGTGTACCATAAACCTCCAGAAGCGTAAGCCACGTAAAATTCTGTCGTATTATTAGGATTTACGTCTAAATCAACCACGCGTCCACTCATAATGGATGGACCAATACTGGTAAACGGTACATTATCAATTATAGATTGAGCAATTAGACTAAAAGAGAGTGTCAAAAAACTAAGAAAAAGGATTATATGCTTCATTTAAGTAGATTTGATGTCAGGTTAATCTCAAAGATATTGATTATTATTTTTTTATCATTAAATTTTACATTTTTAATCAATAGTCTTAGCCTGAAAACACAAGTCCTTTTAAGTTTAATACAAAAACAATTAGATTCATCATGTTAATAAAAAAAAGCCCGTTTCTAATGAATAGAATTGATATAAATGTTATTTTTAAACTTTTAAAATACCTTTAAACCAATTCATGTATTTAATATTTGACACCGAAACTACCGGTTTACCAAAAAAATGGAAAGCACCAATCTCAGATACCGAGAATTGGCCTAGGTGTATACAAATAGCATGGCAATTACATGACAAGTATGGTGAATTAATTGAAAATCAAGAATTTTTAATACAACCAGATGGTTTTAATATTCCATATGATGCAGAACAAATTCATGGCATCTCCACAGGATTAGCTCAAGAGAGAGGTAAACCCTTAACAGAAGTATTAATGCTGTTTAATGAAGCACTCTCCAAAACAGATTTTGTAGTTGGTCAAAATGTGAATTTTGACTTGAATATTATGGGTTGTGAATTCTACCGTGAAGATATCACTACAAAACTTAACGATTTGCCTATACTTGATACTTGTACGGAAACTACTGCAAGATTATGTCAAATTCCAGGTGGTAGAGGTGGAAAATTTAAATTACCAACTTTAACAGAATTACACCAATATTTATTTAATACACCGTTTAGTGATGCTCATAATGCTACAGCTGATGTAGAGGCTACCACCAGATGTTTTTTTGAACTGATTAGAAAGCAAATTTTTACCAAAGAAGAATTAGATGTTTCAGCTGATTATTTTGAGACATTTACTACCCAACATCCAAGTGAAATTCAGTTGATTGGATTAAAACATATCAATCTAAAAAAAGAAAGTAAAAAACTTAAAAACAAAGTTCAAAAAACAGAAGATAGTCAAGAAAATATTGAAACTAAAACTCATATTGCTCTTGACAATTTTTCTTTTTCTCATCTGCACAATCACTCACAGTTTTCCATTTTACAATCTACAGCTAGTATAAACAACTTAGTACAATCTGCCGTAAATCAGAAAATGCCGGCTGTGGCATTAACTGATACCGGAAATATGATGGGGGCTTTTTACTTTGTAAAAGAAGCCTTAAAAAGTAATGAGAATAATGAACATCAAATAAAACCTATTGTGGGTTGTGAGTTTTATGTTTGTGAAGATCATAAAAATAAGTCTGTTAAGGATAATGGTTATCAAGTTGTAATATTGGCTAAAAACAAAAAGGGGTATCACAACCTGGCTAAAATGTCTTCCATAGCCTTTATAGATGGATTTTACTATGTACCACGAATTGATAAGACCATTATAGAAAAATATAAAGAAGATCTTATTGTTTTAAGTGGAAATATCTATGGCGAAATACCAAATAAAATATTAAATATTGGTGAAAATCAAGCCGAAGAAGCACTCCTTTGGTGGAAAGACACTTTTGAAGATGATTTTTATATTGAACTTAACGATCATCATCAAGAAAATGAAAAACATGTCAATCAAGTATTGATAGCATTTTCTAAAAAGCATAACATTAAAACAATAGCCGCAAACAGCACTTATTATATAGATAAATCTGATGCAGAATCGCATGACATCTTACTTTGTGTAAAAGACGGCGAAAAAATCGCAACTCCTAAAGGCAAAGGAAGAGGGTTTAGATATGGGTTGCCTAATGACGAATATTATTTTAAGGATCAAGATGAAATGAAACAACTGTTTCAAAACCATCCTGAAGCTATAATAAACATCCAAGAAATTGTAGATAAAATTGAAGTTTATTCTTTACAAAGAGATGTTTTACTACCTAAATTTGAAATTCCTAATGAATTTAATGATCCCAAAGACGCCGAAGATGGAGGTGTAAGAGGTGAAAACGCATATTTAAAGCACCTTACCTTTAAAGGAGCAGAAAAGAGGTATGAGGTATTAGATGATGATACTAGTGAAAGACTTAATTTTGAGTTAGAAGTTATTGAAAATACCGGTTATCCCGGATATTTTCTAATTGTACAAGATTTTATCGCTAAGGCCAGAGAAATGGATGTTTCTGTGGGTCCGGGACGTGGTTCTGCAGCCGGATCAGCAGTAGCTTATTGTCTAAAGATCACCAATATTGATCCTATAAAATACGACTTACTTTTTGAGCGTTTTTTGAATCCTGACAGGGTTTCTTTACCGGATATTGACATAGATTTTGACGATGAAGGACGCCAACGCGTTATAGATTATGTAATTGATAAATATGGTGCCAACCAAGTGGCTCAAATTATTACCTATGGTACCATGGCTGCTAAGTCCTCAATAAGGGATACTGCCAGAGTATTAGATCTACCTTTACAAGATGCAGATAGAATTGCTAAGTTAATTCCGAACACCAAATTAGCCCATATTTTTGGTGAAGATGAAAAAAGTATTTCAAAAATTGATGAATTACGAAATGATGAAAAATTACAAGTAAATGAATTGAGAAATTTAGCTGAGGGAGAAGATATAGAAGCTCAAACCATTGTACAAGCGGTGGCATTAGAAGGTTCAGTTAGAAATGTTGGAACACATGCTTGTGGTGTTATTATTACACCGGAAGATATTACCAACTTAATTCCGGTAGCCACTGCAAAAGATTCTGACTTATATGTTACTCAATTTGACAATAATGTTGTTGAAGATGCAGGGCTCTTAAAAATGGATTTCCTAGGTTTAAAAACCTTGACCTTAATAAAAGATACCGTTAAAATTGTAAAAGCCTTACATGGAAAAGAATTAGATCCTGATAGCTTTCCGTTGGATGATACTAAAACATATGAGCTTTTTCAACGTGGTGAAACGGTAGGTATTTTTCAGTATGAATCAATAGGCATGCAAAAACACATGAAGGCATTAAAGCCTACTGAATTTGCTGATTTAATTGCCATGAATGCCTTATATAGACCGGGGCCAATGGAATATATTCCGTTGTTTATTCAACGTAAGCATGGTATTGAAGCTATAGAATATGACCTACCTGAAATGGAGGAATATCTTAAAGAAACCTATGGTGTTACTGTATATCAAGAGCAAGTAATGTTATTATCGCAAAAATTGGCAGGTTTTACCAAAGGTGAAGCTGACGTGTTGCGAAAAGCTATGGGTAAAAAGATTTTCTCATTGTTAGATAAATTAAAACCTAAGTTTATAGAGGGCGGTAAAAAAAATGGACATCTGGAAGAAATATTAGAAAAGGTTTGGAAAGATTGGGAAGCTTTTGCTGCTTATGCCTTTAACAAATCTCACTCCACTTGTTATGCCTATATAGCCTATCAAACAGCTTATTTAAAAGCACATTACCCTGCCGAATATATGGCTGCCGTATTGTCAAATAATATGAATGACATCAAATCTGTTTCTTTCTTTATGGATGAATGTAAACGATCTGGAATTGAAGTTTTGATTCCGGATGTTAATGAATCATTCTACAAATTTGCGGTAAACAAACAAGGTGCCATCCGCTTTGGTATGGGTGCCATTAAAGGTGTCGGTGCAAACGCGGTAGAGGCTATTGTAGCTGAACGTAAAGAAAATGGATCCTTCAATTCGATTTTTGATATGGCAAAACGGGTAAACTTAAGGTCAACCAATAAAAAGGCATTTGACGGATTGGTATTGGCTGGTGCCTTCGATTCTTTTTCAGACACACACAGAGCTCAATATTTTGAATTGGATGACAGAAATGTAACCTTTATTGAGAGAGCTATTCGCTTTGGAAATAAATTTCAAGAAAATGCGAATTCTGCTCAAGTTTCATTGTTCGGGGAAAGTTCTGAAATTCAATTTGAAGAACCATCCATTCCTGACTGTGAACCTTGGGGAGTTATGGAAAAATTAGCAAAAGAAAAAGAAGTGGTTGGTATTTATATCTCCGGGCATCCGCTAGACGATTATAAAATAGAAATGAAATATTTTTGTAATGCTCCAATTAAAGTATTTAATGATTTAGGACAATTATTAGATAAAGATCTAACCATTGGAGGGATAGTTACAGATGTACAACATAGAATTTCGAAAAACGGTAAGGGTTGGGCCTCCTTTTCCATAGAAGATTATTCAGAAGCACATGAATTCAGAATTTTTGGAGAAGATTATTTAAAATTCAAACACTTTTTAATTCCCAATTCTTTTTTACATATCAGAATATCTGTACGTAAAGGATGGCGAGAAGGTGATGTAAGAGTACAATTTAACAGTATTCAAATGTTGCAAGATGTTTTAGAAGCTTTAGCAAACAAATTAACCTTACAACTGAATATTTTAGAATTAAATGATGATAAAATAAATGCTATAGAAGCACTTTTAAATGTTCATAAAGGTAAAGATATTTTAAACTTTGTAGTTTACGATGTAGAAGATAAAATGAAGCTACAAATGCCCAGTAGAAGTGCTAAAGTTAAAATTTCTCAAGAATTATTGAATGAATTAGACACCCGAGCATTACTTTATAAACTGAATTGATTGATAATTCCGACCTAATATTAATTATAGAACAAACCTTTGTCTCTTTTCTTTTTTACTCAAAAAAATCATCAGAATCAAAAGGAATATCGTCATCGGGATCATAGTCGTCATAATTAACGCCGGGAGGGTTGAACAAGCCCCAACGATCAATTTGGTAATTAAACGGATCAAAAGTTTTGACCCATTCTGCAAAAATTACCCTGAACTCTTCAATTTCATTTCTAAGTAATTCTATATAGTCATTTTCTTGATATCCACAGATTTGCATACCTGTACAACTGGTTAAAATTTCACGAGCTGCTCTTCTGATAATAGCGGCATTCTCCATTCTGATATCATAAATATCTGCACCTTCTGCACCCGCTATTTTAGCAGGAATAATCATAGAATTCTCAATAATATATGAAGCGTAATTTTCTAGCATTTCACCCTCTACTTCATCAGCAGTTTCAACATCTTCTTTAGAAACCAATGTGCCTATTTTCCTACCCAATTGCATAATTTCCCAAGCTTTTTTATAAATGGGTAATTTTTCTATTTCGTCATGTGATTTGTAATCATTATCCTCGTCGTCAAACATATGTAGTCTTTTCTTATCGTGTTCTCCTATTAAACGACAATAATTAAAAAGTAGTATTATAACCTATATTTAATTGTAGGCTAAAGTTTAGTAGGAAAATTTCAAGCGATCCTAATAGCTATCGGAACGCAAGGGTAAGACACAAATATCGTAATGAATTAAGAAAACATACGTTTTTTTAAATTTAAACACCTACAAGGATTTAAAACCCTTGTAGATGTTTATTTATTGCTAAGCAGCACAGACAGCTATTACTTTATTAAAACCCTCACCCCTTCACTATGACTACTAAACTCCGGTGCATACATACTTTGTATGGTTGTAATGCCATTAGAGAAATCTCCTTTGTTATTGACACGTAAGTCATATTCAAAAACATATACGCCTTTAGGTAAAATATCAAAAAAGAAGTTGGTAGCAGCATCTTTAGTACTTTCATAATATCCTAAATTGTCTTGCCATTTGTATTGAGACAATACATTTACAGGTTCAAATCCGGCTGCACGCATATCTTTCATGTGGACAAATTCCATAGTTCTGTCTACTTTTAATTCGATACGCACGCGTACTAAATCGCCTAATTTTAAATTTGATTTTTCATCAATAACCGTTAATTTTTCTCCTTTATCTGTATACTGTTTTAAGAATAATTTTTTAGATAGTTTTAACGGTGTTTCTGCCGATGTTATTTTGTCTAAATCTTCAAAATATTGCCAGTATAGTGCTCCCCAAGCTATCCCTTCTGACTTTTTTGTCATTTTAACCGTTGCCATATCAGATTTTATTTCATTGGCTGACCAAGATGTTTTGAAATAACCCGTACCCGCTTCTACTTTACTCTCTTCTAGAGCTAAAGGATCTATTTGTTGTTGACCAACTGTAATATCGACAAAATCTGTAACTTCTAGCCAATCTGTTCCTTGCAATAAAAGGGCATAAACGGCTTCTGAAGTTGCTTTGGTAGTTTGCCATCTATTGGTTTGTTTGTTTTTTAACAGCCAAACCTTCAATTCATCAATGGTCTTTACATCACCTTCCACCTCAGTAAATGCTTCAATCAATAAAGCATGAGTTTCAATTGGAGCCTGATACCAATACCAACTCGCTCTATTATCTTTCCAATACATGCCTAATTCTTTATTTACAACAGCGTTTTCTTTTAGAGAAGCTACAATTCTATCCGCTACGACGGTATTGTTATTTCTTTTAGCAATTAAAGCAATCATCCCTTTAGTATATAAGTTATTATCTAACCAATATTTATAGGATTGATTAGTATAATAATCAACCGCTGTTTGTACTTTGTTACGAATAGATTTATCCTTGTAAAAACTACGCATGTACAAATATTGAATTTGAAAATGCCCAGTATGATTACTTGCCAAATATTCTCTTTCTAGTTTTAATCCTTCCGCTTTTGTTTTTGCTCTTTTTCGGATAATACGTGCTTGTTTTAATAGCTCATTATAATCATTCAAAATTTCATCATCTAAAAATTTGACCGCCTTGGCAAGCATAGATGACATCTCGACCCCGGTTAAAGTTACATTCAGTTTCTTTAAATGGCCAAAACCTGAAGCAATATGTTGTGTGATATACCGGTTAGGATATCTACTGCCTTTAAACCAAGGAAAGCCTCCGTTATTCATTTGAATTTGTGAAAGTTTACGAGCTGCAGAAGTCAATTCATTCTTCATTTTATTCAAATCGAATAATAAGGCAATTCGTTTTTTTTGCTCGGTTTCTGATTGAGCATCTCTTAACCACGGTGTTTCTTGAATAATCATAGATTTCAATTCTTGATTCTTTTCAAGATTAGACAATAACGCATCACTATTCTTCCATTGATTGAATACTTCTTGGATTCTCGGGTTGGCATTTGCTATATGACTAGCCAAAGCATTGGCATAATATCTGGCAAAGGTTTGCTCAGCACATTCATACGGGTATTCCATTAAATATGGCAATGCCTGAACAGCATACCAAGCGGGGTTTGAAGTCACTTCTAAGGTCAACTTATGATTTTTCAAGGTAGTTGAACTATTATTTTTTAGCTTGTCTAAAGTAAATGTTCTACTTTCATGAGAACGCAACCACATAGGTAATGTTTCTGTTACTAACATTCTATTAGACAATACAGGTAATGCATTTTCTTCTCCATCAGTAAAGTTACCTGCCTTAGCTACAATTTTATATTTTACAGCTTGTACATCAAAGGGAATTTGCAGTGTCCAACTTACATTAGCATTGCCTTTGGCATCTATCGCAAATTCCTTTCTGTTTTCAGTATTCCCTAACTTCGTATCAATTGGTTTATTGGTTACCGCATCATACAACTGCAATTCGCTAATTCCTGTAAGACTTTTATCTGTTAGATTAGAAATTTTAGAAGCAAATACAATTTTATCACCCTCACGTAAAAATCGTGGTGGATTTGGCATGACCATCAATTCTTTTTGAGTAACCGTTGTTAATTGTTGTTGAGTCGTAGCCATATCTTTGGTATGTGCCAATAGGTTCAAATTCCATCGTGTTAAACTTTCAGGAACGGTAAAATTAAAGCTTACATTACCTTCAGCATCAGTTTTTAAATGCGGATAGAAAAATGCCGTTTCTTGTAAGTTTTTACGAGCTACAATACCCTTTAACGATTGCTCTTCTTTCTTCGGTGACGGTTTTTCAACTGAGTCATTTTCTAAACTACTTGGACTTGCTAAAGCTTCATCTTCCATTGCCATTTCAGCTTCTTCATGCATAACACCAGACACCTTCCCTCTCAATCTTAACTCTTTTTTATCTTTTCTTTTATTTTTACCTCCATAACCTATAACTACAACCTCATCTAAACTATCACTATCTTCAGATAATACAATATTGTAAACATTGTCTTTACCTACTTTTATTTCTTGGGTTTCATATCCAACAAAAGAAAAAACTAAGGTTTCTCCTTTTTTCACTTCTATATTAAAATTGCCATCAAAATCGGTTTGAGTACCTCTGGTTGTACCTTTTACAATAACTGAAACACCGGGTAAAATGCCGTATTCTTCAGAAACTTTACCATATATATATCCTTTTACTTTTGACTTATCATAAAAAGAATTGGCCTCTATAGGTTTGTATTTTCTTTTTAGACTACTTAAATAACTATTATTAAACCAGCTATTGGTTAAGCTAAATCCAAACCAATTCAATTCGTCATAATATTGTTGTGAAAATCCGTAATAACTATGCTCTTTTTGATGGATATTAAAATCAGCATTTCCAAAACTTCTACTGGCATTACTTCTATTATATGCATAGTTGTATTGTTGATAAATTGGGTTAAAATACCAATTATGCGGTTTAAATTGATCTAAAGAGGCATCATACATAGAAGCCAACATTTCAGCCGCTATTTTATCTTTTTGAGTTCCTTTAATTTTAAAACTCCATGTTTCATTTTGTCCCGGTTGCAATTTATCTCTAAACGTAGTGGTTTCTATATTTAATTCATGCTTAGGATAAGGTACATTTACATTTATTGTTCCGTTAGAAAAATCATTATAATTTACCCATTGATAATGAATGGAAAATCCACCAACATCGCTTTCTTTTACCGGAATGATAATTGTTTTGATCTCATTTGACAAATGCACAATTTGAGTATTGACATTATTATATTTCTTAACGGTGGTTACCGTAATTGATAGATCTTTAGATGCTGAACCAAGGCTCAATTTTACAAACTGATTTGGTTGATAATCTTCTTTATCAACTTTTACAAAAAACAACTGTTGGTCGGCTATTTTTTTATCATCATCACTAAATACATTGAAACGTTTTTCGTCTTTTACAACTTGATTGAATTTATCCTTGCTTTCTGCTATTACAACATAGTTACCTGATATCCATTTACTTATATTCTTCAAAATAATTTCTTTAGATTTTTCGGAATCAAAGTTGGTTTCAAAAACCAATTTTCCTTTTTTCCATTGATTCAGGTCATTTTCTTTTTGATAAGCGTCATGTGGAAAGAGATGCTCAAATTCTTCTTGAGAAAATTCTTGATAATCTGGAGCTTGCCAGGGGCGATTTCTTAAAGGTGACTGAGGAGCTATTAATTTGTATATTTTAAGAACGCCTTTAGTAGCCACAAACTCACCATTTAAGTTATTGGTTGCTAAATTAATAAGATGATTCTTTTTCTTTTTATCTAATTTATCCGATAAAGAAATGTTTATCCTTAAGGCGTGATAGCCTACATTTACAATTGTCTCTGTACTTCTAGTTTCACCATTAATATCAGTAACATCAGCTATAACTTTATAATTAAAAGTGGGTTGACCACTTTTATCAATTTTTAAATCGGGTATGGCTTTAAAAACAATGTTGTAATTACCTGATGCATCTGTAGTCGTTTCTCCATGTGTAATTTCCAATTCATCTGAATTAAAATTAGGTCTAGAATACCAATACCATCTCGGATACTGAGCCGTACGAACTACGCGATAAATTACCTTGGCGTCTGTAATATGACTTCCTGCAAAGGCTGTGGCAAATCCATTGACGACAATACTATCATTAATAGTATAAGTTTCGGTTACTGGTTTGAATTCAGTTTCAAATTTAGGACGCTTATATTCTTCTACCGAAAAATATGTACTACCATTTGGATTACTACCAGAATAACGTGAAGCCGAAGCTAATATATTATAATTACCGGTTAAGCCAGTACTTGGTATTATAAACGTTCCACTAAAAGAACCGAATTCATTGGTATTTAAGGTCAAAGTTTTTACCTTTTGATAATTAACATCCTGCAATGTAACCGCTACACTTTCGTCTGCTATACTATGCGATTTGTTGTTGGTAGAACTTACGGCAATACCCTTAAAATAAACGGTTTGACCGGGTCTGTAAATACTTCTATCCGTAAATAAAAAAATCTGAGAAGATTCTGTATCCTTTTCTATATACTGTCGGGTTTCATTTAGATAAAAATCGCCAAATACTGCTTTATCTTTTTGGTGAGATACCGTTATCACAACATTGCTACGATATTGATCTACACTAAAAGCTACTTGCCCTTTATCATTACTAGTTAAAGTTAAGTCAATACGCTTATTATATCTGCCGGTATTATTATTTTTAATATGCACAGTCGCTCCGACTAAGGGGTTTCCATTATTTCTATCCACCACTTGATACACATTTTTACCGGAAATGGTATTTTCTATCAATACTATATCTGTAATTTGAACAAAGCTAAATCCAAAAGTATGATCTTCTGAAATATCTTTGCCAGATGACGCGAAAATCATGTAATTACCCTGCTCTAGTTCAGGCAAAAGCACTTCTGTTTGATGTAGTTGATAATCCTTTTCATTACGTAAATTGGCATCCCAAGATTGTACGGTCTTTAATTTTTTGATAAAAGCAATTTTTGCGGAATCGTTATATATTTCATTAAATCTTTGCTGTTGTTTTTTACTGAATATAAAAGCATTAAAAAATAGTTTATCAGTATTTTTATAGCTAATTAATAAACGAGAAGGTTTATTTATAGGCAAAAATTGTTCATTGGAAATTTGCAGGCTTTTGCTCAGTATTTGATGCTGTAAACTCAAGCTTTTTTCAGCACCTTTAGATTTTGGGTATTTAGCAATGACCTCCTTACAGATTTGCAATGCTTCTTTTCGTTTCCACTGATTTTCCCTATTTTCTAAAGGGTTAAACGTATTGGCCTGTTCACTATATAAGAGGGCAATTTTATAGTCAATTTCAGTTACTATTTCATGATTTTTAAATTGCTCTTTTAACTGTTGTAGAGCAAATAAATATATACTGTCTTTTTCTTTAAAAACAGCGTTTGATTTTACAAAATCTAAACGCTCTAAAGACAATGCCACTAAAGCAGTTGGGTCATTATCTTTTAAGTGAGAAAGCGTTAGGTTTTTATATATTCGTAAAGCGTGTAATTGTTGAGATAAACTATCTTCAGCATACAATTGATTTTTGATAAAACTAGCATTATCTGATAATAATTCGCTATTTTCAATTTCAAATTTATAAGACGGTCTTTTAAGATTATCTTCATCAGTTTTATAAAACCCAATGGCTCTATGTGCCAAAAAATCATACAAGGTAGGTCTGTGTTTTTTAGAATCAGTCTGGAGGTTTAATATATCGTCAAATTGCTTTAGATCAGTATTTTGCAATAGTATAGCACTCACCAGAGATTGTTGATAATGATGGTGTGTTTCTTCAAAAATAGTTTGCAGATCCCAGGTTCTAAAATCAGTAGTGTCAATTTTCTCGGCAGTATTAGATCTGTTATAAAACTTCCATCTGTTTTGTTGAAAATACTGCCAGTATAAATCGGCTAGAATACTTTCTATCATATTTCTTGCAGGAAATTTCCGCTCTTTTGCCTCCTTTTTAAGTGTATTGATAATATTCAATTGTGCATCTTCCTCTACAGTTAAGGCAAACTTAGATGTATAAAACAAAGTTTTAATCAATTGCGGGTCGTTACCCTCTTTTTTAGCTTTCTTATAAATTTTTGTAACCTCAGCTAAAGCTGATTTTGGCAATCCTTTCAATTCAAATTGTTCTACTTTTCTCCAATCTTTTTCATAATTTGATTGTGCCTTTATAGCCGATGAAAATAACAGTATTAGACTAAGTGTTACAATTGATTTTTGCATAATATTTCTTTTTAGAATATCAAATAACAGTATAAACATTTAAAAATACAATTTAAAATGAGTAAACTGTTCTTTTTGTAAGGTAAAAGAGGTTTTTAAGTGAGCAAAAACCTTTCTATGACCATCTCTTTTAAGAAATAGAAACATGGGCAATCTATAAGTTCAAAATTGTATACTTTTACACGCTAGTATATTTTAAATGATAACCCCACAACAATTATACCTTCAATCTAAACATAAAACACGAGTGGTTATTTACGGCTCGCAGCGAAAATTAATTATTGCATTGATTTTACATGTTTTGGAATATCATGAAAGAAATGTTGATTATCTTTTAGGTACAGAGCCAACAAAATATTTAAATAATGGTAATGAATTTATTGTTATTGAAACTGCCGAAAATGCACATGAATTAAAAGCCAATATTGCATTGTTAAGCTCAAGTAACACGAAGAACAATGCACAGGTTATTGCATTTATTAAATCATTAACTAATGGTGGTATTTTAGTTTATAATGCCGAAGATATTTCGGTGGAACAAATGGTAAAAGATAGTTCAAATCCCATTAAAAAATATCCTTATCACACCCCAGAATATAGCATAGAAAATGACATCATGTTTTTAGATACTAGGGAAGGAAAATTACCTCTAGAACTATCGGGACAAGAAGATTTACAAAACATAGCCGGTTCCAAATGGATATGCCAACATATGGGTATTGATGAAGATGATTTTTATGAAGCCATTGGGAGTTTTTCAATCTTATCCTAACAATTACAAGACTTACTTAAGAAAGGAATTTTTTAATTTCAAAAAAAGCTTAAACATAGATTTTTTATTCTTTTATTTTCTTAATACAAGATAAATACATCTTTTATTTGTAATGTATGTTACATATAACTATTTAAACTCATTCTAAATTATGTTTACACATTTTTAATCTTTAATTTTGCTCTTAAATCATCAAAAAATGATAATTAATAGAAATACAAGAATTTCAACTTTACTTAAAGAAAATAGAGAGACAATCAATGTAATAGGGTCAATTAATAAGAATTTCTTAAAATTAAAAAATCCCATTTTGCGTAAGGTATTGGCTCCAAGAGTAACTATTGTAGATGCCGCAAAAATAGGAGGTGTAAAAATAAAAGTATTGGTTGATAAGTTAGAAGGAATCGGTTTTAAATTTGAAAGTGATTTAACAACTATTCCTAAGAAAACTACTCAAAAAATAAGCACAAATTTAGCTTCTCAATTAAAAAATATTAAAAATATGAAAACTTTAGATGTTCGTTCAACACTTGACTCAGGTATTGATCCATTTAAAATTATTATCCAAACAATAAAAGAATTAAATGAAAATGAAACCCTACAAATTATCAATTCTTTTGAACCCATACCTTTAATACGAAAATTGAAATCAAAAGGTTATGACTCATGGACAGAACGGACTGAAGAAGGAATCGTTAATACATTTTTTAAAAAGAATAAGACGAAATGGGTTGATAATGAAATCGAAGTCAGTAATAAAAAAAGTAAAAAAGATTTTGATGAGCAATTGCGTTTTTTTGAAAATCACATTAGATATATTGACGTTAGGCAATTAGAAATGCCGGAACCAATGGTACAAATTTTAAAGGAAATTGAAACATTAGAAAAAGGTCATGCATTGTATGTAGATCATAATAAAATACCTCAATTTTTATTACCTGAATTAGAAACCAGAGATTTTGAGATTTTATATAAAGAAATTGATTGCAACCATACATTATTGTTAATCTATAAAAATTATTAATGAGTGTTTTAAACTCAAATAACGCTCCAGATGCCAGTGTTGTAAAACCTCATTTTATTTTTAGTTCGTTGTCACTTCTAATTTTATCAGTTATGATTATTTTGGCCGACAGCAGTTTTCTAGATGCTTATTTTAATACTAAAATTGTTGCGATTACTCATATGGCTGTTTTAGGCTGGGCAATTATGATTGTTTTTGGAGCCTTATATCAACTCATACCTGTAGTTTTTGAAACTTCATTGTTTAGTGAAAATTTGGCAAAATTCACATTTTGGATCTCTAGTTTTAGTGTGGTATTTTTAACCTATTCATTTTGGATTGGTGCCTATGCAACCCTACTCCCTTACGCTGCATCCTTAATGTTTATATCATTATTGCTTTTTATCGTTAATATATTATTATCCTATAAAAATTCTAAGCTAAAAAATAATTCATCAAAATTTGTGATTACTGCTGTTCTCTGGTTAGCCATTACAGAAATAATAGGTACCTTAATTGCATTTAATTTTATGTATACCTTTTTATCAGAGATCCATTTGCATTACTTAAAAATTCATGCAACTATTGGTTTGATTGGCTGGTTTTTATTATTAATTATAGGGGTTAGTTCTACGCTTATTCCTATGTTTTTTGTTTCGCATGAGCTAAAAGATAAAAAATTGAGCATTGCCTATTATTTAATTAATTTCGGACTCATAGCATTATCTGTAAATTGGTTTTTTATTCATCAAAACCAATTTGATATCCTTTTTTGGCTTTCAATTGCAATTGGTATTCTATTCTTTATATCATTTGTATATGATTCTTATAAAAAAAGGATGCGAAAAATATTAGATATTGGTATGAAACATACCATGTTATCTATTATAAGTTTAGTATTACCCTTTGCTCTAGGTTTAGTTCTAACATTAGGATTTGGCATTGAACAAGTATTAATATATAGGGTAGTTACCGTTTATGGATTTTCAATTATTTTTGGCTTCATTACAACACTAATTCTAGGTCAAACCTATAAAACCTTACCCTTTGTAATTTGGCTTGATAAGTATAAGGGATTGGTAGGGAAAATTAAAACTCCTATGCCAAGGGAATTGTATTCGGAAAAAATAGCCAATATCCATTTTTATTTTTATTTACTTTTTATTATATCTATGATTTTAGGGATATTCTTTGATAAATTATGGCTTATACGAATAGGAAGTTATTTATTGTTAATAGTTGCAGTATTATACAATATAAATGTTTTTAAAATGGTCTCTCACAAAGTAAAAACTGAAATAACAAATGAAAACTAAAGAAGAAATAACAATTTTTGAACTTGAAGTATTAGAATTGTTAAAAAATGTAATGGATCCTGAAATTGAAATAAATATAGTTGATTTAGGGCTAATTTACGAAGTCAATTATGATGGTAAAAAAAACATCAATATTGAAATGACATTTTCTACACCTTCCTGCCCTCTAGGAGAAACTATTATCAGTAGTGTAAAAGAAGCGATTAAACAAAAACATCAAGACTTTACAATAAATATTGATGTCGTTTTTGATCCACTTTGGTCAACAGCCTTGGTTAGTGAAGAAGGTAAAAAATTATTGGGATTGTAGTTTTTAATATTCTTTTCTATGTAAACATCTGATAAAACCAATATTGAATTAGCAGCAAAAAACTCCTAAAGTTCCATGAGACAATTGTTACCGAATTTTTTTTCAAACACCTCTCTGAGAAGCGTTTTCTTTTTAATCTTCATTAACTTTTAGTACTAATTTTCCCATTTTTTCACCTGAAAAAAGTCTTAAAAATGTTTCATGAAAATTCTCTATTCCCTCATAAACATCTTCTTTAGATTTTAATTTTCCTTGCTTTATCCATTGTCCCATTTGCTGTGCTGCTTTTCCATAATCTTTTGCATAATCGAAAACAACCATCCCTTTCATAGACGCTCTACTCACCAACAATGATAAATAGTTTGCAGGTCCTTTTACGGCAGTAGTATTATTATACTGAGAAATGGCTCCGCAAATAACAATTCTTGCATGCATAGCTAGTCTACCTAAGGCTGCATCTAAAATTTCACCACCAACATTATCAAAATATACATCTATCCCTTTAGGGAAATATTCTTTTATTTTTGCTTTTATATCATCATCTTTATAATCAATAGCGCCATCGAAACCTAATTTATCTACCAAATACTTACATTTTTCAGCACCTCCGGCAATACCAATAACTTTACAATTCTTAATTTTTGCAATCTGCCCTACTACACTACCCACCGCACCTGCTGCTCCTGATACTAAAACAGTATCTCCTTCTTTTAATTCACCTACTTCTAAAATTCCAAAATAAGCAGTCATTCCTGGCATCCCTAAAGTACCTAAATACATAGGTAATGGAGCTATTGTTGGGTCAATTTTATGGTAGCCCTTACCATCTGTAAGTACATATTGTTGCACACCTGTCTGACCATAAACATAATCACCTACTTTAAAAATAGGGTTATTTGATGCTATAACTTTACCTACACCACCAGCTCTCATAACTTCGTTAATTTTAACAGGTGGAATGTATGATCTTGTATCATTTAACCAACCACGCATGGCAGGATCTAAAGAGATATATTCGCATTGAATTAATACCTCACCATCTTCTGGTTGAGAAATTTCAGATTTAATTAATTTCCAGGTGCTTGCATCTGGCAAGCCTACTGGTCTTTTTTGCAGTAACAATTGTTTGTTTTGTGCCATGATTATTTAGTTAGGTAATTACTCATTTATGAATTGAATAACCCTTCGGCTGTGCTTAGAGAGACATCCGAAGGACGACTAAAGAGTCCATTATTAAGAATTAAAGGTCATTGGCTTTGGGTTAACAAAATAAAAGCATCGTTTTAATTGTAGTTACCTAGCATAGCTCTTTAGAGTGGGCTCATTACTCTTTATACCCAAACCTACGTAATTGATTCTGATTATTTCGCCAATCTTTATTCACTTTTACATAGAGCTCCAAAAATATTTTTTTACCAAAGAATTTTTCTAAATCTTTCCTAGCCTCTGTACCTATCCGCTTTAGACCGGCTCCTTTATGCCCAATGATAATTCCCTTTTGAGAATCACGTTCCACCATAATTATAGAGCGAATTTTAATGATATGTGCAGCTTCAAAAAACTCTTCGGTATCAATTTCAACTGAATAGGGAATTTCTTTTTTATAATGGATTAGTATTTTTTCTCGTATTGCTTCATTGACAAAAAATCGCTCAGGTCTATCTGTTAATTGATCTTTGGGATAAAAGGCTGGCGACTCTGGTAATAATTCGATTATCTTCTCAAAAACAGCTTCTATATTAAAATTTTGCAATGCAGAAATTGGGAAGATAATAGCATTGGGAACTTTTCTTTGCCAGTATGCCATTTTCTCTTGAACTTCTTCTTGAGTTGAAGTATCTATCTTATTAATTAATAATAAAACAGGTACTTCGGCATTTTTTATTTTTTCAAAAAAAGCTTCATCTTTAAGTTCTTTTTCTCCAATTTCAACCATATAGACCAATATATCGGCATCTTCAAAAGCTGATTTAACAAAATCCATCATGGAAGCTTGCAATTCATAGGCTGGTTTAATAATACCGGGAGTATCAGAAAAAAGAATTTGAAAATCATCTCCATTCACAATCCCTAAAATACGATGTCTTGTAGTTTGAGCTTTTGAAGTAATAATGGATAGGCGTTCTCCAACCAAAGCATTCATTAAGGTTGATTTACCCACATTTGGATTACCGATAATATTTACAAAGCCTGCTTTGTGTGTCATTTTTAAACTTTTATTTTATCCTGTAAAGTTACTCTAAATTAAAGTAAAGCCTAAAATTAAATACAAGATAATTGTAATAACACCACCTATTAAGGCGTATGGCAATTGGGTTCTAACATGGTCAATATGGTCACTGGCAGAAGCCATAGATGAAATAATTGAAGTATCTGATATTGGTGAACAATGATCTCCAAAAACACCTCCACCTAAAACAGCTGCTACTACCAAAGTTAATTCTGTTTCATGCAAAGTTGCCATTGGTACTGCAATAGCAATCATAATAGCAAAAGTACCCCAAGAAGTTCCTGTTGAAAAGGCAATGAATGAACTGATTATAAATACTATGGCCGGTAAAAATTGAGGTGACAACCAATCTTTAGACCAATTGGCAACAAATTGGCCTGTGCCCAATGCGTTACAGGCATCGCCAATTGAAAATGCTAATAACATCAATAAAGCTAAGGGCATTAATTCGCTAATCCCTTTTAAAATTAAATCTATCATTTCTTTGGTTCGCATAATTCTTTGAGTGCGATACATAACCATGGCAACAAAAATGGCAGTAATTACAGCATATAAAACTGACGACGAACCAGAACCCTTACCAATGGCCTGAAAAAGATGATTACCAAACGAAGTGAATTTTTCAACTTCATCCCAGCCTGTATAGGTTAAATTAATTGGCATCATAATTACCATAGTTGCCAAAGGCACAACCATATTAAAAGCTTTTGCCTTGACACCTTCTTTAGGGGCTAAAGAGGTGATGGTGTCTGATATCATCGGTTTGGCATTATCATTCAACAATTTGCCGGTGTCTCTAGTTCTTTTTTCGGCTTTAGCCATTGACCCAATATCTTTTTTTAATACAATGACTAAAAACAAAATTATCAGAGCCACAAAAGGATAAAAATTATAAACTATGGAAGATAACATCACAGAAAATGGATGCTCAATACCTTGTGTAATTAACAAGCCCATAATAAATGCTCCCCAGGCATTAAAAGGAATAATAATAGAGGTTGGTGCTGAACTAGAATCTGCTATATAAGCTAACTTTTCTCTTGGAATTTTTAATTTATCAAAAACAGGGCGATATAAGGTTCCTACTGTTAGTGAGCTAATACTTGTTTCAACAAACAATAACACACCTGTAATCATTGCTAATAATTGCACTATAACACGACTATAGCCTGTTTTTTTATTTTCGAAATAATCAATTACTATATTCAATTTGTTAATGAATCCTTCAACACCTCTTGAATATTGAATAAATAACAATAAAGCTCCAACCAAGGCACTGAACATTATGGTTCTGGTTTTACCTCCATCTTTAAACACGCCTACCATTCCTTCAATTGCAGCCAATGTACCTTCTAAAAAATTCCAGTCACTCAAGATAATCCAAGAAAACCAAATTCCAAAAAGTAAAGCGATGTATACTTGTTTGGTTTTTAATGCTAAAATTATTGCAATTATTGGAGGTAAAATGGATAGGAAACCGTAGTCATTCATAAAAAGTTAGTATTTAATATGGCTAAATATATAAAAACTATTAGACTTATCAATTTGAGATCACACAATAAAAAAGCTTCCTTGATATACCTTAATTAAAACTACTCTTTATTATTCATTAATAATACACTCTTTTCAATTATTGCATTTGTTAAATTTTTATATCAAATTTTGTCTATTATATCAAATGAATTTCAAAATGATTGTTTGAAAATTTGAATTATTTTTTATGAATTTTATGAATACGAACTATAAAATTTTAGAATGGCGGAAATTAATGTTTAACTTTATTGTTAGGTAGAAAGGAAAAAGATACGAATTTTAACGAGCGTTTTGATGTTTATTTGGTATGAATGCTTTATTCAAAAAAATAGTAAAGTATAATAGAAGAATTCAGACTTCATTTCCATTTTCAGATACCATTTAATGGAAGGTGAAAAAGCAGGAAAAACAGATTATCAAATACAAGGTATAGCTTTAGTTTAGACAATGGAGACACTTGGATTCAATACAAAAAAAATCCGGTTGTTAAGAATACATATATTAAAGACTTTAGAGATCCTAAGGTCTTTTGGTATGAAGACACTAAACAATGGATTTTGACCTTGGTGGCGGGAGATCATGCTAAATTTTACAGTTCAGATGATTTAAAAATTGGATTCATTTAAGCGATTTTGGTGCAAATAAAGGAGCACATGGCGGCGTTTGGGAATGCCCGGATTTATTCAAACTAGAAAAAAATGATTACAATGAAGAACGATGGATTTTATTAATTAGCATCAAGATGAAATAATATTTACTATCAATCTGACAAACGGCATATAGTTAGAATTTACAAATACTAAAAATGAAAACTTAATTATTGAGGTTGACACCACCAAAAAAGAAATGAGTCTGGATAGAAATAATTCTGGATTAACAAATTTTGAAGATCGTTTTGCAAATCGTATTCATAATTTACCTTATATTGTAACCGATAAAGAAACTGACGTTCGCATATTATTGGATTGGTCGTCAATTGAAATATATAGATCAAGGTAAATATGTAAAACAGAGCAAATTTTTTCAACATCATTTTATAACACCTTACAACTATCTTCTGCAACTCAGCATACAATTAAAAATTTTAAATTGAATTCAATAAAATCAATTTGGTAATGGAAAAAAAAGTACGTATTTGGGCAATTACGGTTGCACTGGCAGGATTTTTATTTGGTTTTGACACTGTGGTTATTTCAGGAGCAAACCTACCTATTAAAGAATTATGGAATACTTCACCTTGGTTTCATGGCACTTTTATTATGTCAATGGCTCTTTGGGGTACGGTTCTAGGAGCATTATTAGGAGGTATTCCATGTGATAAATTTGGCCGTAAAAAAACGCTATTCTGGATTGGTATCCTTTATTTAATATCAGCTCTGGGATCTGCCTTTGCAACAGATCCTTATATTTTTTCTTTTTTTAGATTTATTGGTGGTATAGGTGTTGGTGCTTCTTCTGTTGCGGCTCCTATATATATAGCAGAAATATCCTCTTCTAAAAATAGAGGAAGTTTAGTCGCCTTGTATCAATTTAATATTGTTTTTGGAATATTTATAGCTTTTATATCAAACTACCTTTTAAAAGGAATTGGTGGTGTTAACGATTGGAGATGGATGTTAGGCGTTGAGGCTATTCCGGCATTTATCTACGCTGTTATGGTATTAGGCGTACCAAACAGTCCCAGATGGTTAATTCTGAAAAGAAAGGACGATGAAGGTGCTCTAAAAGTATTGAATCTTATTTTTGATAAAGAAAAAGCTTTGCATCAACTTACTGAAATTAAACAACATTTAGTAAGTACTGTAAAAGGTGATAAACTTTTTCAAAAAAAATACCATAAAGTTTTAGGATTAGGATTTTTAATTGCTTTTTTCAATCAATTATCCGGAATTAACTTTGTTCTGTATTATGCTCCAGAAATATTGGAGAGGGCCGGTTTAGCCACTCAAGAATCATTATTTAGCTCTATATCCATTGGCATTATCAACCTTATTTTTACTTTTGTAGGTGTTCGTCTTATTGATAAACTAGGACGTAAGCAGCTTATGAAAATTGGTTCACTAGGGTATATTATAAGTCTAGCAATAGTGGGCTGGTGTTTCTATAGTAGTGCCAGTTCGCTTTTATTGATCACTTTTATACTCATTTTTGTTGCTTCTCATGCCATTGGACAAGGAGCAGTTATTTGGGTCTTTATATCTGAGATATTCCCTACCAAGGTTCGTGCTGCCGGGCAATCTTGGGGAACGGGTACACATTGGGTATTTGCCGCAGTTATTACATTAATTACACCAATATTCCTAGATAAAAATGAAGGGATTTTTAAAGAAAACCCTTGGCCAATATTTATCTTTTTCGCTCTGATGATGGTATTACAATTGTTATGGGTAGTTTTTAAAATGCCTGAAACCAAAGGTGTTTCATTAGAAGAAATTGAAGAACAATTAGTGAAAGAATAATAATAATTTCTGTGGATACTGTGGATACTGTGGATACTGAAAAATAAAAGACTTATGTCAACCATAACTTGTTTTGGTGAAATATTGTGGGATATATTCCCTACCCATAAAAAAATAGGTGGTGCACCCTTAAATGTTGCTTTGAGGCTACAGTCTTTCGGTATCGATACAAAAATAATTAGTCGGATTGGTAATGACAAAGAAGGAAAAGATTCTCTAAAACATATAAGAGATCAAGGTATTAGTAGTGCCACAATTCAAATTGATTCCTATTTGAAAACAGGCTCGGTAAACGTAATTTTAGATGATACAGGCTCTGCATCTTATATTATTAGACAACCTGTTGCTTGGGATAAAATTGAACTTACTGACAATGCAATCTCTACAGTAAAATCTTCAGATGCTTTTATTTTTGGGAGTTTAGCTTGCAGAGATGAAGTCTCAAAAAATACATTGTTAAGTTTATTGCCTTTCGCAACTTTTAAAGTTTTTGATGTTAATTTGCGCTCTCCATTTTATACAATGGACTTATTATTAGATTTAATGAATAAAGCCGATTTTATTAAATGTAATGATGATGAACTGATTGAAATATGCCTTGCTTTAAATTTTAAATCGGATAGCATTGCTGAACAAATACAATTTCTGTCAAAAAAAACGCAAACCAAACAAATTTGTGTAACCTTAGGTAAAGATGGTGCCTTGTTACTCTATAAGGGTAAAATATACAATCAAAAAGGATATCCTGTAAAAGTTATTGACACTGTTGGAGCCGGAGATTCTTTTTTAGCAGCCTTAATTAGTAAACTAATACATAGTACTAGCCCCAGTGAAGCTTTAAATTTTGCATGTGCCGTTGGTGCCTTAGTTGCTGGTAAAGAAGGTGCAAATCCGAAATTGATGACTTCTGAAATTATTAATATTTCTTAACTGGTATACATTTTTTCTACCTCTAAAACTTTTATATTTTTCATATTATTATTGATATATGATAAAAAATCAAGACAATACTATCCTGTAGTATCCGTTTATTCAACTTTTTTTAACAAAAAAATCGTAAGAAAATATTAAATTCTTTACAGATAATGTTAAAATTTGATGCCCAATGTTAATTTATTATTAATAAAAATAAGATTTATTGCAAATTAGTTAATTTTTTTAATTTACTGTTTTACAGATACTTGACCGCTCTATGTTACTCCTAAAGGCTTTTTCAAGTTTTCATTTTATTAACACGAAACCGTTTTCGTAAATACCCGAATGTGAATTATTTATTAATTTATTATATATTGCATGCTGATTTTAGGGATTACTCAAAAAAGCATATTAAAATTTATTATTTAACGTCGCTACTTTTTAGTAGTATCTTTTTTTATTATAATATTGAGTATCTTTTTTATCAATTAAAAACTAACAAATTTAAATAATTATGAAATTCAATTTACTTAAACAATTACTATTTTTAGGTATTATGCTTTGTACAAGTGTAATATTTGCACAAACAGTAACTGGAACAGTAACAAGTGCTGACGGACCATTACCGGGAGTTAATGTTATTGAAAAAGGTACAACAAACGGAGTTACTACTGATTTTGATGGTAATTACTCAATTTCAGTTTTATCTTCTGATGCTGTACTGGCATTCAGTTTTATTGGCTTTGTGAGCCAAGAAGTTACTGTTAACGGACAAACAACAATCAGTTTAACCCTTTTGGAAGATTCTCAATCTTTAGATGAAATCGTTGTTATTGGTTATGGTACAACTACTGTTAAAGATGCTACTGGTTCAGTAGCTTCTGTAACCTCTGAAGATTTTAATAAAGGGCTTATTAGCTCACCTGAACAATTAATTCAAGGTAAAACTGCTGGTGTTCAAATCACGGCATCAAGTGGTGAACCTGGTGCAGGAGTATCATTAAGAATTAGAGGAACAGGGTCTGTTAGAGGAAATAATAGCCCTCTTTTCGTTATAGATGGTGTACCTGTATCAAACGAAAGTGTTTCTGCAAGTGGTGCTAACGTCGGGGCTGGTACAAGTGGTTCTAAAAACCCATTGAATTTTTTGAATCCAAACGACATTGAAAGCATGAGTATCTTAAAAGATGCATCTGCTACAGCTATTTATGGTTCAAGAGGTGCCAATGGTGTTGTTGTAATTACAACTAAATCGGGGAAGTCTGGTGGTAAGGGACAATGGGCATTTTCTACTAATTTGACTGTTTCTGAAACACGAAATACCTTAGATCTTTTAAGTGCTGAAGAATTTGTTGACTTAGGTGGTGCTGATCTTGGCGGTTCAACAGACTGGCAAGATTTCTTATTTAAAACTTCATTCTCATCTGATACGAATTTGTCTTATTCCAGGAGTTATACAAATGGAAATGTAAGGGCTACTTTTGGCTATGCTGACCAAGTAGGAATCATTGAAAACACGGAACTACAACGTATTACAGGTAGGATAAACGTAAATCATCGCTTTTTTGATGATAAATTAAAGGTTGGTTTTCAAGGTACTTTTTCAGGAATTGATGATAGAAGACCTTTTTTGACTAGAACTACAGGAAGTACCGGAGATTTGTTGGCTTCTGCATATTACGGCAATCCAACCTTGGCTATTAATCCAGATGTTGGTGCTGGTTCTGATAGAAACCCGGCAAACTTATTGGCATATTATGATGACAACACTGACACGAACAGGTTTCTTGGAAACTTGTCATTTGACTATGCTATTACTAATGAATTTTCTACCAAATTGACTTTGGGGCTAGACACTTCAGATTCATCAAGAGGCCAGGTTGTGGGGCCACAAATTCTTGGTTTATCTAATGGTGCCCAAAATAATGGACTGGCAGCAATTAGTAATTTAGACACAGATAACAAACTGGTGGAATTGACTTTCTCTTATAAAAAAGAATTTGAAAATTCTAAGTTAGATGCACTAGTAGGTTACTCTTTTCAAGATTTTCAGCGTAAAGGCCAGAACATTGTTGGGCAAGGATTTACTTCTTCAAACCTAAGTGCAATAGTCGATATTTTGGAAGATACCTATAATGCTACAGAAGGTCTTGCAAGTAATTATCAAGGTTATGGTATTGGAGTATTTCAAGATAGTGGATTAGATGAATTCAGAGTTTTGAGTTTGTCTCCAGATGTAAGTGATACGGCTTTAGCGTCGCCTTCCATACCTATTGACGCACTTTCGGTAGATACTTTTAATAATACTGATGAGTTGCAATCTTTTTTCGGGAGAGTTAACTATACAATTGCCGATAAATATTTATTCACAGCAACACTAAGGGCGGATGGATCTTCAAGATTTGGATCAAATAATCAGTATGGTTATTTTCCATCAGCGGCTTTTGCTTGGAAATTAAATGAAGAAGAATTTGTAGGAGATGCCTTTTCAACACTTAAATTGAGATTGAACTGGGGTATTACAGGTAACCAAGATGGTCTTGGTTATGGCCAATTTGTGAACAGAATTAGATGGAATGCAATAGGTATTACTCCTGCTTCCGAGCTATCTGCACCTTCCAACTCTCAAGTAGCATTTTCAAATGCAGATCTTAAGTGGGAAGAAACCACGCAATACGGATTTGGAATTGATTTTGGTTTGGGTAATGATCGTTTTAAAGGAAATATCGATTTTTACAGAAAAGAGACCAGAGATATCTTGTTAAATTTACCTGCCGTTCAACCAGCAAATTTTGCCTTTAATTTTCAAAATGTTGACGGTGTAATTTTGAATCAAGGGATAGAAATTGGACTAGATTATGATATGGTACGTACTGAAGATTTTACTTGGAATGCTAACTTTAATATAGCTTTCAACACCAATGAACTAACAGACTATAAAGGCCCTCCAATACAGGCAGGTAATTTATATGGACAAGGTTTAACTGGAGCTACCACTCAAATTTTAGCAGAAGGACTGCCATTATTTAGTTATAATTTACGTTTGGTTGATGAAAATTTGAATGTTGATGCAAACCCTACAGTACTTGACAAATCTGGCCTACCGGACATTACAACTGGATTCTCTACTAGTGCATCTTATAAAAACTGGGATGCTGCTTTATTTTTCTCAGGACAATTCGGTCATTATGTCTATAACAATACAGATAATGCTCTTTTTGCTTCCCCTCAGTTAGGAAGTAGAAATAATAGAAGAAGTGTTGTTGAAGAAGGTGCCATTCTTTCAGCAACGAACCCGAGTACTTTCTTTTTAGAAAAAGGTGACTTTATTCGCCTTCAGTCTGCTTCGGTTTCTTATAACCTTCCTTTAAGTGGAGAAGGAATCTTTAAAAGTATGCGTTTTAGCTTAAATGGTCAGAATTTATTTTTAATCACAGATTATAGTGGTTTAGACCCAGAGGTAAGCACTTCTGATATACCAGCTAATGGATTGCCATCGGCATCTATTGATTATCTCTCATATCCAAGACCAAGAACTTATACATTAGGAATTAATGCTACTTTTTAGAAAAAACAAAAATAATATAATGATGAAAAAAATAACAAAATATATATGTTTAACGCTTTTATTTCCAGTCATTTTTTCTTGTACTGATTTGGAGATAGAAGGTACAGATTCACTAATCTTTGGTGATGGTTTTGCAGGTGTTGCAGATATTCAAGGTGAAATAGCAAATATCTCTAACATTATTGCTGGAGGAGATTTGGGAAATCAAGATGGTTTATATGCTTTGAACGAGGTCTCTTCCGATGAATACGTAGTAGCCACAAGAGGAACCGATTGGGGTGATAACGGCAGATGGCTAGCGATTCATAGACACACATGGAATGCAGAATTACAGGATATAGTGCGAGCTTGGCAAAGATTGAACAGTATTACTATTAATACTACGGGTGTTTTAAATGATAAAAGTGTTAATACGACCGGTGGAGACGTAACCCAATTAAAAGCTCAAGCAAGTTTTTACAGAGCTTGGGCAATGAGTTGGATACTGGACATGTGGAGACAAGTTCCTTATAGAGATGTTGATTTACCCAATAGTGCAATTCCAGAGGTATTTACCGGGCAAGCTGCGATAGATTTTATAGTAGCTGACCTGAATGACGCTATCGCTGGTCTTCCTAGTGTTTCGGTTGGTGATGCTATTGATTTAAAATCATCTCCTACTAAAGCTTCCGCAAGGCATTTATTGGCAAAGATTCATTTAAATAAACATGTTTATTTAGGAACAACAGCTGATGCCGCTGACATGCAGGTGGTTATAGATGCCGTAGATAATATTACGGCTGAAGGTTATTCACTAGCAGTTTCCGGTGATTTCTTTGACATTTTTAGTCCAAGTAATGATGAAGAAACCATTTGGTGGTCTCCTGCTGGTGTAGGGCCAAGAATATGGCCTACCTTACACTATAATCTAAATCATCCTGATAATACAGGTGGTGGTTGGAATGGTTTTGCCACACTTTCAGAATTCTATCAATTATTTGAAGGAGACCCAGACACAAATTATGTGGGTGATGGTCAAGAAGAACGAAGAGGATGGGTACCTGATGCTGTCACAGCAAATTCAGATAACCTTGGTATTGGTTATGGCTTCTTAATCGGTCAGCAATACGAAGAAGATGGCACACCATTAAATGCAAGAGATAATGTTGGAGGAGTTCCTTTAGTTTTTACGAAAGAAGTTACGAAAGCAGAATACACAGCTCCAGCTGATAATGCCTTACTAGAAACTGATGGAACTAGAATGTTTAAATATCATCCTAATGATACAGGAGGCCCAAATAGAACGCATGTTGTGAAATATCGATATGCTGATTCCTATTTAATGAAAGCAGAGGCTATGTTTAGAATGGGAGGTGATCCTCTAACAATGATCAATAATTTGAGAGCTATAAGAGGAGCTTCAGCTTTGGCTGCAGTTGCTGAAGGTGATTTATTGGCAGAAAGAGGTAGAGAGATGTATGCAGAAGGCTTAAGAAGACAGGATTTGATCAGGTTTGGTCAATTTACAAGAGCTTGGAATCTTAAAGATGCAGGTAATCCAGATTTACAGATATTTCCAATACCGATTGCTGATGTATTGGCGAATCCTAACTTAGTTCAAAATCCTGGATATTAATTTATCGTAAAATTAGATTTAATAATAAAACGTCCTTTTTTTAAGGGCGTTTTTTTATGATTAGTTATATAGATTTTAAAAGTATAATTTGATATATAGTCAATTTATCAATAACAATTAGTTTTTGATAAACTTTTAATAGGTAATAATTATGAAATAAGCACCTAATTAAGTAGCTTTGAATCCCACTAGATTTTATTAGCCAATCCTTAAAAAATTATCTTTTTATGAATAGATCAAAAATCTTAGGTTCAATATTTTTTATACTTACATTATTAAACTGTAAGAAAAGTGAATACAAAAATAATGCTATTATCAAACAAGAAGAATTAAAGTTATTCACTCTAATGCCATCAGACAAAACAGGAATTGATCTTGTGAATAGAGTTAAAAATCAAAAAAGCTTTAATATTTTTATGTATCGCAATTTTTACAATGGTGGTGGTGTTGCCATTGGCGATATAAATAATGACGGTTTGGCCGATATTTATATGACAGGAAATATGGTGCCAAATAAATTATACTTAAATAAAGGAAACTTAAAATTTGAAGATATCTCTGAAAAAGCTGGTGTAACAGGTAATAAACCATGGTCTACAGGTGTGAATATGGTAGATATAAATCAGGATGGTTTTTTAGATATTTACGTTAGTAATGCCGGAAATATGAAGGGCAATAACCATGATAATGATCTATATATTAACAATGGTGACCTTACATTTACAGAAAGTGCTGAAAAATACAATTTGGCTAAAACCGGCTTTAGTACACATGCAACGTTTTTTGATTATGATAAAGATGGCGATCTAGATGCTTACATTTTAAATAATAGTAACATTCCTGTGAATAGTCTTGGTTATGCAGAACAACGTAATGTGAGAGCTCAAGATTGGGAAGGTGTGCCAAAAATATTTAGCGGTGTTGGTGATATGTTATTACGCAACGATGGTAAAAAATTCGTCGATGTTAGCCAGGAAGCTGGAATTTATGGTAGTCTAATTGGGTTCGGTCTTGGGGTTATGATTACAGACATCAATAATGACTTGTATCCTGACATTTATGTATCAAATGATTTTTACGAAAGAGATTATCTGTATATCAATAAGCAAGACGGTACTTTTAGTGAGGAAATCAAAAATTGGACATCTCATTTAAGCCTCTCAGCTATGGGCGTCGACATTGCCGATATTAATAATGATGGTAATGCAGAAATATTTATTACAGATATGTTACCCGAAGGTGATCAACGGGTAAAATCTGTTATGGAATTTGAAGGATACAATATCTTTAAACTAAAACAAAGTAAAGACTTTCACCAACAGTATATTCAAAACACATTACAATTAAACAATGGTAATGGTTCTTTTTCAGAAATAGCTTACTATAGCGGCATTGATGCAACTGATTGGAGTTGGGCCGGCTTATTATTTGATATGGATAATGATGGCTACCGAGATATTTACGTAACAAACGGAATTAATCATGATCTCACCGATCTCGACTTTATAGACTTCTTTGCCAATGAAATCGTTCAAAAAATGGCATTAACTGGTAAAAAACAAGCAATAGACTCTATTATTAATAAAATGCCGGTTTCTCCTCAATCAAATTATGCTTTTAAAAATAACAAAGACATAACTTTTAGTAATGAAACCAATAAATGGGGGTTAGAAATACCAGGTCAATCTAATGGTGTGGCTTATGGCGATTTAGATAACGATGGCGATTTAGACATGGTGGTTAATAACGTAAATATGGAGGCATTTGTTTACAGAAATAACGCCGAAACCCTTACCAACCATAATTATATAAAACTGAAGTTTAAAGGAAAAGATAAAAATAAATTTGCAATTGGCACAACTGTAAAACTGTATTATGATAATAATGTGGTTTTGCAAGAATTAATTCCATCAAGGGGCTTTCAATCTTCTATGGAGCATACAATGACTATTGGTATTGGAACAACAAAAGTTATTGATTCGATACGAGTAATTTGGCCTAATGATGATACCCAAAAACTTACCGACATAAAGCCAAATCAAACCTTGTCGTTAAATCAAATTGACGTAAAAAATAAATACAAACCTTTTAATAAATTAAAAGTAAAACCTCTTTTAAAAGAAATTTCCAATAAAAATTTAATTGCTCACAAAGAAAATGAATATAACGATTTTGACTTTGAAGGGTTAATTTCTAAGAAAATTTCTCAAGAAGGTCCAACGATCTCGGTTGCTGATGTAAATAATGATGGAAATGAGGATGTTTTTGTAGGTGGAGCGAAAGGGCAACCAGCTACATTATACATACATAAAAAAGATGGAAACTTTAGAATTAGCACAATTTTTACTGATGATATAAATTTTGAGGATACATCATCTGCTTTTTTCGATGCCGACAATGATGGTGATCTAGATTTGATGATTGGTTCAGGTGGCAATGAAGTTGGTAAAGAAAATAATAATAAAACACGTTTATATTTTAATGATGGTAAAGGAAGCTTTTCTAGATCATCAAATATTATACCTTCAAATTATAACAATACTTCCATAATCGCACCTAATGATTTCGACAATGATGGTGATATAGATGTTTTTGTTGGATCAAGAAGTGTTGTTGGCACTTATGGAGTCAATCCAGAACATATTTTTTTAGAAAATAATGGGGACGGAACTTTTACTAATGCCACAGAACGAATAGCATATGCCACTAAAGATGCTGGAATGGTTACTGATGCTAAATGGATTGATATTGATGGTGATTCAAAAAAGGACTTAGTAACTGTTTCTGAGTGGGGAACGCCAAATATTTACAAAAATACTGGTCGTAGATTATCTAAATTCAGCTCTAACTTAAGCGAATTACATGGATGGTGGAATACCTTAGAAGCTGCAGATCTAGACAATGATGGCGACATCGACTTTGTATTTGGCAATCAAGGAAGTAATACACATTATAAAACTTTTAAAGAAAATCCCATGAAGATGTGGATAAATGACTTTGACAATAATGGTACCATTGAACAAATCGTAACCAGAAATTTTGACGGTAAAGATTATCCTATCCATCAGAAAAAAGAATTAACTGAACAAATCGTAGCGTTAAAAAAGCAGAATCTTAAAGCTTCCGAATATTCTAAAAAAGCAATCAATAAACTATTTCCTGAAGATATTTTCAAAAAATCAATAGAAAAAAAAGCTACAATTGCTGAATCAATCATTGCAATTAATGACGGTGATGGGAAATTTACAATAAAAAAGTTACCTACAAGAGTGCAGTTATCATGTGTATGTGGTATTACTTGCACTGATGTAAATAATGATGGTAACTTAGATATCATTCTAGCTGGTAACAATTTTGAATTCAAACCTCAATATTCACGTTTAGATGCTAACTATGGTAGTGTATTACTCAATGATGGAAAGTTAAACTTCGAATGGCAGGATTATAATAAGAGTGGCTTTTTCATTAAAGAAGAAATTAAACACATTGAGCAGGTTAAAGATAAAAATGGCCAAACCTTTATTATTACTGCTATTAATAATGGTAAGCCGAAAATTTTCAAGCTCAATGAATAAGTATTTCGTTTTTCTAATAGTGTTTTTAGTTTTTATAAGTTGTAAAAAAAATGAAGGGAGTTTATTTAAAAATCCTTTATCAGATCAAACAGGTATTGTATTTACTAATACTCTTACAGAAACAGATGAACTGAACATCTTAGATTATCTCTATTTCTATAATGGTGGTGGCGTTGCTGTTGGAGATATTAATAATGATAATTTACCAGATATTTTCTTTTCAGGAAATCAAGTAAAAAATAAATTATATCTCAATAAAGGAAACCTTCAATTTGAAGATATTACCGAAAAAGCAGGAGTAGCCGGAAATAGTTCATGGAATACCGGTGCAGTCATGGGTGATGTCAATGGAGATGGTTTACTAGATATTTATGTATGTGCTGTTGTGGGTATTAAGGGTTTTGATGGTTTTAATGAACTTTATATTAATAATGGTGATACCTCCTTTGCTGAAAGCTCCGCTAAGTATGGATTAGATTTTGACACCTACAGCTCTAATGCTGCCTTTTTAGATTATGATCTTGATGGTGATTTAGATATGTATATTTTAAATCATGCAGTTCATACACAAGAATCCTTTGGTCATGCTAATCTTAGGTTGAAACGCAACTATCAATCGGGCGATAAATTAATGCGTAATGATGGTGATAAATTCACCGATGTTAGTGAAGAGGCAGGCATCTTTGGTGGTATTAATGGGTACGGTTTAGGGATTGCTGTTGCTGACTTTAATCAAGATGGTTATCCTGATATTTATATCGGTAATGATTTCCATGAAGATGATTACTATTATCTAAATAATGGTAATGGTACTTTTACCGAAAGTTTGAAACAATATTTTGGTCACACGACAAGATTCTCAATGGGTAATGATGTTGCCGATGTCAATAATGATGGCTGGGCAGATATCCTGTCTCTAGATATGCTGCCTGAAGACGAAAAAGTATTAAAATCTTCTGAAGGTGATGACAATATTCAAACACAAAAATTACGTACTGAACGATTTGACTATCATTATCAATTCACTAGAAACATGCTTCAAATTAATCAGCAAAATGGTATGTATGCCGAAGTAGCATTGCAAAGTGGTATCGCAGCTACGGACTGGAGCTGGAGTGGTTTGTTTGGAGATTTTGATCAAGATGGATGGCAAGATTTATTTATTTCTAATGGTATTCCAAAACGCCCAAATGACCTTGATTACATCAAATTTGTTTCTAGTAATGAAATTCAAAAAAAGATCAATAATACAAAATTAGTAGATCAGGAAGCCCTCGAACTAATGCCATCAGGAGCTATACAAAATTTTATTTTCAAAGGAAATAAAAATTTAAAATTTGATGATAAATCTAAAGATTGGATAACCCAAGACACATTGATTTCTACAGCCTCTGCAATTGCTGATTTTGATAATGATGGTGATTTAGATTTAATATCAAATAATGTAAACAGTCCTGCTTCTTTATACATAAACAAGACTGATTCAAAAAGCAACTACTTAAAATTAAAGTTTAATTATTCTGATAAGAATAAGTTTGGAATTGGTACCAAAGCGTTTTCTTACCATAATGGACAACAACAATATAAAGAATTATACACAGTAAGAGGATTTCAAGCATCGTCAGAGCCAATTATTCATTTTGGTTATGGTGAAGAGAAAATGATAGATTCTTTAAAAATTATTTGGCCGAATAAAACATTTCAAATACTAAAGAATATAGCTGCAAACCAAACCTTAATTATTTCTCAAGAAAATGCAGCCCCATTTAGCTATGAATCTCAAAAGCATAAATCAGATTTTATATTTAGAAAAGTTGCAAATAATCTAGGAATTGATTTTACACATATAGAAGATAATTATATAGATTTTAATCGTCAGAAGTTAATTCCATATCAGGTTTCAGATAGAGGACCTGCACTTGCTATTGGTGATATAAATAATGATGGGAAAAATGATATTTTCTTTGGTGGATCAAAATACAAACCTTCAAAAGTTTATGTTCAGAAAGATACAGTCTTTATTGAGCAAAAAATTCCTTCAATTACTAAAGATTCCATTAAAGAAGATATTTCCGCTATTATAGCCGATTTTAACTCAGATGGTAGAAACGATCTTTTCTTAGGTACTGGCGGAGCTGATTTTTATAATCAAATGAAGCCCCTTTTAGATAGCTATTATATTCAAAATGACTCGACTTTTGAAAGAAAATATCTCCCTGAATATTTCGAAAATGCTTCGGTTGTGAAACCTAATGATTTTGATAATGATGGCGATCTAGACCTTTTTATAGGAAATCATGCAGTAACGAATGATTTTGGAAAAACTCCTATTTCCTATCTTTTGAAAAATGATAACGGGGTGTTTACTATAGTCGAAAACGCTTCCATTAGTGCTGTTGGTATGCTAACTGATGCCGTTTGGAATGATTTTGACAATGATGGAATTAAAGATTTAATAGTTGTTGGAGAATGGATGCAACCAAAGTTCTTTAAAAATATAAAAGGTAGTTTATCTGAAGTATATCCTTTAAGTGAAGATATTAATGGATTATGGCAGAGTATTATTCCCTTTGATATGGATGGAGATGGAGATATGGATTTCTTGCTCGGTAATTGGGGTACGAACTCTAAATTTAAGGCCTCTGAAAAGTATCCAATGAAAATGTATTATGCAGATTTTGATGAGAATAACCAAACAGAGACAATTGTTTGTACTGAGAAAGAAGGTAACTATTATCCCCTTTTAGGTTTAAATGAACTTTCTTCTCAATTAGTGAGTCTGCGTAAAAAATTCACTAACTATAAAAGCTTTGCTGGTAAAAAAATTGAGGATATTTTTGAAAGAAAAATATTGAATAAAGCTACTATTTTTGAGGTAAACGAATTACGATCAGGCTATTTAAGAAACGAAAATGGGCGTTTTAGCTTTATTCCTTTTCAACGTGAATTGCAGGTTTCTCCAATTACCACTTTTCTTAAGTACGATTTCGACAAAGATGGTAAACAAGAAGTGCTGGCTGCTGGAAATTACTTTGGTGTAAAACCTTTTCATGGCAGATTTGACTCCTTTTCAGGAGCCTTGATAATGAATGAGAGTGATGTAATGTTAGGACATCAAATTGGGCTCGATTTAGCTCAAAAATCCGTTAGGCATCTCATTATTATAACATTAAATGGTAAATCATATTTATTGGTTACCATAAATAACGATAGCGCCCAAGTTTATAAAGTAAAAGATTAATAGTTAAATTTTAGAATGATGAAAAAGCAATTTATAGTATTAATAATATTTGCATTATTGATTTCATGTAAACAAAAAGAAGAACCTATTTTGATTACGGCCGATGATTTTCACAAATCGGTGGATAAAGTTGGAGAAGTAATGGTTCATGATATTTTCTCACCTCCAGTGGCAAGTAGAGTTTTTGCTTACCCAAATATAGCCGCTTATGAAATTATTGCACAACAAAACAATACCTATTCCCCTCTTGAAGATCAAGTAACAGGCCTTACTGCAATACCCAAAGTAGAAGATTCGAAACCTGTAAATTATCAATTAGCCGCATTGATTGCACATATTGATTTGAATAAAAGATTGATCTTTTCAGAAGATCGAATTGAAAATTATAGAGATAGTCTATATCAAATATGGGAAGAGAAAAATTCTATCGAATTTAAGGCTTCAAGAGAATATGGCTTAAAAGTAGCAGAACATATTGCAGTATGGATGGATAAAGACAATTATAAACAAACTCGAACAATGCCTAAATTTACGGTCAATTCAGTAGATCCTTCACGGTGGCAACCAACACCACCTTCTTATATGGATGGGTTAGAGCCGCATTGGAATAAGATTCGCCCTTTTGTAATTCAATCAGCAGATCAATTTAAGCCAGTGCCTCCTCCTCCATTTTCCATGAGTAAGGAAAGTGATTTTTATAAAGAATTGAAGGAAGTTTATGATATTAGTGTGGATATAACTAAAAAGGGGGATAATTCTGAAGAAGTTGCTATAGCACAATTTTGGGATTGCAATCCTTATGTTTCTGTAACTCGTGGGCACTTAATGTTTGCTACAAAAAAGATTACGCCTGGAGCACATTGGATTGGTATAACTAAAATAGCATGTAAAAAAGAAAATTCTGATTTTGATAAAACTGTGTACGCTTACACTAAAACTGCTATTGCAATCGCTGATGCTTTTATAAGTTGTTGGGATGAAAAATACAGAAGTAATTTAATAAGGCCAGAAACTTTAATCAATCAGCATTTTGATGATAACTGGAAACCTGTTTTACAAACACCTCCTTTTCCAGAGTATACTAGTGGTCACTCTGTGGCTTCAGGTGCAGCTGCTGTTGCATTGACTAATGTTTTTGGAGATAACTTTACTTTTGACGATGATACCGAATTAATCTATGGATTACCCGTTAGAACTTTCACGTCATTTAATCAGGCTGCAGATGAAGCAGCTATCAGTAGAATGTATGGTGGTATTCACTATAGAGCTGCCGTTGAAATTGGAGTTAAACAAGGAAGAGATTTAGGGAAGTTTGTGGTTGATAATTTAAAGATGCAATAGAGATCATTTAGTTAATTTTATGAAAAAAAAGATAGGCCTCTTTATTTTATTATTTGTTTTTGGAACTTCAATTTGGTACTTATTTATCAAACCTTATGATTATTTAGTAACATTTAAAGCAAATACCTTTCCAGGAACAATTAATCAATCTATAAAATTGTGGAGTAAGTCAATTGATCCATCTTCAAAGGTTATACAAGATGATATACAAAATATATCATACATTTTTACTATCAACGATTCAACGTACAATTATGACTGGAAGTTAGTGCCAATCAATGATTCAACTTCTAAAGTGAAAGTTTATATTAAAGACATAAATCATAGCCTAATTAATAAAATTAAAATTCCTTTTAGTGAAACTAATTTTGAAAAAACGACTAAAAGAACATTACTCAACTTCAATAAAATGTTGACAGAGCACCTTAAAAGGTTTAAAGTTACTGTTGTTGGAAAGGGCACTTTTGGAGGCACATATTGTGCCTATATCCCTATTAAAAGCACTCAATTTCAAAAGGCAAAAGGAATGATGCAGAATTATTCTTTACTAAGTAACTTTGTTGCTATGAATAAAATTAAATTAAACGGCACTCCGATGGTTGAAATTACGAAATGGAACATAAATACCGATAGCATTCACTATAACTTTTGTTATCCAATTATAAAGTCTGACTCTTTGCCAAAACATGATATCATAAAATATAAACAACTTAAAATAAAACCTTCATTAAAAGCAATATATAATGGTAATTATAAAACTTCTGATTTAGCCTGGTATGCCTTAATCGATTATGCCAATAAAGAGAATATCGAAATAGAGTATAGACCTGTTGAGATATTTTATAATAACCCAAATATGGGCGGTGATGAATTAAATTGGAAGACTGAGGTTTATATGCCTATTAAATAAAAAATACCTATTTTTAGAAAATGAAAATTAAAAAACCCTCTCTATCATTTTGGCAAATATTTAATATGAATGTTGGTTTTTTGGGAATTCAATATAGTTTTGGTTTGCAGCAAACTGCAATTAATCCTATTTTTCTTTATTTAGGAGCTCCAGAAGACATGTTACCGATACTAAATATAGCTGGCCCTGTAACCGGTTTAATTGTTCAACCCATTATTGGTGCCATGTCAGATAAAACATGGTCAGTACGTTGGGGAAGACGAAAACCTTATTTTTTAATAGGGGCTTTATTAGGTAGTTTGTCTTTATTCGTCTTCCCTCATAGTCCTGTGCTCTGGTTTGCGGTTGGTTTATTATGGATTCTAGATGTTGGAAACAATATGGCTATGGAACCTTATAGAGCTTTTGTTGGTGATAAGCTACCAGAAAAACAGCTTAGTTTAGGATACCAAATGCAAAGTTTATTTGTTGGAGCTGGTATTTTATTGGCGAATGGGTCTATTGTTTTGTTTCAATATTGGTTTGGTGGAGAATCTGTTGATGTAGCAGGTACAATTCCACAATGGTTATATTATTCTTTTTATATTGGTGCGTTCTTGTCTTTAACTACCATTTTATGGTCTGTTATGAAAACCCCTGAAATTCCACCTACTGATAAAGAATTGGATGAAATAAATGAAATTAAAGGACTCCCTCTTAGAAAACGTATATCACAACCTTTTTTAGAAATTATTGAAGCTATAAAAGAGATGCCTAAGTTTATGTGGAAAATTGGTGCAGTGTATTTATTTCAATGGTATGCACTTTTTATTTATTGGCAGTTCACCACACCACTATTTAAATTATCTTTAGGTTATTCAACTTCTGAGGCAGCTTCTCAAGCCGCTAAAATGAGTTTAACCTATAATACGGTGACCATGCTAGTAGCACTGGCCTTAGTACCTTTAACAACCCGTATTGGAAGTAAAAAAGTGTATGCCTTAAGTTTGGTAGGCACAGCATTAGCTTTATTTGCAATACCTTTTATTACAGATCCAACATTAGTCCTTGTACCCATGGTATTATTTGGAATTGGTTGGGCAGCAATGATGGGAATTCCATACACCATGGTTTCAAAAATTGTTCCACAAGATCGTAGAGGTGTTTATATGGGAATACTAAATATGATGATAGTTATTCCAATGTTTATTCAAACTTTAACTTTTGGTCCTATTTATAAATATATATTAGGCGGAAATGCAATAAATGCGATGTTATTTGCAGGTGTATTTTTTATTATTGCTGCGGCTCTTGCAACACGATTAAATATTAAATCAGAAAATTTATAACGACGTAGATCAGCTTTTCAATTTATGAGATATTGTAAAATATATCAATAGTTATATTTTCGGACTATTGATTGTTTGATTCACTCAGTAATTTTAACAATACACCATTTGTCCAGCCAAAGCCATCTTGTACAGGATATTCCCCTCCTCCAGCTTCAAGACTTAAATCATAAACATTGTACTTTTCTACCATTTTTCCAGTATTATTATAGACCTTGGTATTAATTGAGATCCAGCGTTTTTTGATCTCGTCTGCTAATGTTTTTTGATTATAATTTCTGAGCCCCTTAATGGCCATCCATTGAAGTGGAGCCCAACCATTTGGTGCATCCCATTGTTCGCCCGTATTTTCTAATGTAGTTGTAAGGCCTCCAGACTGTAAAAAATCTGATTCAATTATTTTGGAAACTGACTGTGCCGTTTTATCATTTGCAATTTGAAAAAACAATGGTGCAACGCCAGCTAGTGAATAAATATTCGTATGCCCTTTTTTAACAAAATCATAATCAAAATAAAAACCTTTAGTTTCTTCCCAACAATATTTCTCAATGGCCTTAGCTCGTCCTATAGATTTTTTATTGAATATTTTTGCATTTTCAAGATCACCAATAGATGTATAGGCCTTTCCTATTGTATTTTCAAGATGGTATAATAAACAATTGAGATCTACAGGAATTATTTCGGTGGTATGAATTGTTGCAAGTGATTTACTATCGGCTAACCAACGGCTACTAAAATCCCAACCAGATTCTGCACCAGCTTTAATATCACGATACACATCTTTAGCAGGGCGACTACTTTCTTTAGCAATTAACACATCTTCTTTATAAGATTCTGGTCTAGGTGTTGGCTTATCATCCCAATATCTATTGAGTATTGAACCATCCTCGAGACGTACCACACGTCTATCACTAGGGTTTTCTGGAGTTAATTTTTCACTGCCATTCATCCAAAAGGCATACTCTTTTTTTAAAGCAGGTAAATATTTTTTTAATGAACCCTCTCCTTTAACTTCATGAACCACATTAACAATTAAAGAAAAAAACGGAGGTTGAGAACGACTCAAATAATAAGTGCGATTACCATTGGGTATATGACCAAAAGTATTGATAAGATAAGAAAAATTATCTGCCATATTTTCAATCATTTCATATTTTTGATCGGCTTGGAGACCTAAAATGGTAAAATAACTATCCCAATAATAGATTTCTCCAAATCTACCTCCTGGTACAATATATGGTTTAGGCAATGCTAGTAAGCTACCGACTGTTGTACTATCTGCTTGACGAGTAAGAACCGACCATAGTACAGTAATATGTTCTTTAGGACTACGAGTTTTGTCACTTTTAAAGTCTGAACTAAACTGGTGGGGAAGTTCAAAATTCTCCAATACAAAATTTTTCAAATCAAAACCTTTAGTTTCTTTTTGATCTTGATATTTTTTTAAAATTTCATCCGTAGTAAATTTAGGAGTACAGTCTACAAAAGTCTTTGAATCAGGAAAAATATTGTCCAATTGAATAGCCGTAAATAAAGCACCAAAACGTTCATCTGGACTTAGATGAGATTTTGTTTCAATAGATTTTTTTGTATTTCTTTCTTGATCTATATTTCCTTTACAAGAAAGAAGTAATATCATAACTATAAAAATTAAACTATGCTTCATGGATTATTTTTAAAAAAAATATAAAATTATCAAACAAAAAGAAAGTAAAGATAACATTATAATCACTACCAATAAAATAGTATTTTCACATCAAAATTAAATCAACTCTTATGAATTCATCAAAAAGAATAAAATGGGGTATTATCGGCTGTGGCAATATTGCCAATAAATTTGCAAGTGATCTTGCCTTGATTGATGAAGCAGAATTAACCGCTGTAGCTTCACGTAATATTGATAAAGCTACTAAATTTGCTCAACAGCACAATTCAAAAAGAGCATACGGTAGTTATAAAGAATTGCTATTAGACACTACTATTGATATAGTTTATATTGCTACTCCCCATAACTCTCATGCTGAATTGAGTATCAAAGCTATGGAATATGGTAAACATGTTTTATGTGAAAAACCATTGGCACTCAATGCAAAAGAAACGAGAGCTATGCTCGAATCTTCTAAAAAAACGAATCAGTTTTTTATGGAAGCTTTGTGGACACGTTTTAACCCAAGTTTAGTTGAAATAAAGAAACGTATTGATCATGGAGAAATTGGCAGCATAAAATATATCAATGCAGATTTTTCGTTTAAAACGGATAAATCTGTAGATAGTAGAGTACTAAGTTTAGATTTAGGCGGCGGAACAATTTTAGATATTGGTATTTATCCTGCCTTTTTGGTCTATCTATTTTTAGGAGTACCGAAAGAGATCTTAGCCAGATCTATATTTCATGAAGTAACTAAATGTGACATGCAAACCTCTATGATTTTTCATTATGATAATGTACAGGCAATATTGTATAGTGGTTTTACTTCTCCATCTGGTGTAGCAGCTCGTATTAGTGGTACCGAAGGGCAAATTCACCTTCACAACCCTTGGCATGTAGCACAAGGTTATAGTCTACTGAAAAACAACGAAGAACAGGTATTTAATTTACCTACTACCGGTATCGGCTTTAGCCATGAAATAATAGAATGCCACAATTGTCTAAGAGCCCATAAAATTGAAAGCGAAACTTGGTCTCATCAAAATAGTTTGGATTTGATTACAATTTTAGATACCGTAAGAGAGCAAGTAGGTCTACAATATCCTCAAGAGCTAACTTAACTGAATAACATTATCACTCAATTCAAAGATACCCAAGCAGCATTATTCTTATCGCTTTCTACTGAAGCATGTATAAATTTTATTCCCCTTAAGCCGTCACTTACCGTTGGATAATCTGGAATCTCAATTTCTTGATTGTCTAATTTTGCCTTAAGATGAATAGCAAAATTTTTATATACATTAGCAAATGCTTCTAAATAACCTTCAGGGTGTCCTGCCGGAATTCTAGAAGCTGCTATAGCTTCAGGGTAAAGATGGGTTCCATTAGAAGTATAAATCATTTTTGGTTTATCAAGCCATCTTGTAATTAATTGATTAGGATGCTCTTGCTGCCATTCTAAACTTCCCTTTTCACCATATACTCTTATGGCTAAATTATTCTCTTCTCCTACGGCTACTTGCGAAAAAGACATGGTTCCTTTTGCTCCGTTTTCCAATCGTATTAAAATGTTTCCATCATCATCTAACACACGATCTTCGCCAAACTTCCCGAGATCAGCTGCCAATTCCTTTATTTGTAATCCGGTTATGTACTCCACTAAATTTTCAGCATGAGTACCAATATCTCCTAACGCACCACCTACACCAGATTTAGAAGGATCAACACGCCAAGAGGCCTGCTTTTGTCCAATTTTTTCAATTGGTGTTGCTAACCAACCTTGTAAATACTGAACTTGTACTTTTCTTATTGAACCCAGATCGCCATTTTTAATCATGGCTCTTGCTTGTTTAACCATAGGACTTCCGGGGTAATTATGTGTTAAAGCAAATAGTAATCTGGTTGAAGATACTAATTGCTCAAGGGTTACTGCCTCTTTAATAGTTAAAGTCATTGGTTTATCACAAACAACATGAAAGCCATTTTCTAATGCCATTTTTGCCGGAGCGAAATGCAAATGATTAGGAGTTACTATGGCAACAAAATCCATACGTTGATCTTCAGGCAATTTTTTCTCGGATAAAATCATTTCCTCAAAATTGGCATAACAACGCTCTTTGGGTAAAAAAAGCAATTTACCGGAAGCTTTAGACCTTTCTGCTGTGCTGCTAAATGCACCACAAACTAAATCAATCATTCCGTCCATAGCAGCTGCCTTTCGATGTACATCTCCAATAAAAGAGTCTATGCCACCACCAATCATTCCCATTCTCAATTTCCTCATGTTTAAAAAATAGTATAAGTAACCTGCCTTGAAATGCCCTTTAGTAATTGTACTTAAGGAATTTCAAGGCAGGTCTATAGTGTTATTTTAATAAATTTTAACTACTTACAATTTAGAGCTCTTTTATTTTGATATTTCTAAACCACACATCATCACCATGATCCTGTAAACCAAAATAACCTTTAGTAGCAACATCTGCCCAATCTTTATTTAAGCTAGGAAACTTACTACCTGCCACCATTTCGTTCCATTCTGGCGTCCATAAATGATATTCCACCACATTTTCACCATTTTGCTTATGTACAACAGTTCCTTTAAATACAGTAATTTCAATTTGATTCCATTCCCCTACAGGTTTTGCATTTTGAGGTTTTGCCGGAACTAAATCATATAAAGAACCTGCTTGACGATTTCCATCTTTACCCAATTTGGCATCTGGATGTTTTTCATTATCCAATATTTGCATTTCAGGAGCGGTTTTCCAAATAAAATCAAGTTCTTCTCTTCCAAGATAAAATATCCCAGAATTACCACCTTCTGATATTTTCCATTCCAGACTTAAATTAAAATTCTGAAACTCTTTATCAAAAATAATATCTCCACCTTCCTTACTACCTGCTTCACCTCTACCAGATCCAAGACATTGAATCGTTCCGTTTTCAACTATCCATCCCGTAGGGAAATGGTCTTTTTTATACCCTCTCCATCCCTCGGATGTTTTTCCGTCAAAAAGCAATATCCAACCATCATCTTTCTCTGCTTGCGTTAAAGCATTTAAAGCGACTTCTGTCTCCGTTTTCACTTCTGTTTCAGTATTAGATTCTGAAGTAACATCTGCCTTCTTTTCTTTACAGCTAGATAATAATGGTAATAGTATTAAACTAAAAATTACAATTAAACTTAATTTTTTCATTATGGTATTTTTTATTTGTGTTAAGTGATCAATTTTTAATTATTTATTTAGGCATTTCAGGCAATGACCAACCCTCTCTATAGGTATGTTTGATAAGCTCCTGAGAATAATCAACGGCATTCATGGGCTCCGTCCAATCCTTATTAAAGGTTGGGTGACCATCATGAATCTTAAATCCGTCTTTTATTACAGTTTTAATTTCTTCGTTAGCATTTATATTGGTGAACTTCATATTTTGACCATCCCACTCCAATACCTTATTCAAAGCTTGAAGACGTACGGCAAGCACACCCATAACTACCATTTCATTGAAAGGTCCTGCCTCAGCAAAATCTGAAGTACAAGGTTTTCTACTCTCAGGACTTTCTTTACAGGCTCTTACCCAGTCCATTTCATGAGCACCTTCATTCCATGATAATTTCAATTCTTCTTCTACTCTTCTTTCAGTCTTCGCTACTGAAATTTTCCTTCCGGAAAGCAATTCCGGTTGAACACCATAACAACCTACATGAAGAATATCTTTAGAACCATAAAAATAGGTACCTCCACCATGTTTATTTGGATCTTTTCCTCCAGGCCAATTCTCTGGTAATTCAGGTTTAATACCACCATCATACCAATGTACATCTACCTCAGGTAGTTTCATCTTCCCTTTTCTTCCTCTAGCCGGGAAAGTCAACTTAGCTGCTTGAGATACGGGTGCAGAATCATTTAACAATAAAGAGGAACTTGCCTGTACTTTTGTTGGGTAGCCTAATTTTAGACCTTCAAATACCGGATGTAAAATATGACAAGCCATATCTCCTAAGGCTCCAGTGCCATAATCCCACCATCCACGCCAGTTCCATGGGTGATAAACTTCATTAAATGGACGCATTTTAGCCGGACCTGTAAACAGATCCCAATTCAAAGTTTCAGGAACCCAATCACCTTTCTCAGGTGTATTCAATCCTTGTGGCCAAATTGGACGATCTGTAAATGATTCTACTTTTTTAACATCACCAATGGCACCACTCCAAAGAATTTCACAAGTTTCAGCAACACCAGCACCGGAAGCACCTTGATTACCCATTTGTGTAGCAACATTATGCTTAGCCGCCAATTTTGTTAATAATCTGGACTCATATACTGAATGTGTTAATGGTTTTTGCAAATAAACATGTTTACCCATTGTCATAGCATGAGCAGAAATAATAGCATGTGTATGATCAGCTGTTGCAACAACTATACCGTCAATCTCTTTACCCATCTCATCAAACATTTTACGCCAGTCCCAATACTTTTTTGCTTTTGGAAATTGATCAAATGCACCTTTAGCGTATTTCCAATCAACATCGCACAGACCTACTATATTTTGTGATGATAAATGTTTTAAATTTGCTAGTCCCATACCTCCTACTCCTATACCGGCGATATTCAGTTTATCACTTGGTGCTATATGACCTAGACCACTTACAGCAAAAGAAGGAACAATTGAAAAGGCCGCTGTTGCAGCCAAGGTTTTACCCACAAAATCTCTACGCGACAGGGTATTATCTTTTTTTATTTCACTCATAATATAATTATTTTTAATTTGGTTAGATTTAATACTTATATAAGATTATTGTTTTCCGATTTTAACTAACAAATCTCTAGTATGCTTGATACCTTCCAATTCACTCAACCTGCCACCTTCATACTCCACACCAATAAAACCTGTATAACCTGCATCTTTTACAATCTGTAACATTTTAACATAATCGATAGTAGTTTCATTTCCATCTTCATCAAAATCATAAGATTTTGCACTTACTGCTTTTGCAAAAGGCATCATTTCTTCTACACCTTTATATTTATCATACTCTTCAACACATTTTGCATTCCATAGCTCACCACCTTCACGTTTCAAACAGAAATTTCCAAAATCAGGAAGAACACCACAGTTTGATGCATTAACTGATTTAACTACTTCCACCAATAATGCGGCATTTGATGAAAGGTAACCATGATTTTCCACAATTACATTTATATTTTTATCAACGGCATAAGCTGCTAATTTTGATAGACCATCAGCGGCAGTTGTTTTCCATACTTCAGGATCTGTTGTACCAAATAAATTTACTCTAATAGAATGGCAACCTAAAAAAGCCGCTGCATCTACCCATTTTTTATGATTTTCTATCGCTTCCATACGTTTCTTCTCATCAGTTGAAGCCAAGTCGCCTTCTCCATCTACCATTATCAATAGATTATTGACATTGTGCTTTTCACTTTTTGCCTTTAGAACATGGAGTAATGAATCCATACCCATACTTTCAATTTGATTTCTATATAATTGACTAACATATTCAATTCCCTCAAAACCAAGTGAACTGGCTTCTTTTGCAAAATCAATAGGATCTAATGTTTTTTCATCATTTATTGCTTTGTGTAAAGACCACTGAGCTAATGATAATTTAAAAAATGGTGCTTTTTCTTCCGTAGCATCGGTTTTAACTTCTTCGGATTTTTTTTCTTGATTTTTACACGAAATTATAAAAAGTAAAATTGTGGTTAAAAAAAAAGTTCCTTTTAAAATTTTTGACAGGTTTGATTTCATAAGATATAAATTTAGTAGCCTAAAGTTAAAATTTTTAATTTAAATAGTCCGTAAAAATCAAATCTATTTTTCTTTGGGTATAAGTCCGACCATAATAGTTGTTTCTTTAAAATACGAACTTTAATAAATTTAGTAAATTTAATCACTCAAAAGTGTGTGATATGTAAAAATATTGCAGTATTATTATACATTATAAAAAATTTACTTTTTTTAATTAAATAGTATCAGATTAATGAATATTGAACAAAATTATGACGCCATAGTAATTGGAACAGGTATTAGCGGTGGCTGGGCAGCAAAAGAACTATGCGAAAACGGATTAAAAACTTTGGTTTTAGAACGTGGTCCAATGGTAACTCATATTAAAGATTATCCCACCATGCATATGGATCCGTGGGATTTTGAATTACATGGAAAAAGTTCGATCGAAGATAAAAAAAAACAACTCAAACAAAGCAGAACAGGCTATACCACAAGACCCGAACATAGACATTGGTTTGTTAATGATCTTGAGCATCCATATAATGAAACCAAACGTTTTGATTGGATGAGGGGCTATCAAGTGGGTGGTCGTTCTATAACATGGGGTAGACAAAGCTATAGATTGAGTGATTTGGATTTTACTGCCAATATTAAGGATGGACATGGAGTTGATTGGCCTATCAGATATAAAGATATTGCCCCTTGGTATGATTATGTTGAAAGTTATATTGGCGTGAGTGGAGAAAAATTAGGATTACCACATTTGCCAGATGGGGTATTTTCTCCTCCTATGGAATTAAATTGTGTTGAAACGCTTTTAAAAGAAAAATTAGCAAGTAATTATAATGATAGGGTACTTACCATTGGTAGAACTGCCCATTTAACAGGAGATAAAAAACATACTGGTAGATCAAACTGTCAATTTAGAGATAGATGTATGAGAGGTTGCCCTTTCGGGGGATATTTTAGTAGTAATTCTTCAACATTACCTGCCGCTGAAATCACAGGTAATATGACCTTAAGACCCAATTCTATTGTACATGAAATAATATATGATGATACATTAAAAAAAGCTACAGGTGTAAAGGTTATTGATACTGAAACTAAAGAAAATTTAATTTTTAATGCTACAATTATTTTTAATTGTGCGTCCACTATAGCTTCAACTTCAATTTTAATGCAATCAAAATCTGATAGATTTCCTAATGGATTAGGTAATGATTCTGGTGAATTAGGACATAATATTATGGACCATCACTTAGATGCAGGTGCTAGTGCTTCTGTTGATGGTTATGAAGATAAATATTATAAAGGAAGGAGACCTAATGGTATATATATACCAAGATTTCGAAATTTAGGAAATAAAGCCACTGAAAAAAAAGAGTTTTTAAGAGGCTATGGCTATCAAGGAGGTGGTGGAAGAGCTGATATTTCTGAACATATTGCCGAGCTTGGATTTGGTGCTGACTTTAAAGAAAAAATATTAGAGCCAGGTGATTGGAAGATGCATTTAGGTGGCTTTGGAGAATGTTTACCTTATCATGAGAATAAAATGACCCTAGACTATGAAAAATTAGATAATTGGGGCTTACCGACCATAACTTTTGATGCCGAATGGAAAGAAAATGAATTGAAAATGCGAGAGGATATGAAACAACAAGCCGCCGAAATGCTAAAAAATGCAGGTTTTAGAAAAATAGAAACTTTTGATAAAAGACATGCTCCCGGAATTGGCATCCATGAAATGGGAACCGCCAGAATGGGTAGAGACCCTAAAACATCTGTTTTAAATGAAAACAATCAAATCCATAATGTACCCAATGTGTATGTTACCGATGGTGCATGCATGACCTCAGCCGGATGTCAGAATCCATCTTTAACCTATATGGCCTTAACAGCTAGAGCAGCTAACCATGCGGTAAAAGAATTCAAATCTAAAAAAGCCTAATAAAATGAATAGAAGAAATGCTCTTAAAGGATTGGGATTGTCATTAGGATATGTTGTGGCTACACCTACAATATTAGGCTTACTTCAAAGTTGTCAAAATGATGTCAAAAATTTGAACATTTGGACACCAAAGTTCTTTTCCGAAAATGAAGGAACGTTTATGAAAATTGTTATAGATTTAATTTTACCCAAAACAGATAATTTACCGGGTGCCCTTGATCTGGGTATTCCTGAATTTCTAGATCTATATTTCTTTAAAGTATACTCTGGAAAAGAACAAAAAGAAACTAAGGAAGGTCTCGAAGCAATGATGGCCGAACTTGATATTACCGAAAATAACCCTGCTGTAAATCTAAAAAAAGCAACTTTTAGTGATTTCTTAAACAAATATTTAAGAATAACAAAAGCCGAAGAAAATGTACTGAGAGAAAACAAAAATGGAAAGGTAATTCTAGACACCCTTCAAGGGATAAGATATTTAACGGTATGGGCTTATAAAACTACTGAGGAAGTAGGCGAAAAAATATTGGCTTATGATCCAATTCCCGGCGAGCAAAAAGGTTGTATTTCTTTAAAGGAAGCTACAGGAGGAAAAGCATGGTCATTATAAAAATTATCTGCATATGAATTATCTAAAAATTATATTTTTGTCAGCTTGCATTATCAGTATCAGCAATTGTCAAAAAAAGCAAAAAAATCTAGAAGCTCCTTCAAAAAAATGGATTCAATTATTTAATGGAAAGGATCTAACTGATTGGACAGTAAAAATTAATGGTCACCCTTTAGGTGAAAATATCCATAATACTTTTAGAATTGAAAATAGTGTCATTAAAGTTTCTTATGACGATTACGATAAATTTGGTGAATTATATGGCCATATTTTCTATAAAAATTCCTTTTCTAATTATAGATTAAAACTTCAATATAGGTTTGTTGGTAAACAAGCTCCCGACGGACAATCTTGGGCGACCAAGAACAGTGGTGTTATGATTCACTGCCAATCTCCTGAGAGTATGGAAATAAATCAAGGTTTTCCGGTTTCATTAGAAGTTCAATTATTGGGAGGTGTAGAAGAAGGTGTTGTACGACCTACAGGCAATCTTTGTACACCTGGAACTCATGTCGAAATGAAAGACAAATTAATCACTGAACATTGTATCAACGCTACTTCAGAAACATATTATGATGATCAATGGATTAATTTAGAAATTGTGGTGATGAATGATACTGTTATTTCTCATATCATTAATGACAAAGAAGTAATTCGTTATTCCAAACCAACTATTGGAGGTGACTATATGCCAGACCTAAAATTCTGGAAGGATAAAGAAGGAACACCTTTAACCCATGGGTATATTTCTCTACAAAGCGAAAGTCACCCTGTAGAATTTCGTGATATAAAATTATTGGAATTATAAAAATAGAGGTGTTACCCATTTACATGATTGGGATTGTAACCCAAGTAAGGTATTTTTATTTCTTTAAATACAATTCCATAGTCCTCTAGGTTTTTTAAAATAGGTATATATACTTCTTTATTGATCGGAATCTGAACACCTGAAGTTTTTATTTTTCCGTTTAAAATTAATATAGCAGCCATAGCTACCGGCAAGCCAACCGTTTTTGCCATAGCGGTATACCTTTGATCATCTCCTATTACTGACATACTTGATTCTATTTGACGATTTTCGCCCTGATATTCATACCCAAATTTATGATGCATTACAATCATATCTTTGTCAGTGGCTTGCAATGCCCAACTTTCCATTAAAATCTTTTGTAAAATTTGTGCAGGAGTAGCATTTTTTAAAACTACTTTTTTCTTAGCATTAAAAATATCCAATTCTAATAATTTTTCCCAAATAATGTCATCTTGATCAATTTTAAGATAGGAGCGTAGTTTCAATTCGACCGAATCATTAGGATTATAAGCGAGAAATGAATTGGTAAAATCACGATAAGTCATATGTTCAGAACCTTCCAAGGTATAGCTATCATCAGTCATCCCTAATTGTACAAACACATTCCATGCTCTTGAAAAACCTATTCGTCGGATAGTGCCTCTGTACATTGTTAGAATATCATCCAAGCTATAATCTTCAATATATTTTAAGGAGTCTCTATTGGCATAAGCTTCAAATTTACCCGCTCCATTTATACTGAGAAATTCTGTTCTTCTAAATAATTTATGGTATGGTATATATTTATAAGTTCCTTCTTGAATAAATTTTGCCGCTCCACCCTGACCGGCAACTACTACATTTCTTGGATTCCAAGTAAATTTATAATTCCATAAATTGGTATCGCTCTCAGGTGCTACAAGACCCCCCGTAAAAGATTCAAAAAGTAACATCTTGCCACCGTTATCTCTTATTTTGTCTATAATTTGCATGGCACTCATATGATCAATACCAGGGTCTAAACCTATTTCATTCAAAAAAACAAGGCCTTTCTTTTTCACTTCAGCATCTAATGCTTTCATTTCTGTAGATACATAAGATGCAGTTACCATATTTTTTTGATATTTAACACAGTCTCTGGCTACATCTATATGAAAACGTGCCGGTAACATTGAAATTACAATATCAGACTCTTGAATTGCTTTTGTTCTGGCTTCAGGCTCAAAAACATCTAACGCTATAGCCCTGCCGTTTTTATGCTTTTCAATTTTAGATTTAGCCATTTCTATGGCAACATCAGCAACTGTAATTAGTAGGTTTTCTTCAATCGATTTGTCCAGCAAATACTTTATAAGTGAAGCAGATGAACGACCGGCTCCAATGATCAATACTTTTCTCATTTATTTAATAATAGTAAAACGAAAGTATACAATTTAGAGGAAATAATTAATAGAATTTTAAGTTTTATTTATGCTTAATGTCATGCACACTTTTTCCAGATCAGAGATCTCTAACTCTAATACCAATCTAAATATAAAACAAGTTATATAACTCATTATATTTCCACTATATAACTTTGTATTAGCCAAATGCACTTCATGAACAATTGTTGTAGTTAAACCAATTACTAAACTTTTATCTTCTTCCATAAAAAAATGATAAGTAAATAAAAATACTTTGGTACTAATTGTAAATATATAGTTAATTTTAATAAATATTTTTTATTACTATGAGAATAAACTTAACAATTACGTCAATTTTAGGAGCTACTGCTATAATTTTAGGGGCTTTTGGGGCACATGCTTTAAAGGAAAAACTGGGATCGGAAGCCCTCAAGAGTTTTGAAACCGGAGTAAGATATCAAATGTATCATGTTATAGTGTTACTTTTTGTGAATACCTATACTGGATTCTCTTCAAAAATTAAAAATACCATTAGTTGGCTGTTTTTTATCGGAATTTTATTTTTTTCAGGTTCAATTTATGCCATAAGTGCAGGTGGCATTAATCCGAAACTCATCTGGTTTATAACACCGTTAGGTGGTTTGTTATTTATTGTTGGTTGGGTTTTAATGCTCCTGAACATTAATAAAATTAAATAACTACCCTTGAAATAAAAAAATTTCGCAAACGTTTTCGTTAATGATAATTTTACTTAATTTTGTCAACCATAAATTAAATTTATCTAATGGAAAACCCTATTCAACTCAAGAGTAAAACTGTAGAAAATTACGGCATAAAAAATGCTACCGTACATTGGGATCTTTCACCAGATCAATTATCTAAAATATGCATAGATAAAGGATTGGGAAAAATTTCTAGTTCAGGTGCTTTGGCCGTTAATACAGGAGAATTTACAGGACGATCTCCGCTTGATAGATTTATTGTTAAAGATAATATTACCAAAGACAAAGTTTGGTGGGGTGATATCAACATCCCTTTAGATGCAAGTATATTTGATAGCTTATATAAAAAAGTAACGGCGTACTTATCAGGAAAAGAACTATATGTCAGAGATGCTTATGCTTGTGCTGATGATAGGTACCGTATGAATATTAGAATGATTACTGAGTTACCTTGGTCTAACCTATTTGCATATAACATGTTTCTTAGACCAACTAAAAATGAGCTTAAAAGTTTTGTGCCGGAGTGGACTATTATCCAGGCTCCCAGCTTTACTGCTATAGCCGCTGAAGATGGTACACGACAGCATAATTTTGCAGTTTTAAATTTTACAAAGAAAATTGCTTTAATAGGGGGCACAGGCTATACCGGTGAAGTTAAAAAAGGTATATTTTCTGCTTTGAATTTTATACTCCCTGTTTTTAAAGAAACCTTACCTATGCATTGCTCTGCTAATGTTGGTGAAAATGGAGAAACAGCTATTTTTTTCGGATTGTCCGGAACTGGTAAAACTACGTTATCTGCCGATCCAAAAAGAAAATTAATTGGTGATGACGAACATGGATGGACAAAAGATAATATTATTTTTAATTTTGAAGGGGGTTGTTACGCAAAAGTCATTGATCTTTCAAAAGAGAATGAGCCTGATATTTTCAATGCTATTAAACCTGGTGCTTTATTAGAAAATGTCATTTTTAAAGAGGGTACAAATGAAGTTGATTTTAGTGATGTAACTATAACACCAAACTCAAGGGTTAGCTATCCAATTGATCATATAAAAAATATTCAAGATCCTTCATTGGCAGGAAATCCAAAAAATATATTTTTCTTAACAGCTGATGCCTTTGGTGTATTACCTCCTATTTCTAAATTGTTACCAAATCAAGCAGCCTATCATTTTATGTCAGGCTATACTGCTAAAGTTGCCGGTACTGAGGCTGGAGTAAATGAACCTCAACCTAGCTTTTCAGCTTGTTTTGGTGCTCCTTTTATGCCTCTACATCCGGCAGAATATGCTGATATGTTAAGTAAAAAAATGAAAGCATCTAATGTAAATGTATGGTTGGTAAATACGGGATGGACAGGTGGGCCATATGGTGTAGGCACCAGAATGAAACTAAAATATACTCGTGCCATGATCAATGCTGCCTTAAATGGTGACCTCGGCTCATATTCTTATGAACATTACCATATACACTCGGTCTTTGGTGTTGCACAACCGAGAAAATGTCCGGGAGTGCCAACTGAAGTATTAAGTCCGAGAACTACTTGGAATAACGATGAAGCCTATTACAAAATGGCTTTTAAATTATCAAATGCTTTTAGAAAGAACTTCAGCCAGTTTGAAACCTTTGCCAGTGAAGAAATTAGACGAGGAGGTCCACAAAGATTTGCTTTTTAGAGCAGATCTGTTGACACCTTAGTCAACTCTAAAACTACCTAAACGCATCTTGTATTTTTTCTGAGCAAATTGAAAATATTGATATAATTTATAATTGACTTCTAGTCCATAATCTATATCAGGCTGGTAGTCAATTTGATTTTCGTAAATATTACTATTATACTTTAAAGGGTTATTAGCCCTTATATTCCACTCTGTAACATATACTCTATTACGGATTTCTAAATAATTTTGAGAATAATAGTTCATCGGTTTTGCAGTTGCTAAATAACTGGTAAAACCTATGTCAAAAATGATAATTTCATATGCTAAACTATCATTGGCTATTCTAACAGGTTCCTCTTTTTGATTGTCAGCAGTAGCAATCGTTTTTTTTGGAGTACCACAACTAAAAATCAAAAAGCCTATAATTGATAATGTATATATTATATTCCTCATAATAAATGATTTATATTAACAATAACCACAAATATTATTCCAAATTTACTAAATAAAAGATTTGCTATGAATTAATATCTTGTTGATGAAAAATACCCTTCTTGAGCAACGCTTAGTAAATCAAAATAAAACATGTTTTGTTCCTCGTTAATCCTCAAGGTAGCAATTAATTAAAAATTTATAGCTTAGAATTCCAATTTTAATTGCACTTCCACTTTAACCTCGGTCTTTTTAATATTCGTATTTAAATTTGTCAAAGACAAACCCAGTAGTCTAACTGAATTATGCATTTTTTCTTGATATAACAACACTTTAGCCACCTCAAGTAATAGATTCATATCATTGATGAAATATGGCAATGTTTTACTTCGGGTTTGTACAGAAAAATCGCTGTATTTAATTTTTAGAGTAATGGTTTTACCTGAAACTTTAGATTTTTTTAGCCGTTTTTCCAATTCTGTTGCTATACGTTCTAACTTTTCTAACATGTACACTTCTGACGTTAGATTTGTATGAAAAGTATGTTCTGCCGCGACAGATTTTCTAATTCTATTTGTTTTAACCTCACTATTGTGAATTCCCCTTACAATTTGATAATAATGTTCACCTGATTTTTTAAAATTTTCTATTAAGAACTCTAAAGATTTTTCTTTTAGATCTTTACCAGTAAAAATACCTAAATTGTACATTTTTGCGGCAGTTACTTTACCAACCCCATAGAATTTTTTAATGTCTAAGGCTTCTAAAAAAGAAATTACGTCTTCTGGTGGTACCGTTTTTTGTCCGTTAGGCTTATTGATGTCAGAAGCGATTTTAGCTACAAACTTGTTGACAGAAATACCAGCAGATGCATGTAAACCTAACTCATTAAAAATACGTTGTCTAATTTCTTTGGCAAGGATAGTTGCTGAAGGAAAATTCTTTTTATTTTTGGTAACATCTAAATAGGCCTCGTCTAAAGATAAAGGCTCAACCAAATCAGTATATTCAAAAAATATTTTACGTATTGCTTTTGAAATTTCATTATAACGCTCAAAACGAGGTCTTACAAAAATCAATTGCGGACAATTTCTTCTTGCCATCACACCACTCATGGCAGATCGAACCCCAAATTTACGTGCTTCATAACTTGCTGCAGAAACAACCCCTCGCTCCCCTCCTCCTCCAACAGCCAATGGTTTTCCTCTTAATTCAGGATTATCTAACTGCTCTACTGAAGCGTAGAAAGCATCCATATCTACATGGATTATTTTTCGATGTGATACATTTCTATTCACTTTATAAAAATACAAAAAAACCTGTCAAGGTTTTAAACCCCGACAGGTTAGCATTAATTTACTTCAATTTTTTAATTACCTCCCTTTAGGAAAGTCGGAAGGAAATTACACCACGCCTTGATCTAGCATACTATCAGCAACTTTAATAAATCCTGCAACATTGGCTCCTTTAACATAATTCACAAAACCATCTTGTTGAGTTCCATATTTTAAACAAGCAACATGAATTGAGGACATAATTTGATGCAATTTAGCGTCTACTTCATCGATTGTCCAGTTTAATTTCATTGCATTTTGAGACATTTCTAATCCAGATACAGCTACACCTCCGGCATTAGCCGCTTTTCCCGGAGCGAATGGTATTTTATGCTCTTGAAATAAGGTCACTGCTTCAGGCGTACATCCCATATTTGAAACTTCAGCAACATACTTAACCCCATTTGCTACCAAAAGCTGAGCATCTTCACCATTAAGCTCATTTTGAATAGCACATGGCATAGCAATATCACAGATCACTTCCCAAGGTTTTTTATCAGAAATAAATTGAGCATCAGGAAATTCATCTGCATAGGGAGAAACAATATCATTGTTAGAAGCTCTTAGTTCTAACAAGTAATCTATTTTTTCAGCATCTAAACCATGCTTATCATAAATATATCCATCGGGGCCTGAAATAGTGACTACCTTACCTCCCAGCTCTGTAACTTTTAAAGCTACTCCCCATGCCACATTACCAAAACCGGAAACCGTAACTATTTTATCTTTAAAGGTATCTTCATCGGCCATTAGCATCTCATTAGTAAAATAAGTAGCTCCAAAACCTGTAGCCTCAGGTCTAATTAAACTTCCACCCCAATTTAATCCTTTACCAGTAAAAACCCCGGTATTTTCAAATTGTAATTTCTTATACATACCATACATATACCCTATTTCCCTACCTCCTGTTCCAATATCTCCTGCCGGAACATCAGTGCTTGGGCCAATTACTCTCCATAATTCTAACATAAATCCTTGACAGAAACGCATAATTTCTGCATCTGATTTACCTTTAGGATCAAAATCTGAACCTCCTTTACCACCACCCATAGGTAATGTAGTTAATGCATTTTTAAAAGTTTGTTCAAATCCTAAAAATTTAAGAATACTTAAATTTACACTTGGGTGTAATCTAATTCCTCCTTTATACGGACCAATAGCATTATTAAATTGTACACGATAACCTAAATTGACTTGAACTTCTCCAGCATCATCCAACCATGAAACCCTAAATGTTAATATACGATCAGGTTCAACGAGTCGCTCAATAATTTTAGCCGCTTTATACTGAGGGTTCTCATTATAAATTTTTTCTATAGACTCTAGTACTTCATGTACTGCTTGTAAATACTCTTTTTCACCCGGATGTTTCGCTTCCAAGTTATTCATTATAACTTTTACATTCATAATTTAATGTTATATTTTATAAATCTATTTTTTTGTTTCTCTTGATTAAGAGTATTCAAATTTACTGATAAATTCTATTAATTACATCACATTTCATCTCTTTATTTAGGTCACAAATGTTACCGTATAGAATTGATTTTTAACATTTTAATGATGTTTTACATAAAACCTTCAGGTGGCAGTTCATCTTTAGCTTCTTCAAAAGAATCTTTACTGATTTTTGCCTCAATTCCATGCTTATATATGACCGCCCTATTTGATTTTCCATCGATTAAAATTGTTAAGGGATTATTGAACTTTATGTGCCTTAAATACTCATTCTCATATTCAGCTTCTAAATTATTTAAGTAGTTCAAATCAAAATACCCATCGTTAATAAATGGATTGATGGTTAAATAACCCACTTTGAAAGAGGTTAAATTTTGAAAGAAATGTGTTCCTTGACTTGGGTCTATTCTAAAGTTATTCAGACCTGCTTCGACAATTATTTTAGCAGCAGATATTTGAGGCCAAATTACCGGAATTCCTAACCATGGATCGCTTGAACCCCATCTTCCCGGGCCTACCAATACATATTGCTTATCGGCTTCAATAAATGTTTTGTTAATTTTTTCAACAGCTTCGGCAATTAGCCTAGTGTTTGCACTATTAAAAGTTTCCGGTTTAACGTATACGAAGTCCGAAATATTTTCATATTTACCATTTCCAAGAGCAGATTCTGAATAAATTATTGATTGGGTTGTATCTAGACTCTTAGGGAGTTCAAAAGTTACTTTCATACTTTCAACTATGGGTCTAATTTGCAAAAAACTAAAAATTCTTGGCTGTCCTTTTGGAACATCAAGATTGACTGCAAATTCCATTTCAATAGGACTCCGCATTTCTCTTTGTCCAATGCGTAACAAATCTTTCAAAATTTCTGGTAATGGAAATGTATCGTATTTCAATACATTGTCAAAAGTGATAACCCTAATACCATCGTGTAAAATTCCCGGTTTTATGATATTGTTTTGTAAATCGTAAGTAGAGGCAACATATTTTAAGGAAGCGTGATTTTTAGCAGCTCTTATACTAATTTTCTTTTTATTTACTGATTCACTTGTAGATACTTTATAACTAGCTGGATCCATATCTAATCCATAAAAATATTTTTGTGTATCTCTTTGGGTTGAACCCGGAGAGGATAGTTGCAATATTTTTTTTGGATGGAAAGGTGAAAACCTAAGGGTTTGCCCACCACCTACAATAATTTCACCCAAACCTAAAGCAATATTAGCAATACCTTCATTTGGTTTTTCATTTCCTAAAGGATAAAAATTGATAGAACGAGCCACTCCAGATATATTCGGATAATAAACATCTTCATATTGTTTTCCTGTAACTTCTTGTAAAATAACAGCCATTTTACTTTCTTCGATGGTATGAGATGTTGCTTTTAAATACGATCGGCTATTTTGAAAAAAGGAAGAAGCAATTACCGATTTTATTGCATTTGAAGTCATTTTTAACAATTCCTTTTTATTCGACTGAGGAATCATGTAGGTAGCGAAAACCCCTGCAAAAGGCTGATAAAGAGAATCTTCTAAAACACTAGAAGAGCGAACGGCTATAGGGCGTTTTATGATGTTTAAAAAAGCTTGAATATCTTCTAAAACCCATTGTGGTAATGGTTTTGAAATAAATTCTTTTAGAATCTCATTATCATCTTTAGTTTTCGCAACAAAACTTATCAACTTATGTTCTTCGATAAACTCATCAAAAACATCTGTACTTAAAACTACAGTTCTAGGTATTGAAATAAATACATCTTTGTATTTATTAAAAAGTTTATTTCTTTTTAAAAATGAATCTATAAAAGCCAATCCTCTCCCTTTACCTCCCAAAGCACCATCGCCAATTCTTGCAAAACCTAAATACTCATCATACTTGTCTTTGTTAAATTTTGAAATGATCCCCCTTGATCTATAAACACGATAAACTTTAATGGCATTTATTAAAAACTCTCTTATTTTTTTAGTATCATCAAAATCATCATATTCCACTTTACTAAATAAGTCAGCTAACGGAAAAAGAGCTCTAGACTTTAACCATTTTGAATACTCACTTCGTATAGCGTGATACAATATGGCATCATCTGTAACCGAACTTAAAGCTTTTTGAAGACCATTTAAATCTTTTACCGTAACTAAGACTTTCTCTTGAACAGGATCCCAAAATTCAAAATCACCAAATGAAAAATATTGATTGATATAATTTTTCAATTCTTCTTCAATAGTCTCGGAATGTTTCCATAGAAATTTTCCTTTTAATTCCAATGCGGTTTTTTCATTTTTTTGATTGGATGATTGTATTAAAAACGGAAAATAACGCTCAATACTTCTTACATGTTTTAACAACTGAAAACCTGCTTTGGAATCTCGCTTACCATTTTTAAAATAATTTACATCTGAAATAACACCTAAAAGATTATTTTTAAATTTTTTAAATAAATGTAATCCATCCTCATAATTGGTTGCTAATAAAATTTTTGGACGACCTCTCATCAACATCATTGCACGATGCTCATTTAATCCTTCAGACATAAATGACCGTGTTTGTTTTAAAATAATTTTATAGATAATAGGTAAATACCTCGAATAAAACCGGAGAGAATCTTCAACCAACAAAATGGCCTTAACGCCAATTTGATTTATATCTTTTTCAGCATTCATTCTATCCTCAGTAAGTTTGATAATTGCCAAAAAAATATCAACATTACCATTCCAATGAAAAACAAAATCTATTATTCCAATTTTAGCTCGTAATATTTTTTCTCTAAGTTCAGAAGAATAATGGCTAAGGGCAGCTAAAGGTACATTTGGAAAGGATTGTTTTATTATTTTGGAAGTTTCAAACACCTTATAATTACCAATATCTAACCAGGTAATCACCAAATCTATTTTGTCAGTATTCAATATTTTTAGAGCTCTTTTAGCAGAATTAGCATGTATAAAACTTGGTGGATACCTTAAATTTAATGCAGTATATTCATTAAAAATGCGTTCATCAATTCTACCATCTTCTTCCAACATATAATAATCATAGTTAGAACAAACTATTAGAATTTTATTGATTCTATTTTGCATTAATTGATTAAATGCTACTTCCTCAAACTCGTAACTCTTTAAATTTGGTAATGAATTTCTTGTCATTTTTTATATCACATTTATTGATACATGCAAGGTATAATTTTAACAATAAATTTTTAGTGTTTTTTAAAACATTAATAGTTTAAATAAAAAAGAGGTTACCATATAGCAACCTCTTTAATTAATTATTTTTTTTAAATACTATAGAACTAAACAACCCCTTGAGCTAACATAGCATCGGCTACTTTAACAAAGCCCGCAATATTAGCACCGGTAACATAGTCTATATACCCATCATCCTGTTTACCAAACTTTATACAAGAATCATGAATATCTGACATTATTTTCTTTAGTTTTTCATCTACCTCATCACGCGTCCAATTGATACGCAGTGAATTTTGACTCATTTCTAATCCAGAAGTTGCAACACCTCCTGCATTAGATGCTTTACCTGGTGCATATAAAATTCTTGCTTTTTGAAAAGCATGAGCAGCGTCTGGTGTAGATGGCATATTTGCACCTTCACTAACTACAAAACAACCATTACTTAATAAGCTTTGAGCTTCATCTCCATTTATTTCATTTTGTGTTGCACAAGGCATTGCTACGTCGCATTTAACACTCCAAGGTCTTTCGCCTCTAAAGAATTTTGCCTTAGGATACTTCTTAACATATTCGCTAATTCTATCACGTCTTTCATTTTTAATCTCCATCACATAGGCCAATTTATCAACATCTATACCATCAGCATCAAAAATATATCCGGACGAGTCTGATAAGGTTACCACTTTAGCCCCCAACTGGGTAGCCTTTTCACAGGCATATTGAGCTACATTACCTGAACCGGATACAGCAACTGTTTTACCTTTTAAAGTATCTCCTTTTGTTTCAAGCATGTTTTGAGCAAAGTAAACGGTACCATACCCTGTAGCTTCTGGACGAATTAACGATCCGCCCCAAGACATTCCTTTACCGGTCAGTACTCCCGTAAATTCATTGCGAAGTTTTTTATACATCCCAAATAAGAATCCTATTTCTCTGCCACCAACACCTATATCTCCGGCAGGCACATCCGTATTATGGCCAATATGTCGAGATAACTCAGACATAAAAGCATGGCAAAAACGCATAATTTCATCATCTGATTTTCCTTTAGGATCAAAATCAGATCCACCCTTACCACCACCCATGGGAAGTGTGGTTAAGGCATTTTTAAAAACTTGTTCAAAAGCTAAGAATTTAAGAATACTTAAATTAACGGTTGGATGAAAACGCAACCCCCCTTTGTAGGGGCCAATGGCCGAATTCATTTGAATTCTATACCCTCTGTTAACTATTATTTCCCCACTATCATCAACCCAAGGAACTCGAAACATCATTACTCTTTCAGGCTCAACCATTCTTAGTAAAATATTCTTACCACTATATATTTCTTGATTTGCAATATAAGGGATCACTGTTTCTGCAACTTCCTCTACGGCTTGTAAAAATTCCGGTTCATATTGGTTACGTTGTTTCACCAAATCCATAAAACCTTTTATTTTTGATTCCATAATTTTTTTAGGTTATTTTTATTCATTTTACAAATTATCACCAACAAAAGTAATTAAATTTGTGATATTCTAAATTTAATATCTAGTTATTTTTGCACATAATGATAATAACGAAAACGTTTGATATTTGTTATTCAAAATTAAAATTAATCTATAAAAAACTTGTCATTAAAGTCTAAAGTAAAAATAGTAGATTTGTAACCCAATCATGTAAAGGTAATGTTAGATAAAGTAAAAGAATTAATTAATGAGGTAAAGGCTTTTAAATCGTCTTCTAAAGAAGAAATTGAAGCTTTTAGAATAAAATATTTGGGCAGTAAAGGAATATTAAAAGACTTATTTACAGAATTTAAAAACGTCGATGTCGAACTACGTAAGGATTTTGGACTAGCTCTAAACACTTTAAAAAATTCCGCTACAAATAAAGTTACTGAATTAACAGACGCTTTAGAAAGTAACTCGGAAAACGAAAGTATATATGGCGATTTAACCAGACCCGCCGAACCCATTGAGTTAGGTGCCAGACACCCTATTTCTATTGTAAAGAATCAAATTATTGATGTTTTTTCTCGAATAGGTTTTAACATTTCTGAAGGTCCTGAAATTGAAGATGATTGGCATAATTTTACAGCATTAAATTTATCAGAATATCATCCTGCAAGAGATATGCAAGATACTTTCTTTGTTGAAAAATCAAAAAACGTTGAGCATGATATGCTATTGCGTACACACACATCTTCGGTACAAATACGTTATATGGAAAATAACAAACCTCCAATAAGAACTATTTCTCCCGGTCGTGTGTTTAGAAATGAAGATATTTCTGCTCGTTCTCACTGTATTTTTCATCAAGTAGAGGGTTTATATATTGATACCGATGTGTCGTTTGCCGACTTAAAGCAAACTTTGATCTATTTTACCAAAGAGATGTTCGGAAAATCAAAAATTAGATTACGCCCTTCTTATTTTCCATTTACGGAACCTAGTGCTGAGGTTGATATTTATTGGGGACTTAAAACTGAAACCGATTATAAAATTACAAAAGGTACAGGTTGGTTAGAAATTATGGGCTGTGGTATGGTTGATCCAAATGTACTAAAAAATACCAAAATAGATCCTTCAACATATAGTGGTTTTGCTTTCGGAATGGGCATTGAACGTATTGCAATGCTGCTTTATCAAATTCCTGATATTAGAATGCTATTTGAAAATGATATCCGATTTTTAGAACAGTTTAAGTCAGTAATTTAAATGGAGCTTAAAAAATTCTTAGCTAATAAGAGCTATCATTGTATCAAACTTAAAAAAACAACCACCAATCATTTTGAAATAAAAGCCAAAATTAATGGTAAAAAAGGTAATTTTATTTTAGATACCGGGGCATCAAATTCATGTGTTGGTCTTGATGAAATTGAAACTTTTAGTTTAAAAACAGAAGATTCTGAACATAAAGCTGCCGGAGCCGGAGAAGGAGAAATTGACACTCAAATTTCTAAAAAGAATAAGATTAAAATTGGTGATTATAAATTAAAAAAAGTGCTACTGGTTTTGATAGATCTATCCCATATTAATAATGCCTTAAAAAAACAAAATGCAAAACCGGTAAACGGAATTATTGGTGCAGATATTTTAGAAGAAGGAGATGCCATTATAGATTATGGCAAGAAAAAATTGTTTCTATTAGATTAAATTTGATTTCTAGCAGATAAAGAAAAGGAACTGAAAGATATTGTGTAAGCGTTATTGGATTACTTAGTTATAGCGTTGAACAAATTCAAGGCCCTAATAACAGAATAACTAAACAACTAACAACAAAATGTCAGACAATCGATATAACCTCAGAGGTGTTTCTGCTTCAAAAGAAGATGTTCATAAAGCCATTAGTAATATAGATAAAGGGCTTTTTCCAAAAGCTTTTTGTAAAATTGTTCCCGATTATTTGACCAATAATGATGATTATTGCTTGATAATGCATGCCGATGGAGCCGGTACTAAATCGTCTTTAGCATATATGTATTGGAAAGAAACCGGAGACCTCTCAGTATGGAAAGGCATAGCCCAGGATGCACTAATTATGAATATTGACGATTTACTATGCGTAGGTGCCACAGACAACATTTTATTATCTTCAACTATTGGTCGAAATAAAAATTTGATTCCCGGCGAAGTGATCTCTGCTATTATTAATGGTACTGAAGAATTGATAAAAGACTTAGCAACATATGGTGTAACCATACACACTACAGGAGGTGAAACTGCCGATGTTGGCGATTTGGTGAGAACTATTATAGTAGATTCTACAGTCACTGCTAGAATAAAAAGAACTGAAGTTATAGACAATGCAAATATCAAAGCAGGAAATGTAATTGTAGGGTTGGCTTCTTTTGGACAAGCCACTTATGAAAAAGAATATAATGGAGGTATGGGTAGTAACGGACTCACGTCTGCAAGGCATGATGTTTTTTCAAAGGAGTTGGCTGAAAAATACCCTGAAAGTTTTAATCATGAAGTACCAGAAGATTTAATTTATTCGGGTAATACAAAGCTAACTGATAACGTGGCAAGTACTTCACTTAATGCAGGAAAATTAGTCCTTTCACCAACACGAACCTATGCTCCTATTATCAAAGAAATTTTAAAAAATTACGCTAAACAAATTGATGGAATGGTACATTGTAGTGGCGGAGCTCAAACTAAAATTTTACATTTTATCGATAATTTACATATCATCAAGGATAACTTATTTGAAGTCCCTCCCCTATTTAAATTGATTCAAGAACAATCTAACACCAATTGGAAAGAAATGTATCAAGTATTTAATTGTGGACATAGAATGGAATTGTATGTACCCGAAGAAATTGCAGAGGGCATTATAACCATTTCAAAATCTTTTAAGGTAGATGCCCAAATTGTGGGTCGTGTTGAAACTTCCTCATCAAAAAAACTAACAATTAAAAGTGAATATGGAGCGTTTGATTACTAAAAATCATTTTTTAACTTGACTTCGCGTCATAGTTCTTTTTACTGAAATTAAAGAAAAAATAAGTTTGTTAAAAAAATTGATTTTTGTCCTTAATTACATGTTTAACATCAAGGAATCTAACCCTGATAAAATTTCTTCGATATATTTGTATTTTTATGCTTTTGTATTGCAATATTTCTTTCAGTTTTAAGTTAAGTACATAGACAAATTCGAATTTTGAATAAAAAGATTTTTACAGGACTGTTTCTAAGTGGTTTTTTGATTCTTTTTTTTAGCTGTTCCACTAAAAAAAATTCCATAGTCAATAGAAATATTCACGCTCTTACAACCAAGTATAATGTTTTATATAATGGTCAGGTAGCTTTTGACCAAGCCAAACTTCAATTAGACGATAACTACGACGATAACTTCTGGAAATTACTCCCTATTGAACCTTTAAAAATTCAAGAAGAAGAAATAATAAAAATCCCTTCTGCTAATAAGCCCAAACAAGACACTCAAGGGGAGAGTACTGCTCAAGGATTTGATAAAGCGGAAGAAAAAGCCATTAAAGCCGTTCAAAAACATTCCATGGACATCAATGGAAAAGAACGCAATAGACAAATTGATGATGCCTATTTATTATTAGGTAAAGCCAGATATTATTCGCAAAGATTTGTCCCCGCCCTTGAGGCTTTCAACTATATTTTAGAACATCATTCTGATAATGAGATAAAAGATTTGGCCAGAGTCTGGCAAGCCAAAGCATTGGTTAGATTACAAAATGAAGAATTAGCTATTGAAACTTTAGAGTACCTACTTAAAAATCTTAATTTACCATTAGAAATTATTGAAGATGGCCACACCTCCATGGCAATGGCATATCAGGCTATAGACAGTACTGATCTGGTTATCCGACATTTAGATAGTGCAGTTATTTTTTCAGTAGATCCAAAACAAAAAGCTAGAAACTTATTTATTTTAGGGCAATTGTATAGAAATGAACAAAAAGTAGACACTTCAAATCTGGTTTTTGAAAAATTAATTCAATTCAAAAAAGCCCCACACAGATATAAAATACATGCCCAAATTGACAGGGCAAAAAATTATACCCAACAAGACAGTACTAAGTTACAATTAAGTATTTTACAAAAACTTATAGAGGAAAGAGACAACAGGCCGTATCTAGATGAGCTATATTATCAGAAAGGGCGTATAGAAATGCAGAATGATAGCATAAATATTGCGGTTTCAGATTTTGAAAAATCGTTAGGGGTTGTACAATCAAAAGAATATCAAAAAGAATTGACTTATGAGCAATTAGGTAATATTTATTTTGACAAAGCCAATTTTGAAATTGCAGGTGCTTATTATGATAGCGTGGTACAGATAACAAAAAACAAAAATGAAAAACGAGTTAGGCGTATCGTTAGAAAGCGTGAAAATTTAGAGGAAGTCATTACTTATGAGAATATAGCTCAAAATAATGACAGTATTTTAAAAATATCAGCCCTCTCAAAACCTGAGCAAGAGCTTTTTTATCAACAGTTTATAGACAGTATTAAAAAGGCTGATGAGTTGGCTAAAATAAAACTGGAAAACACTTTGATTACTACAAACGGGTTTGGAAATATAAATGATGACACTTCTAAAAGTGGATCTAAAGGCGGAAAGTTTTATTTTTATAATACTAGTGTTGCCGGTTTCGGAAAACAAGAATTTAAAAGAGCTTGGGGCAATAGACCCTTGGATGACAATTGGCGTTTATCAACCAAAAAATCGATAAATAAAGGCCCAAACGAAACAGAAGCTTTAGCTAGTGCTAATACTTTTGACACTTCAAAAAAATATGAGTTAGATTATTATATTAGTAGAATTCCAACCGAAAAAAAAGAGATAGATAGTATTACAACCATAAGGAATGATGCTTATTATAAATTAGGAATCATATACAAAGAACAGTTTAAAGAATATCAATTGGCTGCAGATAGGTTAGAAAAATTATTAAGTTTTAATCCTATCGAAAAATTAATTCTTCCAACAAATTATCATTTGTATAAAATTTATGCTAATTTTGATGAATCGAAAAGCAATAAATACAAAAAAATTGTCGTTAACAATTATCCGGAGTCTAGGTATGCAAATATTATCATGAATCCTGAAAAAGTGCTTACTTCTAATGAGATTGATAATTCTCCGGAAGGTATTTACAACGATGCTTATTGTGATTTTGATTTTCAACATTATGACAAGGCCTTAACAAAAACCGAAAAGGCCATTCAATTACTTGAAAATGAAACTATTGCACCAAAGTTAGAATTGTTAAAAGCATATATTCTAATGAAAACCAAAGGTGCTAATGCTTTTAAAGAAGCATTGAGTTATGTTGCTTTAAGTTACCCAAATACTGAAGAGGGTAAACATGCTGTTAAAATATTAGATAATTTTGACAATGCTTCTTCAAGTTTAAATGAGAAATAATTTAAACACAATATTGCTAAGAAAAGAAAACTTTATTGCTCCCCTATGTGATAAAATAAGTAATAACGGAGTGTAAAATTTAAAAATTAAAATTATGTTTTCTGAAAAAAAGACGAACCCAGGACAAGTATTAGAACGCAACATTATTGGCAGGAACTCATCATTTGTTGGTGACATAAAATCTGATGGTGATTTTAGAATTGACGGTAAAGTGGAGGGTACTATTAAAACTTCGGGCAGAGTCGTTATTGGCAAAGAAGGTACTGTTGACGGTACTATTGATTGTAGTAATGCAGATATAGAAGGTAAGTTTTCTGGTAATCTAAATGTTGATGAATTGCTATCTTTAAAAGCTACTGCGACTATAAATGGCGAAGTTGTTTTAGGTAAACTATCTGTAGAACCGGGTGCTAATTTCAATGCCTCATGTAATATGAAAGGTAATATAAAAGCACTAAAAAATGAAAACCGCCAACAACAACGAGAAAAAACCGAGAAGACAGCTTAATAAATACGCTCATTTTACGGGTATTGCTTTTCAATTAGGTGCAACTATTTTTCTCGCTGCTTATGTAGGCGATTGGCTTGACCAATATTTTCAAATGAAAGAAAAAATATTTACTTTAATACTTATTTTATTAGGTCTAGTAGGCACCATTTGGAGTATAACCATTCAGCTAAAAAATATAGATAAAGACTAGTACTATAAAATGAATCCAGTCAAAAACTTTTTCGTTTTATTAACACTAAGTATTCTTGTTGTTTTTGGATTACATCTATTTTTTCTTCATTCTAATAAGTACCCCCTTTTTGAAAATAAGATTCTATTGTCTTATTTTTTGAATTTTTTCTTAGCCATAGCAATATATGTTCTGATTTATTCTCTCAGAACTAAATTAAAAAATTATCTTGGTTTCTTATTTATTGGTGGAAGCTTTTTAAAATTTATCCTCTTTTTTATTTTGTTTTATCCTTTTTATCTTGCTGATGAAACAATCTCAATACTTGAATTTAGTTCTTTTTTCGTCCCATATTTAATTTGCTTAATTACAGAAACATATGCGTTAGCTAACTTGCTGAATCGTTTAAAATAATATTTATTAACATAAATTTAAAAAAGGAAAATAAAGATTAAAAATTGTTTTTGAATAAAACATAAAGTACTATATTTGCACGAATTTTACAGACATCGAATTCACATAAGTGATATGCAAAGAAATACTTTAGTCCAATTATTAACTTTTTTATTGTTAACAATAGTGTTTACCGCTAGTGCTCAACATGAAAAAAATGAAGTTATACAACATGGTAATAACCATGAAACTACTCAACATAATGAACATGATAAAGATCTTTCTCTAGAAGAGCAAATCAAAAAAGATATAGAACACCATATTCAAGATTCTCACAGTTTTCACTTAACTAAAGGAATTGGGTTTCCGTTACCCGTTATTTTATGGGATGAAGGTTTGCATATCTTTTCCTCATCAGAATTAGATCATGGTGTTGCTGAAATTAATGGAAAGCACTATGCAATTTCTCATAATAACAATCATATTTATAAAACAGATGCTACCGGAGTAATAAATTATAACGAAAAGGGCTTAGAAACAAACGCCAAACCATTAGATTTTTCTATTACAAAAAATGTTTTTATCATTATGCTTGTTGGCTTGTTGATGTTTTTATTGTTTGCAAGCTTGGCTAAATCGTATAAGAATAATAATGGAATTCCAAAAGGTTTTGGGAGATTTTTTGAACCCGTTGTTATGTATATTAGAGATGAGATTGCAAGACCAAATATTGGTGAAAAGCATTATAAAAAATATATGCCTTATTTATTGACTATATTCTTTTTTATATGGTTTGTTAATTTATTAGGTTTAACACCTTTAGGTGCTAATATAACAGGTAATTTAGCTGTTACTGCGGCACTTGCTGTTCTTACTTTTATTATTACAACTTTAACAGCAAAAAAAGATTATTGGAAACATATTTTTTGGATGCCAGATGTACCTGTTTTAATGAAAATTGTGTTGGCACCTATTGAACTTTTAGGAACATTTATTAAACCCTTTTCGTTAATGATACGATTGTATGCAAATATGATGGCAGGTCATATTGTTTTGATGACAATTATAGGGTTAATGTTTATTTTTAAAAATTGGATTGGGAGTTCGCTCTCATTTGGTTTAGCATTTGGACTATCAATATTAGAATTATTAGTAGCAACTCTACAAGCTTATATTTTTACAATGTTATCAGCCTTATATTTTGGAGCAGCTTCTGAAGAACATGAACATGAAATGACACATTAAAACAAGAACATTATTAATTTTAAATATTTATATTATGACAATTCCAAATTTAGTAGGAGCAGGTTTAATTGTAATTGGTGCCGGTATTGGTATCGGTAGAATTGGTGGTTCAGCAATGGACGCCATCGCTCGTCAACCTGAAGCTTACGGGAAAATTCAAACAGCAATGCTAATTGCAGCTGCGCTTATTGAAGGTATTGGTTTCGCAGCGTTTTTCATTGGGAAATAAATACAACAAATTTAAGACTAGTACTAACGGTTGGTTAGTGCTAGTCTTATTAATTAATTTAATAATAAAATGGAAAAAATAATCAATGACTTTAGTATAGGCTTATTCTTTTGGCAAGTAGTTCTTTTTATTGCACTTTTACTTTTACTAAGAAAATATGCTTGGAATCCGATTCTAAATGCGGTTAATGATCGTGAAGAAGGTATAAAAAATGCACTATTAGAAGCAGATAAAGCACGTCAAGAAATGGAGAATTTAAAATCTGACAATGAAAAGATTTTAAAAGAGGCTAGAATTGAAAGAGATACTATGCTAAAAGAGGCTAGAGAGATAAAAAACAATATGATAACTGAAGCTAAAGATCAAGCTAAAGATCAAGCCAACAAAATTATAGAACAAGCTAAAGTTAGCATACAAAATGAAAAAATATCGGCTATTGCAGATATGAAAAGGCAAGTAGCCAATTTATCTATCAACATAGCAGAAAAAGTAGTTAAAGAACAGCTTTCTGATGAAGCTAAGCAACTAAAACTAGTGGAGAACTTATTAAAAGATGTTAAGCTAAGTTAATATGAGAGAATCTAGAGCTGCCATAAGATATGCTAAAGCTGTTTTAAGTCTTTCTTTAGATTTGAAACAAGAAGATCAAGTTCATGAAGATATGCTATTAGTTTCTTCTACTATAAATGAAAGCAAAGAGCTACAAGTACTGTTAAATAATCCTGTGATCAGGACGAAAGTAAAAAAATCTGCATTGACAGCAGTTTTTAAAAAACTAAACAAAATTTCTTTGCGTTTAATTGATCTACTGATAGAAAACAAAAGGTTACCTCTTTTATCTGAAGTTGCAAAACAATATGCTATATTATTTAATCAACATAAAGGATCTCAAACTGCCAAAGTAATTACAGCAATTCCTTTAACAGGTAAACTGGAAGAACAAGTATTAGCAAAGGTTAAAGAAATCATTGGTAAAAAAGTACACTTAGAGAACATAATAGATCCAGCTATTATTGGTGGTTTTATATTACGTATAGGTGATAAACAATTTGATGCTAGTATATCTGGCAAGATAAATAATTTACGTAGAGCGTTTGAAGAGAATGCTTACGCAGCAAAATTTTAATATAATAATTAATAGTTTAAAATAAATTATTCAAATATTTACAATGAAGAAAGTTACTACTTTATTTCTTTTTTTAGTTCTTCTTTTGGCCTTTAAATCTTTTGCACAGAAAGTAAAAGTAAAAAAAGGAAAGATACTAGTTGATGGTATTGAAGTGGGAATTATAGAGGATATTGATAAATCTAACATTATCTATTCGGTAAATGATTTATCTGGTAAAGAACTTTTTCTGGTTGATGTAGATATTGCTGAAGACTCAACAAGACCCTTTGAATTTAATTGGATGACTATTACCTCTAAGGATTATGCCCAAGTTAACGTTGTGGATTACAGCATGATATCTATGTCTTTGAGTCATCGAAAAATTATTGCAGAAATCTTAACTAAGACTTATGGAATATTTTCTGCAAATGGATTAAACAGAAATAAAGTTGCAGAATTTTTCAATGAAAAAAGAACAAGTAAGTACAAAGAAACTGCTACAGGGAACGCTAGACCTGCCATGGAAGGTTTAAATGAAGGCTTTGATGGTAAGATTAGGATAAAGGATAACAATGTTCTTTTTGATAAAAAAGTAATTGCCAAAATAGAACAAGATGATTATAAATACACCTTTTCTTCATCTAGCACTAAAGATAAGATAATTGTTGAGAATATGTCTGCAACACTAGCAGATACAGGAGAAGAATTAAACTGGCTTAAAGTTAGTGATAATAAAGGTAGGGGTACTGAAGTGAAGATGGAGTTTTTAGCAGGTAATATGAAAGACTCTAGGGCGATTGCAATATTACTATCAGAAAAATACAATGTTATTACTGTAAATGGAATAGAAAATTTAGATGAATTTTTTAGTGTAAAAAGAAAAAACTTAACAGCAGAATATAAAATTCTATTTGAGCAAGCAAAAGAATCATATTTAAAGGAAGAAGCCCAAATAAAATATAGAATAGTGGAAAAAGGCGTAGAGTTACTAGGCAACCTAGACAGGGGAGTGATTTATAGTAAGGAAGGTTCAAAAAAATATGGAACAGTAGAAAGTATAGTTGGTATATATCCAACTAACCCCAATTTTTTTATCAGAATTTTGGATAATAGAAATGGACAAATTGCGATCATTGAACCATTACCTGATTCTAAGGAATTTTCACTCAAAGCCTATAACGGTAGAGTTTACAAAGTTCAAATTGAAGGGGATGCAGCTTTTAGAGCAACAAAATATTACAGATCAATTGTGATTGCATTATCTGGGAAAGGACTGGATAATGGTATTGAACTTGGTATTGAAGATGGCAAAATAAAAGATATTGAAGGTTATTACAGAATTAACAAAGAAGTAGGAAACATCTTAAATGAGCAAGGTTATGTTTTAAATTCAAAAGGAAAAAAAATCCAAGGGTTAATTACATTATATTTTAAACATATTCCTTTACCTCTTGGTGTTAAAGATTTAGAATTAAATTACCCAACTGCTCGTGTAAATGGAAGAAAAACAGGTAACACGTTTAGATTTGCAAGAAGTATAGGTTCAGCGGGATCAACAAGAAAAGCTCGTGATGGAGCAGGATTTTGTATATTTCTAGATGGTGGTGGAGAAAAATGTTATAGGGGCAAAAAGTTAGGATCCGCAAAATATGGTTTCGTAGTAGTTGATTCCTTAGTAAATAAAAATTAATATAATAAATAAGTTATGACATTTGATTACTAAAGTCTAATGTCTTATATCTAATATCTAACGTCTAAAAAAAATGGCAACAATAAATCCAGCTGAAGTATCAGCAATTTTAAAACAACAACTAGCAGATTTTGACGGTAAAGCATCTTTAGATGAAGTTGGAACTGTATTACAAGTAGGTGATGGTATTGCACGTGTATATGGCTTAGCCAACGTACAATACGGTGAATTGGTACAATTTGAAGACGGCTTAGAGGGTATGGTGCTTAATCTGGAAGATGATAACGTTGGTGTCGTTCTCTTAGGGCATTCTAACGAGATAAAAGAAGGAAGTACCGTTAAACGTACCGAGCGAATTTCATCATTAAGAGTTGGTGAAGGTATTGTTGGTAGAGTAGTTAACACTTTAGGTCAGCCTATTGATGGAAAAGGCCCAATTGAAGGAGAAACTTTTGAAATGCCTTTAGAGCGTAAAGCTCCTGGTGTTATTTATAGAGAGCCTGTTACCGAACCATTGCAAACTGGTATTAAATCTATCGATGCCATGATCCCTGTAGGGAGAGGTCAACGTGAGCTAATTATTGGTGACCGTCAAACTGGAAAATCTACTGTAGCACTTGATACTATTTTAAATCAAAAAGAATTTTATGACGCCGGAGAGCCAGTATATTGTATCTATGTTGCCATAGGTCAAAAAGGTTCAAATGTTGCTGCTATTGCCAATATGTTTGAAGAACGTGGTGCAATGGCTTATACAACCATTGTAGCGGCTAATGCCTCTGATCCTGCTCCGATGCAGGTTTATGCTCCAATGGCTGGTGCCGCAATTGGCGAATATTTTAGAGATACCGGTCGCCCGGCACTAATAATTTATGATGATTTATCTAAACAAGCAGTGGCTTATCGTGAAATTTCATTATTATTAAGAAGACCTCCGGGACGTGAAGCTTATCCTGGTGATGTATTTTATTTACACTCAAGATTATTAGAAAGGTCTGCAAAAATCATTAATGATGATACTATTGCGGCTCAAATGAATGATGTACCAGATTCTTTAAAAGGAAAAGTAAAAGGTGGAGGATCTTTAACAGCTTTACCTATTATTGAAACACAAGCCGGTGATGTTTCTGCGTATATACCAACCAATGTAATTTCTATTACAGATGGTCAAATATTCTTAGAATCAGATCTTTTTAACTCTGGTGTTAGACCAGCTATTAATGTTGGTATATCTGTATCTCGTGTGGGAGGTAATGCACAGATAAAATCAATGAAAAAAGTATCTGGTACCTTAAAACTAGATCAAGCTCAATACCGTGAATTAGAAGCATTTGCAAAATTTGGTTCTGATTTAGATGCTGCTACTATGAATGTAATTGAAAAAGGTAAACGTAATGTTGAGATTTTAAAACAAGCTCAAAACGATCCGTTTACTGTTGAAAATCAGGTGGCTATTATCTATGCAGGTTCTAAAAATTTATTGAAAAATGTTCCTGTTGAACAGGTTAAAGAATTTGAAAAGGAGTATTTATCATATTTAAATGCCAAACATAAAGATGTTTTAGCAACCTTAAAATCAGGTAAATTAACTGATGAAGCAATTGCGGTTTTAGAAAATACTGCTAAAGAATTATCGGCAAAATATAATTAATCTTGTCATTCCTGCGAAGGCAGGAATCTCATAATTTGAAACTAAAAGGCTAAGATTCCTGCCTTCGCAGGAATGACAAAAAAAGAAGAATGGCAAACTTAAAAGAAATACGTAACAGAATTGCATCGATAGGATCAACTATGCAGATTACCAGTGCCATGAAAATGGTTTCTGCTGCTAAGTTAAAAAAAGCCCAAGATGCCATCACTGAAATGCGTCCATATTCAAATAAGTTAACTGAATTATTACAAAGCTTAAGTGCTACCTTAGAAGGTGATGTTGGTAGCGTTTACGCACAAAAAAGAGAAGTTAACAAAGTGTTAATAGTGGCTATAACCTCTAACAGAGGACTTTGCGGTGCATTTAATTCAACAGTAATCAAAAAATCTATTGACCTTATTAATAATGTATATGCAGGTAAACAAGTAGATGTGTTTACTATAGGTAAGAAAGCAAATGATCTCTTGTCTAAAGAACATAACGTTGTTGCCAATAAGAGTGAATTATTTGATGATTTAACTTTTGACAATACAGCCGTAATAGCTAATGAATTAATGGAGTTATATGCAAATGAAACCTATGATAGCATTGAAATTGTTTATAATAAATTCAAAAATGCAGCAACACAGATAACAACACATGAGCAATTTTTGCCAATAGTGGCTGCAAGCAGCGAACAAAAAAGTAATATAGATTATATTTTTGAACCTTCTAAATTGGAAATTATTGAAGGATTAATTCCTAAATCATTAAAAACCCAATTGTATAAGGCAGTCAGAGATTCTTTTGCATCTGAACATGGTGCAAGAATGACAGCAATGCATAAAGCAACAGATAATGCAACAGAGCTTCGTGATGATTTGACTTTAATATACAATAAAGCCCGTCAAGCTTCAATTACCAATGAAATTCTTGAGATAGTAGGTGGTGCGGAAGCTTTGAATAATTAATAACCTTTCCCCAACCTGGCAAAAGGTAAAGTCAAGTTGTTATTGAAACCCTTAAAAGCATAAATACCCAAAGTTTTAATACCTTTGGGTGTTTTTATTTATACACCAATCTTAATGAAAGTATTACTTCTAGACAGCAATCATCCTATTTTAAAAAAAGGCTTAGAGAATTTAGGTTTTACTTGTGATGAAGATTTTTACGCGTCAAAAGAAGTAATTGAAAAAAAGATTCTCAAGTATGACGGTATTGTCATAAGAAGTAGATTCTCTATTGATAAAACTTTTTTTGATAAAGCGTCAAACTTAAAATTTATTGCACGTGTAGGAGCAGGATTAGAAAATATCGATATTAAATATGCAGAAGAAAAAGGCATTCATTTAATTGCTGCACCCGAAGGCAATAGAAATGCTGTTGGAGAACATACTTTAGCAATGATTCTGTCTCTTTTTAATAAACTAAATAAAGCCGATAGCGAAGTTCGACAAGGAAAATGGTTACGTGAAGAAAACAGAGGAGTTGAGCTTGATGGCAAGACGGTAGGAATCATTGGGTATGGAAATATGGGTAAGGCCTTTGCTAAAAAATTAAAAGGTTTTGATGTTACTGTACTCTGCTATGATATTAAGCCTAATTTAGGAGATGAGAATGCAAAACAAGTATCACTCAAAGAATTTCAGCAAAGGGTAAATATTGTAAGTTTACATACACCGGAAACACCACTGACCATTAATATGGTCAATACTCAGTTTATAGATACATTTATACATCCCTTTTGGATATTTAACACCGGTAGAGGAAAAAGTATTGTTACCAAAGATTTGGTTAAAGCATTAAGGTCGGGTCAAATTCTCGGTGCTGGCCTAGATGTATTAGAATATGAAAAATCGTCATTTGAAAATTTGTTTTTAAAGGATAACATCCCTCCGGCATTTAAATATTTAATTAATGCTGATAATGTTTTATTATCTCCTCATGTTGCCGGCTGGACGAAAGAAAGCAAAGAAAAATTGGCACAAACTATAGTTGATAAAGTCAAGGAAAAAATTTACTAACTTGCCACAATGAAACGTACAATTCTTGTTTTTGGACTTTTAATTTCAGCTTTGTTAGTACTTTTCGAAATTAGTAAACGGATCTATCTTTCAGGTAATACCTCCTTCGAAATTATTATTGCTGTAATTGCATTAGTATTCTTTTTTATTGGTATTTATATCAACAAAAAAAGTTTAAATAAAAAACCCCAGATTGCAAAAGAGGTAAATCATAAAAAAATTAAAGAGCTGAATATAAGTAATCGTGAATACGAAGTATTATGCGAAATTGCTAGAGGATTATCTAACCAAGAAATTGCCAACAAACTATTTGTCTCTCAAAGTACCATAAAAACACATGTATCTAATATTCTAGTCAAGCTAAATGCCAAACGTAGAACTCAGGCAATACAAATATCTAAAGAACTTCAATTACTCCCATTTTAACACTTTTAACCTAAGTTCGTAGATTTTTGGTACTTTAGTATGAATCAAATTAGAGTTTCTAACTGTAGATTTGTACCAACTAAACTTTATCAAATATGAAAAATACAGTTTTACGCTATGGAACATGGAGTGCTTTAAGCATTTTTATTTTATTTATAATCAGTTCACTATTATTAAAAAACTTAGATTTTACCACGCAAGAAATTTATGGTTATGCTAGCATAGTCGTTTCTTTATTATTTGTTTTTTTTGGTATTAAACATTTTAGAGATACCAAAAATCATGGGATACTCTCCATTGGTAAAGGATTAGTAATTGGTCTAATAATCACCTTGTTCGCATCAATAACCTTTGGTATATATAATGTTGTATATGTTGAATACATTGACCCAAATTTCATGACAGATTATTACAATCACTCCGTAGAACAGGTTAGTAAAACTTTATCAGGAGCTGAACTTCAAGCTAAATTAAAGCAAATGGAAGATGAAAAAAATTTGTTCGCAAACCCTTTTATGAATTTTTCCCTTATGTTTTTAACCGTATTTATGATTGGACTTATAATTTCCTTAATCTCAACTTTAATTTTACATCGTAAACAAAACTAACAATTATGCAATATGACGCTAAATCAGTAGATGATTATATTCATCAAATTCCTAAAGAAAGAAAAGACCCAATAAGTAAATTAAGACGCGTTATTTTAGAGAACCTTCCTAAAGGATTTGAAGAAGGCATTAACTATAAAATGATTGGCTATTATGTACCGCATTCTTTATATCCTGATGGGTATCATTGTGATACAACATTACCATTACCATTTATGAATTTAGCTTCACAAAAGAATTTTATTGCAGTATATCATAGTGGTATTTATACAGATAGAAAAATAATGGATTGGTTCGTAAAAGAATTTCCTAAATATAGTACACGAAAATTAGACATGGGGAAAAGCTGTATCCGATTTAAAAATATTGATGATATTCCTTATGATCTTATCGGAAAATTAGCTTCAAAAATGACACCAGAAGAATGGATTGAAACCTATGAAAATGCACTTAAAAATAACAAAAAATGAAAAAAAGAGTAACTGGTATTGGTGGACTTTTCTTCAAAACAGAAGATCCAAGCACAACAAAAGATTGGTATAATAAGCATTTGGGTTTTAATACAGATGATTGGGGATGTACTTTTTGGTGGAAAGACAAAGAAGGTAATGACAGCTCGACACAATGGAGCCCGTTCAAAAAAGAAACTACTTATTTTGAGCCTTCAAAAAAGGACTTTATGTTTAATTATAGAGTTGAAAATTTAATTGAATTGTTAGCTGCTCTTAAAAAAGAAGGGGTTACAGTTATAGATAAAATTGAGGAACATGATTATGGTAAATTTGGTTGGATATTAGATTTAGACGGGAATAAAATCGAATTATGGGAACCTAAAGATGCTGCTTTCTTGTAATTTTAAGCAGAAGGCTTAGATGACATTTTTAAGGTATCTAAATTTAACATTAGTTTTACCATATTATAAACTTCCGGTAGTTTTTTATTAAACTCATGTGGAGTTTCAAAAAAGTGTTCTACCAAAACCGATAAAAACTCAAACTTATTTTTAAAGCCGTATGACCTTAAATAACCTGATTTAACAATTTTTCGTTGTAACTTTTTATCTTTTAATTTTTCTAATAGGGTTGAAAAGTGATCTAAAAATACAACAGATGTAAAACTTTTGTCTCTTAAAAAACTAAAATGCATCGCATGTGTCAATTCATGTAAACCTAAATTCAAATTATTATCCTCTACTTCTACACCTTCTAAAAAATTATCCCAAGAAAAAACTATAGTTCCTAATCTAGGATTGGTTTCTCCCTGATGACGTTTTTTTGTTACTTTAGATAAATAATTTTTAGGATAAATAATAATATTTTCAAATTGAGAAAATAGATACCTCCTCATACCAAAAGTGAGCATTACCGCAGTAGAAGCAATTAATAGCTCCATTTTTTTAGTAACCACTACTCCACTTCTTCCAATAAAATTATGTGACTTGATAAATCTTAAAACCCGATGTTCAAAATAACGTTTATCTATAATTGACAAATTATTATAAAAAGAGAAATTATCACGTATAATAGCTTTTTGAGCCCCATACATAACATTAGGAAACATCACAAAACGAGTCAGGTTGGCCGACCCAAATACAAGGCTTACAAGTTCTATCAAAACGGGTTATTTTTTTTAGCAATTTTCTCTATAATTGACAGTAAAAGACTGCCAATACTTAAAGATTTGTTTCTTTTCTAGGGCTATATTACAACTAATTTTACGATAAATTAAGCTTATTAGTAAAAATTTTGCATTTATCAATACAAGTCAATCAAATAATTTAACAAATCTGTAGTGGTAACAATACCTACCAATTTTTCATTATCTACTACCGGTAAAGCGTGAAATTCTTTTGATGCTAACAATGCTGCCACCTCCTTTATTATTGTATTTGATGATACTTTTATAGGACTATTGGCCATAATCTGACCAACTGACAACATATTATAAATGGAAGTATCTACAGTTTCATCGTCTCCATAAGAATCCACAAAACTAATACGCGATAGATCAGTTAAACTCAACATACCCATAATCTTATCATCTTTTACTACAGGAATATGTCTAATTTTATATTCCTTAAATAACTTTTCGGCGGTATATAGACTATCTCTCAAACCAATAGTTACTACCTTTTTTGTCATGATATTCGATATAGGTTCCTTTTTTTTCATGATTTTAGCCTTAAAAATATTAATAGCTAAATTTCAAAAAAAATAATCATAATAAATATGATAAAAATCAGTAAAAACTTTATTCATATTAATTAGAAAGGAATAATTATATATCTACAATAATTTACGGAGCATTTCTGAGGCTATTTCTGCAGTAATATCTCTTTGAGGCATCCCAAACATTTCATATCCCACCATAAATTTTTTTACCATAGCACTTCTCAATAACGGTGGATAAAAGCTCATATGCCAATGCCAATGCTCATTATTTTCTTCATTTGTCGGAGCTTGGTGGATACCACTTGAATATGGAAATGAACTCTCAAATAGTTTATCATAAGCTATTGTAATCACGGAAATAGCTTCTGCAAACAACCGTATTTCAGTTTCAGATAAAGTACTGATATCTTTCTGTGATTTTTTTGGGATAATCATAGTTTCAAAAGGCCAAATAGCCCAAAATGGAGCAAGCACTACAAAAGCCTCATTTTGAAAAATAATACGCTCCTTCTTATCTAGCTCTTGTTGTAAATAATCTGACAATAGGGTGCTATTATTTTTAAGATAATAATTTTTTTGCTGAAGATCTTTTTTAAGGACTTCATTCGGAATAGAAGATTGGCTCCAAATTTGCCCATGAGGATGTGGATTACTACATCCCATAACAGCTCCTTTATTTTCAAATATTTGTACATAGTTGATAATTTCTTCCTTACCTAATGTATCAAACTCATTTATCCAAACCGCAATAACTTTCATTATTTCATTTACTGACATTTCGGCCAAACTTTTGGAGTGATCAGGACTAAAGCAAACAACTTTACAGATGCCCCTTTCACTATGGGCTTGCAGTAAACCATCGTCTAAACTAAATGACTTTGAGTCCTTCTGCAAAGCTCCGAAATCATTAACAAACACAAAAGTGTCCTTATAATTTAGATTAGTCTCTCCATTAGCCCTAACATTACCCGCACATAAATAACAATCTTTATCATATGAAGGTCTTTTAATCTTAAGAACCTCCTCTTGCTGGCCTTGCCATGGCCTTTTGGTTCTATGTGGAGATACTAAGACCTCTTCTCCTGTTAACATATTTTTTCTGATGTGAGAATTTTCTAACATTAAATCCATAAAATCTATTCCTAATTAATTGATTAAGCTCATGAAATTGAGCTTTATAACATTTTTACTCCATCTTCGATATTTACTTGATATACAGAAGGCTCTATATTAAATTTTAATTGATACGCCTTAATAATAGTTTCTAATATTTCTTCTGAGTTATTCTTTATCAAATTTATGGTACATCCTCCAAAACCACCACCCATCATTCTTGCTCCGATGATTTCTTGAAACTCCTTGGTTTTATCTACTAAGAAATCCAATTCGTCACAACTTACTTTGTATTGATTTTGTAATCCGCTATGCGATTTATACATTAATCCTCCTAACCCAAAAATATCATTACTTTCCATCGCCATAGAAGCCAAATGTACTCTATTATTCTCTTGAATAACATATAAGGCTTTCTGAAAATCCTCTTCTGAAATTTGTGATTTCAATTTCAATAAACCTTCTTCTGTTGCATCTCTTAAAGCCTTAACATATAGCAGAGAAGCTACTTTCTCGCATACAGAACGCCTATCATTATAGGCACTTTCTGACAAACTATGATTAACATTGGTATTGATTAATATTAATTCATAATCTTTAAAATCAATATGAAATGATGTTGCTTCAATGGATCTACAATCTAATAACAAGCCTTTATTTTTTTGTCCAAACATACTGGCATATTGATCCATAATACCACATTTTACACCTGCATACTCATGTTCTGCCTGTTGCGATATGAAAATCATCTCTTTTTTTGACAAACCTAAACTCAAGAGTTCATTTAGACCAAAAACCACACTATTTTCAAGAGCCGCAGATGAGGACAAACCTGCTCCGGAGGGAATATCCCCACCAAATACCATATTAAAAGGTTCAATTTTTTTACCTTTTTCTTGAAGGATGGCTACTACACCCAAAATATAATTTTTCCAATTTCCATTTGTTATGGGTTCAATATCATCTAATGAAAATTGATAGCTTTCATTCTTATCATAGGCATGTACCACACAAAAATTAGTATCGCTTTTATCAATTGCAGCAATAATTCCTTTATCTATTGCTGCCGGAAAAACAAACCCATCATTATAATCGGTATGCTCTCCAATAATATTGATACGCCCTGGTGAAAAAATTAATTGAGGTGTACTATTAAAAAGATCTGAAAATTTGGATTGGATAGATGCTACTAAAATATCATTCATAGTTAGGAAAATTCTAAAATTTAAGAAAAATCATTTAGAAATATCAAATTTAAAAAGATATTGAACACAAACAATAGATTAATACTTTATTATATAATCATTTGGATTTATTTATTAGAAAGCAGCACCTCATCAAAATTAACCCCATCAATTGGTTTAATAATTTGGTCAGATGAATTCCATTCAATTTTTCGACCTAACTTATAAGAAAGCCCTGTCATATGTGCTGTTATGGCTTCATCAAATCCTTCTTTTATTCCGCAACTAAGATCCCCTCCATTTCGAATACCATTTAACCATTCTCTTAAGTGCAAGAAAGTAGAATCAATTCTAGCCCCATTAATATACGTCCACATTAAGCCCTTATCAGCAAAATATTGCGAAGTTGCAGAAGAAATGGCATCTGGCAAATTCGAACTCGGATCATATTGAAAAATTGGTGTTCTGGGATGCATCTTTTTTGATGCCATCATATCAGCATATTTGGTTGATCGTCCATCTGGCCAAACGGTTAATTTATTTCCGAGTTCCATAGTAGCATCATGTCCCATTAATAGTGTAGGTCGGTTGAATCCGTTACCAAGAGTAGCACTATATATAAATGTCATTCCTTTTTCTTTTCCTTTTTTCTGGCTACTCCCTGTACTAAAATTTGGAAACTCCATATTAACTTGTAAAACATCCGGAACATTACGCCCATCAATATGTGTATAAATACCTCCTGATGCCATAATAGAATTTGGGATACCCATATTCAACACGCAATTCAATCGGTCATAATCATGAGTTAATAAATCTCCTGACAACCCCGATCCATAGGCCCACCATTTTCTCCATCTAAAAAAGTGTTCTTTATTGAAAGGAATTTTAGGAGCAGAACCCAAAAAAAGATCCCAATCTATGGTTTGATCATTCGCTTTTTCATGAATATGATAGTTCCATGCCCCATTGTCATCATTTCTATTAGTATTAGTTTGAATTACAGAAACATGACCAAGTGTGCCCTTTGCCACCACATCTTGAGCGGTTTTAAAACTCAAAGTTTGCCGATGTTGATGCCCAATCATTAAATATGCATCCGACTTTTCAGCAACCTCTTTAAGTTTATACGTTTCTTCTATAGTGTGTGTCATAGGTTTTTCTACATAGGCATGCACACCATTTTCCAGTGCGTCAATTGCCATAGGAGCATGCCAATGATCAGGTGTTGCAATAATAACGGCATCTACATTACCACTGCGTATCATCTCTTGATGCGTTTTGAATCGTTTTACTTTTATATTATCAGATGAAAAAGAATTGATTACTTTCTCTGCTCTTATATCAAAAATATCACAAACGGCTACCAATTGCACATTTAATTTTTCCTGATTCAAAAAATCACGTAAAGCAGTATGATTGGTATTTTCTTCCTTGGCCTTTTCCATATTTTGAAGCCATTCTTTTGTTGCAAAACCTAATGATCTACACAATTGTTCGCCACGTATGCCAAAACCAATGATACCAACTCTAATTGCGGCTCCTCCAATAATGGGTAAGGCTGGAGGTAGCGAGGGCTGAATATTTAATTGTTCTAATAATTCTGATCGTTCTTTACTGCTCACTATGCTACTACTAGCCCCTGCCCACCAAATCCCTCCAACAATTGGCAAACTTCCTAAACCTTTTAACATGTCTCTTCTAGTCCATTTCATAGCTCTTCTATTTTATTTAATTGTTTATTTTTATTAAAAATTCGTCCTAATCCAAAATAATTACCTGTAGGAAATTGATATATAACAAGACAGGCAGCAAGTTCTATTAAATTCTTATTTACGAACCAATAACTACCTTCAACATTTAGTTGTGTTAACCAAGGAAAGGGAGGATGAGTGAGATAATACAAAGCCAGTAACCCTATGCCTACAAAAGCTCCTAATTTTTCAAATACACCTAAAATTAAGGTAATACCAACAAATATTAAAGCACCCACATTTAACATATCTACGGTTGAAATTATAGCATCATTTGTAAGTGCTAAAAACATTGGTTTTAAAGGTCCTTGTGCAGAGGCCAAATAACCAAATGATGTCCAATCCGGATTATATAATTTTACAATTCCTTCAAATAAAAAATGCCATCCTATAAGTATTCGCATAAGCACTACACTATTTTTTAAATCCCATTTACTTTTATTTCTAACCATATGATCTATATTTTCTATATTATAGTGCAATCAATTTTGACTGTCAATTTAACATATATTGACATTCAATCCAATTTTTAGTCAAATTATACCCAATGAACAGGCATACTCAATTGAGTTATAATTACTGTTTAGGAATACAAAAAAAATTCAACTATTTTGTTCAAATCTAATAACCTTGAGATATTTTACCTATGACTTATATCAGCAAAAAGATTAAAAATATTTCACCTTTTTTTAATCTTCAATTTGACCTTTTTCAATTCCCATCATTCTAAATATAGTATATATTTTCCCAACCCCTTAAAACCGTGGTCTAAAATTTTACCATTTACGGGGTGTTATGATACGACTATTCAGATCATCTTTGTGATGTAATAATTGACAATTAATTCATTTGATATTGTATAACTATTTGTGTTATTAAATGATGAAAAATGCATCGAATATAAAACATCCTATTGCACTTATCAATTACTTTTTTGTAAGAATCTATTATCCAATATATTTATATCATTATGGCAAATCCTTTTAAAAAAATAGTAAATAACGCAAACGAATCTCAAAAAGATTGGGATAAAAATGAACATTCATCTACGGCTTCTAGAAAATGTGAAGGCTGTGGTGCTGCAAGACCAAAAGATACCAATTTGACGACTTGTGATTATTGTGGATTTAAATTCATGACCATTGATAACAAAATAAAGACAGATAAATAATGTTTGGATTATTTAATAAAAAAGAAAATATGAAAGAAGAAAAAAATAATCCTGAATATTTAGTTTTAGTTGACAAATGGGATGCGTTTTTAAAAAAAATAGATTCTAGATTCAATGAATCATTGGTTCATGCCGAAGAAGCCATTATGGATAATTTAGTTGAAAGTGATTATGATATGCTACCTACCGAACGAGCATGGGGCGGAATAAAATCACAATTACAAGATTTGTCAAAAAAAATTGAAAAGACCTTTAAAAAGAATGTAAAACCACAAATGTTGGCCTACGTAGAAAGAGGGGATATTATTGATCAAGACCAGAAAGGTACATTATTAGGAGACTCATTTTACACTAGAATTGAACGATTTGAAATTATTTTAGAAGGAAAAATTGCTCAAAAATTCTATAATCATGCCATTCAATTTTTAAATGAAGATTTTCAATGTTCCCAATGTAGTGCCAAATTAGAAGTGAAGAAAGATATTTTTCGTTCACATTATGTAAGTTGTGATTACTGTAATACTGTAAATACTTTTACCCCTAATGATAAAATTGCCGAGATCAGATGGGTAATTGAAAATATTGCTAAATACAAAGCCTTAGGTGAATGGGATCAAAAAATAAAAGCACATAAGGCATGTAAGAACATTCCTTCTTTAAGTGAAAAAGAGGACAAAACAGATTTGAAAATTGCTTATGATTATTGGGAAGTAAAAGAGAAGGATTTTTGGACTAAATATTTTACGGAAAGAGCTGCTTTTCTTCCGGAATATGAAGAGTCAATTGAACATGATGTTGATGTGAAAATGAAGCTCTTTTTTTATGATGATAGAGAAAGAAGTGATTTAAACTATTAAAACAAAAATTAATCAATAGAATAAAAATAAATTATGGAAATTAACGGAGTAACATTTAGAGATTATGCTTGTGCATCAGCAAATATCGTTGCAGGGATGCCAGTTGAAAAAGTATGTGAGGTACTTGGACTAGAACTACCAGTATGGGAAGACACTAAAAATCAATGGAATAATAAAATGGCAGAAATGTCCATGGACGATATGAAATTTTATGGTGAAGTATTTACAAACCCAAAACAAGGCAAATTTGCCAATGTAGAAGGTGCTGCTGATAGCGAAAATGCCATAGAAAAAGTTCCTACTATTAAGAAATTTGCGAAAATTTTTGAGCATATGGCGGTAGCAGAAGATTTTGGCATTGATAGTGTCAAGATTCTAGAAACAGAATATAATATGAACTTAATGGAATGGTCCACGGTAGGCGGGCATTATAGTCAATTATTATTAAAATCTAACGATGATCAAGAGATGCACGAAACGTATTTTATGCCTCATCATAAAGCATCTAAAAAATACAAGAAAAAATTTAAAAAATTATATAAGGATCAAAGCTCAGGATTAAGCGATGACATAGACTTTTAATTAGGTTGGGTTGATAAGGGCTAAATAGTAATTATTTAGCCTTTATTTTTTTATGAATTATATCAGAATAGAAATGATACTTAGAATTAAATATTTTAAAATACTATCCATCGTATTTTTTATAAATACGTTCTCTTTTTTCGGACAAGAAACACCAACCCTTATATCTGAAATTGGTAAGACCTATGATTTTAGCCAAGAAAGACAAGAGTTATGGGTTACTTGTGATTCTTTAAGTTATGACACGTCTTTTAGAAATAAATTCACACAAAGAGAAAGAAACATATTGAGTGACAAATGTGATGAAATAGGCTACAGTGAGGCTTGTGATGACTTGTGGGGTGTTATATGTGGTAATGATTGGACAGATGAGGGTTATGCACCAGAGTTTATTATTGATAAGAATGGAAAACCAAAATCTAAGTATGATTTTACTACCGTTTCATCAGCATTAAAATCACAATCTAGAAACACTTATGGTAAAAATAATATTTGCGATTTGAGTTATAAAACGGCATGGATTGAAGGTGTAAAAGGTTATGGAATTGGAGAGACTGTAGCGTTTAAATTTAAACCTGGCCACCCTAGAATAACAACTGTAATTATTGCCAATGGCTATATTAAGGATAAAGAAACATGGAAAAACAACGCTAGGGTAAAGCAATTAAAAATGTATGTAAATGATAAGCCCTTTGCCATACTGAATTTAAAAGATGTGTATGCAGAACAAGCTTTTAGCATTCCCACAATTGGTTATAAAATAACATACCTTCTTAATAACGATGGCACAACTGGGTGGAGATATAAAGACGAAAATGGCAGAGATGTCAAGTCTTATCATGAAAATAGCGAATTACAACCAGATAGTATCAAATTTGAAATTCTAAGCGTCTATAATGGTGATAAATATAAAGACACAGCCATTACAGAAATTTATTTTGATGGATTGGATGTGTACTAATAAACAATTATAAAAATTCTAACATGAAAAATTTTAATAACAATTTAATAATTATTGTATTAATGATGGCATTGATTCCTTTTTTGAACTCTTGCGAATCAAAGGAAAGTCAAGATGATCAATTGACAGGTTTTATGCTTGGAGGCATTTATTTTATTGATGGTTACGGAGGCATGGATAGAGTTGCTGAAATACTTATTACAGAAGAAGGTAGATCTACTGATAAAGAGTTGATTGAAGGGTATAAAGTATTATTAGAATATCCTTTTGAAATTTCTCAAAAAACTGAAAACAAGTCATACTTAAGAGAGTTTTGGGATATTTCAAATAAAAATTCTCTTTTAGATCAAATGGAGGTATTAAAAAACAGGGAACAAGAGTATAAGGCATGGGACTATGCTAGAATAGTCAATTTAGCCGCTTCTGGATATGCAGCAGAATATCTAACTAAAGATGAAGTGCAGAAAGCTATAGCTGAAATTCTTCCTTTAGCACGTGAAAAATACGATACTTGGGAAGCTTATTATGCGGGTTATAACGATGGATTAAAAGATTGGGATGCCCAAAGCCAACAAGTCATCTCATTTGGTAAATTATCAAAAGATATTTTATCTCACAGTAAATCTATTTATAAATTGTTGCCATTACATCGAGTAAAGAAATAGAATGTATACGATTTTACGATGAAAGTAATACTATTTTTAATAGCAATACATATAACCTTATTCATGAATGCTCAAAACACTGAGATTATTCCAGTAACGGGAGTTTTTAAAGAAATAGATGTCGAAAAACAAAATAAAGCCATTAGTGTATTGACCACCGGTGATGAAGAAATGAAATCGACAATGAGAGACATCTTTTTTCAAAACCCTAACAAATGGAATCCGCCAGTAGTTTATGCCTTATCTAAAGTCTTATTCGAACAAGGTTATAAAGATGAGGCTGCCCTATGGTTTTATATAGGGCAATTAAGAGCAAGGATAGATGCCAACCTTTGTCAAGATGCAACGGCTAGAGGTGCAGTTGCAATTCTTAATGACAAATTCGGACCAACCATTAACCTATACGCTTTACAAGACATAAAAAAGTTAGAAACTATTGTTAAAGATGTTGTAGCATTTGTTCGAGAACATGAAGGAACCTATGACCATAGATGGATAAATCTACATGGCATGTGGGCGATTAATGGAATTGAAGAAGGAAAAGCATTAAGCTATCCTAAAGAAGATTGGCAAGCCATCAAGAAAAAAACGATAGATGAATATTATGAAGGTTTTGTAAAACATGTATTGCAAAAAGAAAAAAAGGTTAAACCTTAGGTAGAGTTCAATATCTATTAGTGACATATTCACACCGTGACTCAAAGTCACGGTGTGAATAATTTAATAGTCAGGGCTTTACTCAATGTGAAACCTTGACTAACGGTTTAAAAAAAATAAATCATATTTCACTAATACACTCCCCTTTTTCAGGGAGTTCAATTTAGTGGTCTATGGTGTTTAAATAAGAATAATTGCATTTTATCTTTGACATAGAAAACAGTACAAGTTGCATTTGTAAATTAGATGTAAGCGAATACAAATTAAAAAGGCAAAAAAACAATATCTATTAGCTTTAGTAGTTGTAATACTGTTGTTTAGCTGATTAACCCATATGTATATAAATAACAAATTTTTACGGTTTGTAGTAAGTGTTTTTATAGCAATTGTACTCTACTATTTCATTGTTTTTGCTATTGAAGGAACAGGTGATAAGAGTTTTTATAGTATCCTTGAAGCCATGTTTATTTTTGCTGTTTTTGGGATTTTTATTGTAGTCCCAATATTGATATTTTTTACCTATGCCGCCTACCAATTTTTTACAATAAAGGAAGAAAGGTCTAAAAAATACCCAACCATTTTTAAAACTATGATCGTTATTATTGGCATTATTGCATTACTCTATGTTGCAGCCATATATACTGATCTTTTTGGTTAAAAAAATTTAAAATTCAAATGTATATTAAAAATAAATTTTTACGGTTTATAGTCAGTGTTTTTATAACACTACTACTCTACTTTTTCCTAGCAATGGGTATTTCTGAAGGAGAGATTAGTGAAGCTATTGAAGCCATGTTTATTTTTGCCGTTTTTGGATTGTTTATCGTAGGGCCAACATTAATTTTTATGGTATATCTTAGTTATCAGCTATTAACAAAAAAGGGCGAACGCTCTAAAAGAGCACCTAAAATATTAAAAACAACTTTTATATTTCTGTGTTTTATAGCCTTACTTTATGTTGCTGCGATGCACACCGATTTATTTGGTTAATATTTTTAAAAAAAATGAAACACATTCAATCCATACTACTGATTATTCTAATTTTAAATACTTGTTTTTTGCGTGGGCAAGAAATTTCTATATCATCAAAAGATGTACTAAGAAAACAAAAACAAGCACTAACAGAACAAAGAAATTTTATAGAGAAAAGTGCCTGTCCACAAAGAGAAGATGTACTTAAAAAATATCAAGCCAATTTTGATAGACTTATAGAAGTTTTAGATATTGTTACACTAGTTTATCATACACCTATCACTATAGAAAAAGACCGTATAAAAGAGCAAGGGGATAAATTTATAACCTACCAATCTAGCAATCTAACCAGTATAATTGTAAAAAGACATAGTTCAAAAATTTCAATGGCAGGTATTGTTTCTGACAATTCTAGTATTCCAGTAGGTACAAGATTGCTTACCGAGACATTTACATTTAAAGACAAGGAAATAGAGGTATTATATCGTATTCGTAAAAATCAAATCACTTTAATTAGCCTAGAAGCAATATATAAAGATAAAACAAGAATTTATGTTGAGTTTCAAAATCTGCCTCAAGCCCAATTCAGAGTGTATAACACGAGTGAATATGGAACAGAACATGAAAACCTACATGTTTTAATTTCAAATGAAATAGGAGAAATTAATCTTATAAAAACCACTGGGTATGAACTATACCCTGAGGAATATACAGAAATGATTACGCAAAATCAAGGCTTAATAAAACACCGCTATGCTATACGATGCTATGATGAAAAAGGGAATCAAATAACACCTACACAAAAAGGAAATTCCATAGAAATAAAACCAACAACCTATTTATTATGGTATAAAGGGACTATTGGGAAATACCCAATACACTTAATGTTAAAAAGAGGTTTTGTAAAAGAAAGTAATAATGTAGAAATAAATGATACTATCATTTCAAATGTACAGTACGCCTACGATAGTCAAAAAAAATGGATTAACATAGAAAACTTATGGGAACGACAAGCAGGGATATTTGGTTTTGAAAAAAATGATGATTCTCCAGAATGGAGTGTTAATTTTGAGATCAATCAAGTATTAAAAGGAGATTGGGATAATCAAAATGGTACCATACTACCCATAACCTTAACGCCTATGGCAAAGGAGTTTCTAGCCTTTACGTTCAAAGCAGAAATAGAAGAAGAGCTTACACCATCAGGAGAAGTGCAAAGTAAAATTGTTCGTGGTATTACTATTTACAAAAACGATAAAAAAAGTCAAGAAATAAAAAATGAAGACGGTTCTTCATTAGACTATTTTGAGTTGGCTTATGTAGATATCAATTATGATGGCTATTTAGATTTAACAATTAATGATAAACTTTATATATACAATATTGCTACAAAAAAATTTACTGTAAATAATGAAGAGGATTATTATCCTTATCTCACAGAACTAGGGCAATATAATTTGTTCGATAAGAGTTTTATATCGCAAATGAACAGAGCAATGATTGAGTATAGAGCTGTCAGTGGAAAACTTGTGCCGTACCGCTCGAGTTCCTATTATCCAAATGAAGAGGGAAATATGGTCATGTTAGAAGAAAAATATGTTAACGGTAAATGGGAAACCATTGAAGAACGTATTGAAAAAATGGATGAAGATGAAGAAGAAGAATATGAAGATGTTGATGTTGATGTTGATGATGATATAGACATCGCTTCTCCAAAAAATTACGCTTTAACTATAGATTTAACAGTTACTGATGGCAGTTTACTATTTACACCAAGTTTTCATAACAAAACGGGTCAAAAACTAACATTTAAACAGGAAGCTAAATTATTTACAGAAGTAACAGGTGCCAATAATAAAACACATAGGCAATTTTTATACAATATACCTTTATCTGGAGAAAAAGAAAATATGCTTAATGATAATTATATTTTATTTAACGGTAAAAATTATTTTTTAAATAATGCTGATGAATTAATTCCGTTTTTTCCACTTGATCTTAGCAATGGCGACTATACTTTTCAATTGGTGTTAGAGCATCCTTTGTTTGGAAAAGTAAGCTCTAAAAGTCAAGCTATTCATTTACCATTTCAACTAAAAAAAGACAGCACTATAGAACACTTGGTTGGCAGTATTAATGATAAGGTAAACGGATCTATCTATTTTAAAGTGAATGATAAAAAAGTAATAGGAACATTTATCAATACTAAGACAGGTAAAAATATCAATCTAAGAGGCACCTATATAAGTGGTTTTTTTGGAGTAGATACAGTAAACTTTGAAGAATATGAAAAAAACAATGAACTAAGCGGTTACTTTGAAGGAACAATGAATAGGCTTAAAGGAGAGCATGAAGGTGTTTATGAAGGCTATTGGATAAGTCCAGACAAAGAAGCGAGAGTTCCTTTTGAGTTTAAAAAGCAGTAACAAATGAAAAAAACAATAGTCATACTAATTCTTAGCTTTTTGTTCTGTACGCTAAATGCACAGACCAAAGAAACCAAAGAGCCATTTTATAGCTATTTTTTATGGTATCAAGGTACTATTGGTGAGAAAAGTATTACAGCAAAAGTTGCTGTTAAAAACAGTACATATAGTGTCTCTTACGCATACGATTTTAATGAAAGGTGGATACATTTTACTGATATTAAAACAGATAACACTATAATTTCTGCTAAAGCCAGTACTGAAATAGATAATTATACTGATGGTTTTATAGCGTTAGACATGAAGAATTTATGGAAACTGACTGGGCAATGGATTTCTCAATCAGGAGAAAAACTACCCATTACTTTAAAAGTAGCACTAAAAGAATTACCTAATTCCCTAAAAAACACAACTCTTAAAAATGAATTTACAGCATTATTACTAACTCCAACTATTGTTGCAGATTCAATAAATGTTTACTATTCTGAAAAAAATGAAAATGGCAAAAGAAGTCCGATAGAAATTCAGACCTATACAAAAACCCATCCTAATATTGACAATCAAATTATTTATGTAGATATAAATTTTGATGGTTATTTAGATATTACTATTGGTAATGCTATTTACATATTCAATACCCAAAAACAACGTTTTGAAGTAGAAAATAGTGAAAGTGATTTTTATCCAGGCATTAATTATATAAGTGCTTATGAGCCTTATAACAAGACATTTGAATCTTCACATTGGCGTACTGTTATCTGGTATAAAGCTATCGAAGGTGCCATTACACCCTATGAAACAGAAGAATATAATGAATATGACAGTAAAGATAACGACCATAATATAGGTGTTTCAGAAAACAGAATCAGAGATATTGATGGAACAGAAAAGTATAGCATCCTTGACCTTTCTGTAAAGAATGATTCTATTAAGGATGTTCAAACATTAGTAGAACAATTTATCGGTGATCGTAAAATTGAAATTATGGCTAGAGCCAAGTTGATTTTGAGATATCCATCGGGAGAAAACCACCATTATAAATATCAAAGGAATAAGACTTGGAAACCCTTATTTGTAGAATTTGAAGGGAAGAACATATATCCAGTAGTTAAAAAATATTATGATAATGGTCAACTAAAAAGCATTGGCTTCTATGATGAAGAAGGAAACCCAACTGGTGAATGGAAATCTTATAATAGAAGTGGAAAATTAAGATCCATAGGAAATTATAAAGATGGACATTTTACAGGTCAATGGGAATTTTATTCTGAAAACAAACAAGAACATACAATAAAAAATTACAATCGTAATGGCAAAAACACGGGTGAATGGAAATACTACAGAAATGAAAAACTATATCAAATAGATTATTATTTAGATGGAAAAATGACTGGTGAATGGAAAAGTTTTTTTAAGAATGGACAATTAGAATATGTTCGTTACTATAAGAATGATAGAGCCATAAACAAACACAAAGAATATTATGAAAGTGGTGAAATCAAAATGACAATAAGCTATCTTGATGGAAAGAAAGTTGCAACCAATGAATATTATGAAAGCGGTAAAATTAAAATGACAATAAGCTATCTTAATGGATATAAGGTAGAAACTAATAAATATTTTGAAAGTGGATTATTAAGTTTCTCTAAAAAAGTATTAAAAAATAACATAGTAACCAAAAGTTTTTATAAAAACCAACAGTTAGAGTATGTGTCTAGATATCATAAAAAAAGTCGAGTTGAGAGATTCAAAAAACACTATAAAAACGGGAGGCTACAGTATAAATCAAAACAAGAAAATGGCAGAAAAACAGGAAGATATAAAGGTTATCATGCCAATGGAAAACGAAAGGCTAAAGGGGAGTATGATAATGGAAATAAAATAGGTGTTTGGAAATTGTATCAAGAAAATGGAAAACTAGATAAAATTGAACATTGGGAAGCAGGGAAATTAATTGATTCAAAAAAATAATTATGAAAACAAAATTTAACACATTAAGCATCCTACTACTTTTTTTAGTTTCATTACAAATGTCTGCTCAAGACAACACTTGGCATGCCTTCTATTCAGAAGAGGGTAATAAAAGAGGTTTTAAAAATGAAAATGACAAAGTAATGATCCCTCCTAAGTTTATGGGTTTTACATCCGCTAAAAAATTTAGAAATATTATTGCTGTTATGGAAGAAAAAAACCATACAGCTTATGGATATTACCTACTTAAAAATGGTAAAAAAGTAGGTCGAGATAGTTTATATATCTGGGATATGGCATTTGATTGTGAGAGTGAAGGTATGATCCGTTTTCGTGACCCTAAAACTGACAAAGTAGGTTTTTTTGATGGCTATGGTAAAATAGCTATCCCTGCAATGTATTCTGATGCACTACCCTTTAGAAATAATGTTGCCGTAGTTATTAAAAATGCCCAAAGAACCTGTTTAGATGGTAATACTTATCAAAAAGAAAGTCCATGTGAACATTGGACATGGAAAGGTGGCACCACCCAACTTATTGATAAAAAAAATGAAGTGCTGATAAATGATTTTAAGCATAACAATGCGCTTAATTTATATTCTATGAAAAAAAATGATACTACAGCACTACCCTATCGTTTAACACAAGGCGGTACAAAAAACAACTTTTATAGTTTTAATAATTATAAAAAACAGTTTGAGCATTGGTTATTTAATGTTTTTATAAGGCGTTTAGAATTCATTTCCAGTTCTGCTGCGGGTTCCTCTTTAACTAAATACGATTTTATAAATAATGCAATGCCTGATATTTCTGTATGGAATCATTCAGAACATGGCCAAAAGATAGTTGATAAGGAGCCTTTTTTAAGAGCTAATTATAAAATTCTACTAAACCGTTTAATCCTAGTTAAAAATAAAAGTACTGATTCTTTCATTTCGCTATCCGGATTGAATTCATTTATATGGGAAGATTCTAAATATGACAAATACTTTGACGACTGTGGTAATCCATTTATAAATAAATATCCATTGCATACATTAATTATTAATCATCCGGATGAAGATTACCAAGAGCAATTTGAATTTTTAAAAACTGATGAAGGGTATAAACTCATTGGTGTAAATTCACCAAACATTATCATTAATTAAGATGAAAAACACAAATATATTTGACGCTTGTAGAGAAGGCAATTTAGAATTGGTAAAAAAATTACTACTAGAACATGATCTAGATTTAAATGGATTTAATGAATTTGGTTTTACAGCATTACAATGTGCTGCAATGGGGAGTGATGGTGCAGATTCTAAAATAACTTTAGCAATTATAAAACTGTTAATTGAAGCTGGGGCAGACATACAAATAGAAAGTAAAGACAAAAGAACCGCACTTTACCTTCTCGCTGAATTTTCGCAAGCAATTGCACCTGTTCAATATCTTATTGATCAAGGTGCTAAAACCGATATTTATGATGCACATGGCAATCATATCACTAAAAATGCTTGGGCAACTGAAGTAAAACACTTACTTATGGAGCGAACAGGAGTTAACCTTATTAAAGAACCAGAATTAGAACCCATTAAGATGGATAGTAAAAGATGGAAACTTGTAAAGAAAACTATTGCTCAAGTGTTCCTAGAATTAGAAAATAAGGGTTTAATTGCTATACTTTCAGCTGGAAATACACAAGATGATGGATTTTTAGCATGTTCTGAAGCCTATCGTGAGCATTCAAATCCTAAAACAATTAGTGGCTTTTGCTTTTATACAAAACAAGATGCAAAACGAGCACAAAAAACAAGTATGATTTTGTTAGGCTATGGAGGAACTGATGGCAAAGATAAATCGACAGAGAAAGTTGGTCAACTTATTGTTGAAGCTTTTGAACAAGCAAATTTTGTCGTAAAGTGGAACGGAAAAGCATCAGATAGACCTTCTATTTATTTACATAAATAATTAATATAACTAAAATGAAAAAGATAATTCTACTACTACTTTTAAGTATCGCCACCAACTTAACGGCACAAAAAGACATACTTTATTTTGATGCAGGTTGGAATAAAACCACCAAAGCTGAAGCGAAATTTTACAGGCCTATACCTCTTAAAAAAACAGGTAACTTATACCAAGTAAAAGACTATTACATTACTGGTAGCCTCCAAATGGAAGGTTATTATTCTAATATAGAAAAGGAAGAATTAGAGGGTAAGGTGGTCTGGTATTATATAAACGGTCAAAAATCTGAGATACGCAACTACAAAAAAGGAATACTAGATGGTACAAGTACCTATTATAATAAAGAAGGTTTTTTAAGAGCAGAAGGCATTTTTAAAAATAATATTCGTTGGACAGGGAGATTCTTTGATGCTTTTTCTGATGGCTATGTTCCAGAATTTAAAGAAGGTAAAAAAATAGCTCAGGTGCGTTATTATAATAAATCCAATCAAGTTGCTGTAAAGTTAGTATTTGTAAATGACAGCACATCAATTAATAGTTCTTTTGCTAGAGACGGAAAAAAACTAGGTGAAATGCTATATATAAATCAGTATCCCACTGATGGCGTACAGTATTTTTGGTTCGAAACAGAAGTTGATAATGAAATTTTGAGTGTCGAAAGGTATGAAACGTATAAAAACAAAGCTGCTAATGGAGAAAAAGCAACTTTTGACAGGAGTGGAAAGTTATTAGCAAAAGGTATAAAAAAAGAAGGTGCTCCTTATTCAGGAACATTTTATAATACGAACTATAACCTACGAGAAACATATGTTTTAGGGAAACTTGAAGGAGAGCAAATTACATATTCAGAAAAAGGAGAAGTTATAGCCAAGGGTATAAACAAAGATGGTAAACCCTATTCAGGATCCTTTATTGACAATCAATATCTAAAACATAATGATTTGAAATTAAGAAATTATGTAAAAGGTAGTTTAGAAGGGGAAGAAATTAGTTTTACATCAAAAGAGAAGGTTATTAGTAAAGGTATCAACAAAAACAACAAACCTTGGGAAGGTGAATTTGTAGATGACTACTTGCAAATCACAACTTATAAAAACGGACAACAAGAAGGAAAACAAACCAAATATTATACGGCTAATTTTAAAATAATAATAGAATACTATCATATTCATCTAGGCAAAAAAGAAGGCGAAAGTGTTCATTTCGATAAAAAAGGAAAACAAATAGCTAAAGGAATCTATAAAAATGATATCCCATTTACAGGTACTTTTTATGACGAATATTACAATACTTTATCATCGTATAAAGAGGGTAAAAAACATGGCTTCTTTAAACAATATGATAATAAAGGAAAAATAATAGCACAACAAGAATATGACGAAGGTCAGATTTCAGGGCTTGTTAAAAGTGACAGCTATATTGAGGATAAAATTTGCGAATGCGAATACAAAAAAGGAAAACCTTTTGATGGCGAAGTTTGTGAAAGTTATAGTGTAAACTACTACAAAAACGGAAAAATTGTAAAAAAAGAAACCTATAATCGTGATGATTTGAAAACATTAGAAGAAGTTATAACCTATACTAATGAAGGCTTAATTGCACAAAACAGCACTTTTTTTGAAAACAAATCTTATCAACTCACCTACAAGAACAATAAACCTTTTAACGGAGAGGAATTTAGCACTTATGACAGAAGACTAACCACCTATACAGATGGAGTTAAAAATGGTCCATTTACTGAGTATACTTATGAAGGTGTATTTATTGAAGGAAATTATAAAGATAATATGTGGGAAGGAACACTAACATTTGAAGATAGACTACATAATAAAATAACAACCTGTATCTTTAAAAGTGGGAAACCCTTAGATGGCACTGTAATTTCAAATTATTGCATTACTAACTATCAAAACGGATTAAAAACAGGACCGGAAGCGTGTAATACAAATCTTTATTTTAAAAAAAATAATGAATACGAAATAGTGTATGATAGCATAACTCAAAATTACAAAAACGGTCAATTAAATGGGAAAATTCAATACTTTAAAAATCAAAATCTAGTTGCTGATGGGCAGTATGTAAATGGAAACCCTAGAGAAGGTACATTTTTTATAAACAAAACATTTCAAAACCTTTATAAAGGCGGAAAATTAGTAAAATCAACTTATTATTTTGGGATGTATAAGCATGTAGATATTTTTGAAAATTACTTAATAAGCAAAGAAATAACCTATAAAGACAATGCGATTATCTATGAAGGTGATTTTAAAAATGGAAATGAGTACAACGGAACGTTTATAAGCATTGATAATAAAGAAGAACCCAGAAGTTTTACACGTACACCTTATAAAAATGGAAAAAAACAGGGCAAAGAACACGTTATTAATAGTATTGAAAATAAAATAGAAGAAGTTAATACTTATGATGAAGGTGTCATTTTACATAAAATTAAAAAATTTCCTTTTAAAGGTTTAGACAGTATTACTGGCATTTACAAAAAAGGCAAACCTTTTTCAGGGCATTTTCATACACTAAAAGGTATAATAGAAAAAATAGAACATTATAAAAAAGGCAAAAAAACAGGCTACCAATATTATTATAGCACTGCGGGTTCTTTATTAAAACCAGTATTAGACAGTATTAATTATGTAAACGGAAAACCATTTGATGGTATAGACATTGAAGTAAATAAAAATTACCATAAGCATTTTTATAAAAAAGGAAAACGAACGCAAACGGATGTTTACAGTATGTATTATCAAGGTATCTCTGATCTGCCTGATTATCGTGTAACACCTACAGCTACAGGATTTTTGACCTATAAAACAAATAGCGATACATTCGAAAAATACAATGAATTAAGCTATACAAATGCTGCTAAAACCGAAGGAAAAGTTGAATTTTTTACCGAAAAGGAAAAAGGATACCTCAAATTTAAAAATAAAGAGCTTATAGATGTACATATCAACTTTAAGGTTTCTAATGTAACGCTCAATATGTATTTAGAAAAACCCAATGTGCTTCTGTTAGATGCTAAAAATCAAGATATTACAATTAACATATATCCTGAATTTAAACTAAAAACCCAACCTAATTATAAAGATTTTTTAAGGTTTAATAATCTATTTTTTAAGAGTGATGGTGTTGGTTATTTTTACTTAGATGCCAAGCTAATAAGTAAATGTACACTTAAAAAAGGAAATCCCTACGATGGTATTATCATTAGGCAATATGAAGATGGAAAGTTTAAGTATTCGAAATATAAAGAAGGAAAACGCATGGAAAAGAAGAAAGGTTTAACCAAAGATGAATTATTAAATATAATAAATAAATACTAGAACAATGGAATTTAATAAAACAAACAACCTTATTTATATAGCTTTTGTAATTCATGTCGCCTTATCATTATTAGCCGGATTAGACGAGGAAATAATTCTTTACATTATGTCTATACCCTTAATAGGAAACGTAGTAGGCTTATATTTTTTAAGTTTTACAGATAAGATAAAATTGGGAGCCAAAATATTCATGATAAGTAGTTTTTTCTTCGTTCCCATTGGTATGATAGGAATTATAGGCTGTAGAAAAGTAATAGACAGTTTAACCGAAAAAGAATTTTTTAAAACTAGAACAAATGATTAGAGAATTTAAATCAAGCAA
>DEIV01000044.1:167047-206813 GCA_002352665.1 Flavobacteriaceae bacterium UBA2765
TAGTGGGGTATTTATTATTAAATACAATAATTATGATGTTGCCTGGTTTTGCCATTTTTTGGACAGTTTTAGCATTTTGGGGTAAAGACAGGGTTTTAATTACTCTACATGATGATTTTCTAGAGGCTAAAGAAGCCATAGCTGCTAAAAAGAAACTCATCCGATATGCTGATATAACCGATGTAGATTTGCACAAAAGTACCAGATACGCAACCTTGTATGTTAGCAGTAATGGTATTAATAAAAAAGTAAATATTGGATTAAATCCTATTGAAAAAAGTGAAAGAAATGACCTTGTTGAATTAATTTCCAATAAGGCAAATTTATTATAAATACTGATTAATAATGAAAAAAACTTTTGTAATACTAACATTTGTGTTTACAGGCGTTTTAAGTTGCACTTCTCAACTTAAGCAATTAGGAGAAGGCATATTCGATCTTCAAAAATTGTCATTTCATGAATTCAATGCAGAGCAATACTTCAAAGACGTAATAAATAACTATGATTACTCTTATAGTATCAAAAAAGAAATTATAGCTACTAACGGATTTGTATTAGATTCTAATGAAAAAGACACCTTAGGATATTCTTACGCTACTTCTCAATCAACAGCTAATGACAAACTTGCCAGTTATCATAAGTTGTTTTTTTCAGAAATAGAGGCTATTACAACGTTAAAAGGAGATCTATTGGCCTTACATTCTTATGCTTCGTATAACGATAGTTTAGTGGTTAATGAAACGATAAAAATAATGAATCAGAAATTCAATGATGCCGAAGTTTTTAAAGATGATTTCTTTGGTGAATACACTTGTAGAACTTGGTACAAAAATGATGATATCATACAACTAGTAACAAGCACAAGATATATTCCTGTTTTTTACCTTGATAGGGATGAAAATAATAATGAAACCACAGTTACCGAGCACGAACCCAAACTGTTAACAAGGTTATTTATTACCAATAAAAAGAATACAAAAAAAATTAGAGGTAAATTAAATCACGGAGATTGGTTATTTTTTAAATAACCTTTAAAGATTGTCACTCAACTGTAATCAACAAGAATAACGATGTATATATTCAATAATATATTTTCTTTTTGGGGGACTTTGGTCCTTGCCAACATTTTGATGTATATCTTAACAATACTCATAAGTCATTATTGGTCAAAAATTAAAGGTCACGAAACCTTAAAAATAACGAAAACAGATATTAATAATAGTATTGTTGTTCTTATTGTAAATATTTTAATCGCCATTCCAGGATACATGCTATTCATTAATGGTAAAATTGACTTTATCACTGACAAACATTTTTTTATTCATTTTGTATTGCTCTATGTACTTTTTGATTTTTTGATGTATATCTTACATTATATTTCCCATCATGTCTGGCCTTTTAAAAAGTTTCATTTAAAACATCACTCGCATCATCACTTCAACGCGATTAGCCTCTATGTGATGGAGCCCGTTGAAGCCATATTATTTGGAGTGCTCTTAACCCTAAGCACCTTGTTTATTGAGTTAAACCTATTCAGTTTTTTAACTTTTATTTTTTTTAATTGGCTTTTTGGAGTTATAGGACACCTAAATACGAAGTCAACAAAGCAGCCTTTACTTTTTGGTAATCATATTTTTCATCAAACACATCATCAACAAAAAAATAAAAATTATGGTTTTTATACCATTTTTTGGGACAAACTATTTGGAACAATTTATATAAACAATAACAAATAATTATAAGTAGAATAAATGAGCTATTTAAATAAAATAAAACGAATCATAATAATAACAATTCCTATCATTCTCATTTCTTGTACAAACCAACAGCACAAGAAACAAAATGTTGAGAGTCTAGAGGTAAATACTCAAAATAATGTAAATGACTCACAATTAGATACAACTCCTTCTGTTATAGAAAATGAAAGTAGAAATACACCTGTCTTAAAATCGGATATAAAGTATGAATATAACCGAGAAGATCGTAGGATATTTATGGATAGTATTAAAACTGAAGTAGAAAATGCTATTGTCATTAAGGAAGCAACTGATAATCTTTCGAATAATCTTGTGAATGGAATTCCACCGGATGGTACCTATATTTTTGATATTGCCTATGCAGAATGGCAAGGAAGATCTATGAGCGAAAAAGTATTGGTTGTCATTAAAGGCAAATCAATTACTATAATTTCTGAAGGAAACCCGTCAATGTCTGCGGAGAGAGGGAAAATTCTCGACAAAGGAACGTTGTTAAAACACAATGTAACAGGAGATTGGCTTATTTCTAATGATAAATCAGATGCTGATTTAGAAGCTTATGGTGACTGTGTTGGAGGCCCAATGGTTATTGATTTTAAGAATAAAAAATATTGGACTTGTTAAACACATAAATATAGGAATACATCTTAAATAAAAAATAGCTTGAATTTATAAAGAACTAAGATTAATCCTTGATAATGTTACAAATTGATCAAGGTGCAATGAATGCCAATAGAAGGATTTTAACTTTGGTATTGCGACCCATATATTGTTTCTAACAACCTCAGTTTTTATAAAAAGGAAAAGTAGTATTCATATTTTTAATTTTGCTTCAGCTCAAAGTATAAATCAAAAAACTCAAAAAAAGAGAAACTTATAGCAACATATAATATAGCGCAAAAATGAATAGATTATTAAAAGAAAATGGTATCGACTCGGATTTATAAAGTTTAAAAATTAAAGGTATTAAACTGAGCTAGACAAAAGACTTAAAAATAGAAATCCAAACTACTTCTCAAAAACCCCAGAATAAAACCTCAATGTTCGTTTAAAATATGTCTCTTTAGCAGGTTTAAAACCTGTTTTTTGAATCATCTTGTCAGTATCTCGATTTAAGTTACAGCCATCTCCAATAATTTTCCATACAGGATTTATCATGTTTTGTAGTACTCTTCTGTGCCTCTTCTCTGCGTGAATATGCTCTAAAATAATGAGTTTACCTGTTGGCTTAAGCCATCTGTAAATATTTTTCAAAGCCAATTCGGGTTTCGGAATAGTGCATAAAACCAAGGTACAAATGGCATAATCTAATGAACTATTTTCTATTAAATCATCTAATGCTACATCATTAACACCTAAGTTATAGAGCATAATTTTTTTATTGATAGGCAATTTGGTTTTTGCTTTATCTAGCATATACGTGGATGGTTCAATAGAAATAACCTCACATTTTGTGTTAAAATGCTCAAAATTTACACCCGTTCCAGAGCCTACATCCAATACGCTTCCTTCTAAATTTTCGATGAGTTCTTTTCGTAAATCAAAGATACTAATTTCCATTCCTTTCATAAAAGAATCATATTTAGTAGCGAATAATTTTTGATAAAACCCCATTACATTATTGTTTGAGTACAAAGATATAATTTCCAATCTTTCCTCTCCTTTGAAGGTTCAAAACTTTTTTTAAGTTTTAATTAAGGAAAATACACCCCATTTTCAGGGATGCCATTTTCATGGTATAAAGTGTAGCACTCCTTACTATTTAACCTCATTTTTGTGTAGTAAAAGCAATTAAGTTATTCAGTTATAAATTAGATTGTTGCGAATACAAATTAGAGCTAGGGTAAAAGGCAATAAGCTTTATCTTTAGTAGTTAGGTTTATAAACCTTAAAAAATAAGAAGCATGGGATTATTCAATAAAAATGACGAAATAACAGATCTATCAAAAAGATGGATAAATGAAGGAAAACAATTTAAAGAGCAACTCAATGCTTTTTTAGATGCCATTTATAAAGGAGGTGATGGTCCAGAAGAACCTCATGAAACCAGAGGTGATATGGCAGAAGCGGTATACCACAAAGCCATTGAATTGAATGCTTCTGGTGAACATAAGAAACTACGAGAATTATTTCCGCCGGCTTACGAACCTTTTCAGCAATATTATGATGGTATTTCAAGAAGTATTAATCAAGTCATTGTTTTAAAAGATGGTACTATTGTAGTGCGTGCAGATGGAAATATATATACAGATGATGGAAATGTGTATTTATTAGAGGATGATAAAGTAAGCAAACAAAAAGGGATTCGTGCTATTGGTATTTCAGCCAATAAAGAATATATAGTAAAAGTTACCAAAAAAGAAGTCCAGATTTTTAATGACTGGAACGGAGAGCCTATCCATACTTTTAAATATCCTAAAGGCTACGGAAAAGCAACCGAAAATATTAAAGTAGCCAATTTTAAAAAAGAAGGTTTAATTGTGTTGAGTGCATCCGTTTTTAATGATGGGAAACGCGTATTGTTAGCCACTACAAATGGTATTTTTATTTTGGGTGAAGAAGGAAGCGAATGTGTATTGCCTACGCAAGAAATGCTCCCTGAATTTATAGAAAATTTCTATGAAGAATATGACGAGTCAGAAACTTTTGAAGTCAGTTTAGACTATTTTCATGCATCCCTTTCTCCTGATAACACGAAAATAGCTACTGGCTTTCAAATGAGTGAACATTTTATTTTTGAGGAAAAAAATAAGCAGTTTGAATTGACAAGCAAAATACAAGCACGGTCAGAATATCCACATGCCGTAGGTTTTCATGATAAACTAGACCATATTGCATTGGCATCTTGCCATTACCAACAAAGTGGTGTGATTGGGATGGATTTAAAGCATCTCCCTATAGAAGCAAATACCTCATGGTATCAAGATTTTGATGAGCGTTTTGACCAAATGAATGATAATCTATGGATTTTTTCAATATTACCGTATAAAGATGGTTATTTATTAGGGGCAAACAATGGTTATATCTGGTATATCAACCCTAAAAACCCAGAAGACAAATCTTATTTACATGTAGGTGGCACCATTATGAGTATGGATTTTTCTGCTGATAAAAAACATTTGGTTGTAGGCACATTTTCAGGTTATATCATAAAGTTTGACATGACAGTCACAGAAAGAGATCAAACCTTAGTTAGCGATATGAATGTAAAAGAAACCATCCGTTGGGCAATTTGGCAAGGTATTGATCCACTGATCTGGTGATAAAGCGAATAAATCACTAACCAAAAAACCAAAACAATGTTTATAAACGTACAAGAATACGATGTATTACAAACGCCCATCAATCAAATCTTTGAAGGATGTAAAGAAATCAGTAAAGCAACGCTTTATGTAATGCAAAGAGATACTAGTTTTCTCTTTATACCTGTCAAAAAAAAATATGCTGAGGTTCGCTGTGATTTAACAGGTAAAAAAATTCAAAAAAGAAAATGGAATGAGCAAACAAAAACAGCGGCAAAAGAATTATTGGCACAACATAAAGTCTCTAAAACAGGATGGTATATTTTACTATTTTTAGCATTGAGTGCAGTAGGAATGTTTTTGTATGCTATTTTTTCTATAATAATGTCAAGTCCTAGGTTCAATACTACTTTTGCGTTGAAAACAGCTACTGAAAAGAACATTTTGCTATCTAAACTTGGTGAAGGAGATCTTATCAAAACAACAGACTTTGTTTATAAAATAAAGAGTATCTCTAAAGAGCATATAACGGTTGTTAAAAGTTCAGTTGCAAATTCCCCAAACGGAGAATACGTTGATCCATACAATCCAATTGATGAAAGCAAGCATTCATTTAATTCAAAATCAGAAATAAGTATCAATCCTAATGCTTTTTGGCAACAGCATAGTGTTAATCCTAACAGTGAATATGGAGGTGAATTAATTTTTAACATTTTAGATAAATAATACTATGGAAGACAGATTAGAAATATCAAACAGTAAAACAAAAACGATAGGACTCATCATTTTAGGTGCTCTTTTTATTGTTTTTGGTTTAAATAATAGTTTTTTAGGTTTAATATACTTTTCAAAAACCTTGTCCTATATTTTTTTAGGGATTGGTAGTGTTGTCCTCATTGGAGGCATTGCCACATTGTTATTACTAAAAGGGCCTAGAGTAATTCTAACGAAAGAAGGTTTAATTTATAACCCTAAAACCAATGGTTTTGTAAAATGGACAGAAATAGAAGGGGTTACAGGCTACAGCTTAAACAACCATCATACACTACTCATACATTTAAAAGATGTAGAGGCGTTCATCGAAAAACAGAAAGATGAGAAAGTCAAAAAAAATATGAAACGAATGCTACGTATCCGTGAAACTCCACTTTCGATTGACCCTTCGCTACTTGAAATTTCAAGAAGCAAATTAAAGGAAACATTACATGAATATTTGGTGAAATATGGTAATTCTTAATCACCAACAATAAAAACGTAAAAAATGAAGAAATCAATCAACACCCTTATTATTTTCTTTTTACTATTACTAACATTTCATGCAATAGAAAGTCAAACGTTAACCAACAATGTAACCATATATCAAGATGGAAAAGAATTTGAAGTTAAGGGAGATACACTACCTATTACATTGAAAAACAAAAAATTTTTCATTCGTTTTTATGTAGAGAAAGAAAACTCAACAGCATTTCTTGCCTTCATTGCAGATAAAAAGGCATTCGAACTTACTGGTAATAGAAAAGAAGAAGAAAGACATTGCTTTTCAGGTGGGTATTCTTATGCTAGAGTTCGACCTGGAAATACTTATGAAACCTATTATATAAATGATGTTACATTAGGGTTTAAAGGGTATCATTTTTTGTTTGACTATGTTTTGTCAGACTTACCTTCAAAAGATAAAACTTTACTTAGAAAAGAATTGGTAATTACAAATATAGAAGAAGTTCCCATGGAAGATTTTTTTCTTGAAAACCTTTATCTGGTACTATATCCTAATATACATTCTCCTAAAATAGATAAAACATTAATAACCAAAATAGCACTTCATTTTCCTGATTTCAAACCATTAACTACCTATCCAGAAGATCATTTCGATTTGAAAAATTTGAATTTTGAAACTTTTAATGCAGCATCCTTTTATAAAGAGGCTATTGCCGAAGGGCGTATCTCTAGAGATAGCCTTACTGCAAGCGGTTCTCAATATTCTATAAACAAAGACAAAGAAAAGGATAAAGAGCCTATAATTCGATATACCAAAAACCTAAAATTCGGAAATACGATAACATACGATCAGTTGACATTTCCTTCTATGAGGGTTCTTACTACTAGTAAAGGAGAATTAATGGCTATATATGTAGAAGATTATCGAAATGCTATTCCAGCACTTCACTATTTTTCAGCATACCTCAATGAAACTTCAAAAAAAGGGAGAGATTTAAACTATACCTCAGAATGGAGAGATGATGCTAAAATAATTCAACTAACACTTGGGAAAGTTGAAGGGTTTGAAGAAGAAAAACTCTCAGAAAATTCAAGAGTAATTATTAAAATATTAATGGCAAACCCTAAATATGAAGAGCAATTGCAAAAAATAGTAACACGTTATTTTTCAATTGAATAAAAACAATAAAACATGAAAACAATTAAAATCCTATTAGTAGCATTAGTATTTAGTGCTTGCAATTTCAACAAATCTATCAATAAAGATTTGGTTACAGGAGCTAAGTCAAAAGGCGATGGTTTAGGATGCGATGATATTAGCATTCAAATTGATGGAAAAAAAGAGAAGAGAAACATATTTAACTTTGGCGAAAATGTAGTTTTTGCTTTTGACGGTATTCATGGCTTTAAAGAACAAAACGGAAAAGTGTATCCTGAAATGTCAATGGTGGTGCTAAAGAAAGAAAATCAAATGGTACTTTCTGAACTCAATTTATTGAATTTGACCGAAGGTACAAGCCTTTCACCATTACAATTACAAGCCAATTTAATTGCTAATTTCCCCTATAAAAATAATGAAGAATACGAGGTGCAAATCACTATTTGGGACACCAAAGGAGAAGGCAAATTTACTTACAATATGCCATTTACAATCATAGAAAATGAATTGCTAGATGTAAAGTCAACAAATATTAAATATACTTCAACGTATTTATGGAATGAAACAGATAATAAAGTAGTTGCAGATAATAAAATGAGTGCGAAAGATAAATATTTGTTTATACTAGAAGGTGTTGACGGTTTAAAAATAGAAAACGGAAAAGTATTCCCATCACTAGCTGTCCATCTTACCGATAATAAAGGCAATGAACTTATTGCAAGTTCAAATTTGTATGGCAATACGACTGTTGACGGACTTGATGCCTCAAGATTTACAAAAGGACAAATTCCTATTATCCTAGAGTTTAATGAGGGTCAGTTTTTTAATCCGTATAACCTTCATGTGCAATTAAAAGATACTAAATCTGAAAACAAACTTAACATCACAACGGAGTTGGAAATAAAATAATACCTGTAGAAATGAAAAAAATCACAACAATCTGCCTCATATTATTAAGCATGACGACTTTCGCTCAAAACTCAAAAAGTCTAGAAGGCTATTATAACCTGTCAGAACATGAAATGCCTGCAAATTTATTTCTTTTGGATAATAATACCTTTTATTATTCTGCAATTTTTGGTAGCGTAGATCTAGAAATCTATGGTACATATGATATTAAAGATGATAAGCTGCATTTTCATCCGCAAGAAGATCAAATGCAACCCTTTATTTTGTACGCAAGAGCAAACAAAACATTAAAGGATTCGTTAGCTTTTAATTATTACAAACCGGACGAAAATTATCAAAATCTAGTAGTTTTTGCCGTTGATAATCAATGGGTAAAAAGACCTTTAGATCAAGCTAGTAAAGATGAAATACATTTTACCATTAAAAAACATCAAATAGCATCTTTAAAAATAGGTTATCCTGCCTACTATGATAAATCAGGTAAATTTTTTCAAGTTTCAGAAGTATTTACTACCGAATTACCAAATGGTAATAATGATTTTTTGTTTTCCTATAATCGTTATGCCAATATGAGAAATCAATTTTCAAAAAGAACGATACATCTTAAAGGAGATGCCTTAGTAATCGAAGACAAAACTAGGCAAAGAGAGCCCCTGCAAGAAGGTGAAAAAGAAAAAATAATTACTTTTTTAAAAGAATATAAAATGTTTGCCCCTACTATTGAAAGTAGAGGGGATATCTTTCAAAGAATAACAGTACTTAACGAAAATAGAAAATATAAGTTAAGACTAAATTCGAAAGTACAATTGGAAGAAATAATTACCTATACGCAAAGTGGTGAAAAGGATGTAAACGGTACTTATTATTATGATAACGGAGAGCTAAAAGAGATAATCACTTATCAAAATGAAGCAAAAACGGGAGAACGAAAATGGTTTTTTGAAAACGGTCAACTGGAAGAGACTGGTAAATATAAATATGGTTTACAAGATGGCGAATGGAAAAGTTATTATGCTAACGGACAGTTCCGGAAAACATCAAACTATAAAGATGGTCTATGGCATGGGGAATGGAAATCATTTTTTTTAAATGGGCAAGAAGAAGAAATAGGAACTTATAAGGATGATAAAAAAGTAGGTGAATGGAAATCTTATTATAGTAATGGAAATCTTAAAGAAATAGAGAACTATAAAGAAGGAGAAAGAAATGGAGCATATAAATCTTATTACGAAGATGGACAATTAAAAGAAGTTTCAGAATATAAAGGGTACACTAACATTGGGAAATACAAATATTATCAAGAAAATGGTCATTTAAGTACAAAAGGAAGCTTTGATGCGAAAGGTGAAAAAATGGGAGAATGGGTGAAATATCACTATGGGAGCGGAAAGCTATTGAGTATTAAAACATATTCCAATGGAAAACCTATTGGTGAACATAAAACATTTTACGAAGATGGAAAATTAGAAGAGATATCTGTGTATACAAATAAAGGTAGTGATGCCATATATACAACCTATCATAACAACGGAAAGATAAAGGGGAAAACATACACTAAAGATGAAAAATACACAGGAGAACATAAACAATTTTATGAAGATGGAAAATTAAAAGAAGTTGGTACTTATGATAATAATGGAAAAAGGACAAGCGAATGGAAATATTATTTCGAAAATGGAGAATTAAATTCAACCTATACTTATAAGGATGGAAAAATTGAAGGGGAGCAAAAGGAATATTATCAAAGCGGACAATTAAAGGAAATAGGCAACTATAAAAATGGAAATGAAATAGGTATATGGAAATATTATTATAAAAACGAACAATTAGAAAAGGTTGGATCCAGAACCAAATATAGTGAAATAGGTGAGTGGAAGTTTTATTACGAGAGCGGACAATTAATGAGAATAGGAACGTATAATAATTCTGAAGAAAGAATAGGTGAATGGAAAGACTACCATGAAAACGGAAAGCTGTCTGGGCTAGTCAATTATAATGATTACGGAAGAAGAATAGGAGAAGTAAACTATTATCACGATAATGGACAGTTATCTATAGTAGAATATCATGATACTAATGGAGATGCAACAGGTGAATGGAAACACTACGATAAAAACGGGAAATTAAGAAGATCAGCAACGTTTAAAGATGACGAATTAATTGGCAAATGGAAAGATTATGATGAAAAAGGAAATTTAATAGAAATTAAAGACTAACCAAAGAAAAAGTAAAATATTAAAATCATGAAAACAATACTAACATTAGTACTCATTACATTTAGTTCATTGATGCTATTTGCTCAAGAAACAGAAACAACAAAGACTACTGATAATACTGAATCAATGTCTTTTCAAGAAGTTGATGAACTTCCTATATACCCAGGATGTAAAGATGATGCTCAGCAACTAGAATTATGCTTTAGGAAGGCTATGCGTGGGCATATTGCTAGAAAATTCGATACTGATTTGGCAAGTGATTTAGGTTTAGAAGCCGGAAAACAAAGAATATTTGTCATTTTTCAAATCAATAAAGAAGGGAAAGTTGAAAATATTAGGGCCAAGGCTCCACACCCAGTTTTGGCAGATGAGGGGATACGTATTGTTAAATTGCTACCTAAGATGGTACCAGCAAAACATAAAGGAAAACCAGTAAATATAAAGTATACCTTACCTATCATATTAAATATAGAAGGAGAAGACAATATATTTAAAAACATGAATGATAATGAGGTGCCGGTTTTTCCAGGCTGTGATAGTTTGGCGATAAATCTTCAAAAAAAGTGTTTTGAAGATAAAGTAACAGCACATATTGCAAAAAACTTAAATAAGAAATTAGCTGTTGGTTTAGAATTAGAACCTGGTAAAAAGATTGTATATGCTAGATTTACTATTGATAGTGATGGGAAAATAGCAGAAATTGATGGAATAGGAGCCAATTCAGTGTTAAGAAATGAAGCAAAAAGAGTAATCAAGTTATTACCAACTATGAAGCCAGGAGAAGTTAATGGAAAACCGGTCTCAGTAAATTACTATTTAACTATTGATCTTGAATAAAAAACAAAACTTATATTCAAAATAAAACGACATTGAAGCAACTAGAAAAAGGAAATATTAAGATTGTGAAAATAAAAAACAATTGACAATAATGCTAAGTTATTTTAAAGATAAGGTTTTTTATCAAAATGATTAAGAAACTCATCGGGGTAAAGTATCATGGCAATAACCATTTTTTTATACACTGATTTACATACTAAGCAATAAAAAAAGAATTATGAAAAAAAGAATAAAAATACTACTATTTATTACATTAATTAGTTGTGTAATTACACAAGCACAGATTGTAAATATACCTGATACTAATTTTAAAAATGCTTTGTTAAATCATAGCCCAGTTATTGATACTAACAATGATGGTAACATACAGTTTAGTGAAGCAGAAATAGCTTCAGGCATAAATGTCATCAATAAAAACATAATAGATTTGACTGGTATTGAAAACTTTATTAATCTGGACTCTATAAGTTGCTCAAACAATCAATTTTCCAGTTTAGATTTAAGTAATAATAATAAGTTAAGTTTTATATTTTGTAACAACAATGACAATCTAACCTATGTAAATCTAAAAAACGGAAATACTTCTCATCTTTTTGACACAGGTATTGAACCACAATTTATGAATTGCCCTAATCTAGAGGTAATTTGTGTCGATGATATTAATTTTAATAGCTTAAATGTTATTAGTGATATTGCAGGACATCCAATCACATTTACTCAATATTGCAGTCTAACACCTGCATTAAATAACCAAATAATTGGAAACATTAAATTAGATTTGAATAATAATGGTTGTGACAATTCTGATTTTCCTTTATCTAATTTGATGGTTGTTGCAGAAAGTAGTGTCGATACTCTTGCAACGTTAACTCAAAATAATGGTAATTATTTGCTACATACTAATGAAGGTAATTATTCTACTAAAATTATATCAACTTTACCTAGTTATTATAGAGTAGATCCAAGTTCCCAAACCACTTCTTTTACCGGTTTTGATAATACTTTTACGGCAAATTTTTGCGTTGAACCAATCCAAACAGCTAATGATGTAAATATATCTTTAATACCTCCAACTGAAGCAAGGCCGGGTTTTAATGCAACTTACCAAATAGTCTATAAAAATGTAGGTACAACCCAATTAAGCGGAAATATAGTTTTAGAATTCGACGAAACAAAATTGAATTTTTTAACAGCAAGTGAAACGCTCAATACCCAAACAAGTAATTCATTAACTTTTGACTATTCAAACCTAAAACCATTTGAAACAAAAAAAATAGAGTTAGAATTTAATGTGTTTGTACCACCTATTGTAAATATTGATGATATTTTAAATTTTACCGCAACTATTAACCCAATAACAGGTGATTTTACGCCCAACGATAATATTTTTGAACTAAACCAAACAGTTATTGGTTCTTTTGACCCAAATGACATAGCAGTCTTAGAGGGAGATCAAATCTTACTTCAAGATGCTGGTAAATATTTACACTATAGAATTCGTTTTCAAAATACAGGAACTGCAAGTGCCATTAATGTTGTAGTAAAAAACATTTTAGATGCAAATTTAGATTGGTCTACCTTACAATTAGAAAGTTTAAGTCACGATAATAGAGTCGTTATAATAAACGGAAACGAACTAGAATTTATTTTTGAAAACATAGATCTACCAGATAGTACAACAGACGAACCCAACTCTCATGGATTTATTGTCTACAAAATAAAACCAAAAGCAGACATAGCACTAGGTGACATTATACCAAATAAAGCTGACATATTTTTTGACTTTAATTTACCCATAGTAACGAACATAGTATCAACTGAAATAGTAAATAATACACTAGCAATTCACGAAAATACCTTACTAAATTTCTCAGTGTATCCGGTTCCTACAGAAAATATCTTGAGTATTAAATCAAAAACAGAAATTAATAAGGTAGAGATTTATAATAAATTAGGGCAATTAATAATAAAAAAAGAAAAGGAAAATAAAATTAATATTTCTAATCTAGCGCAAGGCTTATACTTTGTAAAAGTGGAAGATGTTGACGGAAATTTTGGCATAAAAAAGATTGTAAAAAAATAAAATATGCATGACAATAGTAAAGAGACTAATTGGTATAAAGAGTTAAGAGAATATTCATTTTTTGTAGGTACTGATTTAGAAAAAAGATTTATGGATATAGGTTGTAAAAAGTAAAAACAGAATTATGAAAACACTAAAAATAACAAGCATTTTATTGCTACTATTAGTAAGTACCCTAAGTTGTGCTCAAAATCAAAAAATGAAAACAGAAGTTGATAAAATAAAAGAGTTGGGTAAAGATTCAATTATTCAATTGGCAATGGATATTACTTCCTTTCGCTTTGAAAAAAGTAATTTTGAAAGCATAACTATTAGTGCCAATCATGAAGATGTTTATGTGAGTTTCAACAATCCCGTTAAGTACATACCTCTTAATATGGATTATTTAACTGATTTATATGTTTCAATAGTAAACAAAACAGTTAATTATGACATTATTGTTAATCCTATTGGGGGCGTTTCTACCGCAAGTGCACAACCACGTTTCTACATACCTAATAAAAAAGTAATTCAGTTTGTATTTGATGCTATAAATAAGAGTAAAGAAGTAGGTAATGCCAGTGCTGATGATATTGAATTCAACATGACTATAAAAGAAAAAGACACCTATTATGATGTTTTAGTTGTTTCAGGTGTACAAGAATCAAATTACAAAGTAAAAAAAGAAACAGGAGAAATTTATGATGCAACACATGCACATCTATCTAAAATGCCTTTGCCCTTAGAAGAAGGAGAAGAAGAAATACACGATCTTACGGATTATTTTATTGATCAAATTAATGCAAAGTCATGTGTAACTAACAATGTTTTAAAAAATACTTTTGAAAGTTTATATAATAACATTCAAAATAATAGCAAGCCTGTTGTTGATGGTGAATTAGGAAATGTTACGTCTAGTTATATTTCAAATAATATCAGTTTTTCACATCTTAAGTATTCTGATAAATTTCCAGAAGTAATTTCAATTTATGACAGTAATGAGGCTGTTACCTACTATTTATTTAAAAATGAAAAAGCATCTTTTAATATGTATTATGAAAGACATTTTTCGCCTCAATTATTTGACGAGCAAAAGTATAAAAATAGTGTAGCTCATTTTTGTAAAAACATTGTAAATAAAAATTTTGACATAAGTGATATCCCTTCTGAAATCACGTATCAAACCTTAAGTCAAATGCATAGAGAAGCTTTAATTAACTTGGCAAAAAACAAGGTAGACAAACACCTAAAGCTTTTAAAAGAAAAACCTTTTAATTATAAAAACATAGATACAAAAGTGCTTAAAAATGCTAATACATTTATAGTTTATTTTGAGCAAAGTTTTAAATATGTGCCTTTACATGCAGCTCATTTTTATGGCTTTTATGTAAATTTATTAGAAGATGATATAGATAAACTTAACAGAGCTAATGAATTTGAATCCGTTATTCAAGACAATGGAGGCTTTCCATTTTATGTTCCATCTCCTCAAGATCTAGAAAAAATAGCCTTTGTAAAAAAAGCCATTTCTTATAAAGAAGGACAAAACGTAGTGGTATATGAAAAGGAGAAGCATTATGAACTAGGTTATGAAACTAGTGGAGAAAAAGTAGATAAAATAACAGGTAAAGTATTTGATTTTTGGGATAGAATCTATCCCCCAGAAGAAGATCCACTAGTTGAGATGCTAGCGAATCCTTGCCCGACAAAAAAAGAGTTAAAAATAGGATTTAAACATGTAAAGAAATTGATTCTTAAAAATGGGATAAAAATGATGGAAGATGGTGATAACTATCCAAATTATACCTATAAGAATTTTACGTATCGAAATATTTCTGAAAAAAGCTCTCCAATGGAAGTCATCTCTATTGAAGATAAAGCTGAAGATGCCTTCTATCAAATTATTAAAAGTGAGGGTACCTATCAAATTGAAATTAAAGATTATCAGCAAACAATTGCTTTACAAAAACGTAAAGCTGCCTTTGAGCATTTTTGTACTCATATTTTAAGTTTAATCAAAAAATAAACAGATGAAAATCTTAATAATTCTTATCGCAGTATTAAGCTTTAATCATAGTGTTTTAGCAGACAGCCCACTAACTTCTACAGAAATTAGCAGAGCATATTTAAATGTTCCCATAGTAATTAAAGCATCAAAAACTAAAGGTGAGTTGACAGTAGCGTTGATGAAATATCTTATGGATAAAAAAAATCCGATAGCTTACAAAATAGCTGTAATTAATGAATTAAGTCTTAATGCTATTGGTAATTTTACAGATGATGATAATACGAATTTATTAGAATCAAGTGACGACAATCCTAAAAAATTAAATGGTGTTATTTTTCATAATTATATAAGTAAGGTTAATCATTATCAAACCAGTTCAACTCCTCTACGAAAAGCCGATAGCGAAGTACTCATCTGTTTAGCATATTTAAAAGCATTTGATTCTGATTACCTCAGTGAAGCAATAATGTTTGCTAAAAGAGCAAGGATTAAGAACCCTACTAGTTATACAATACATATCATATGTGCTTTAATCGAGGCTCAACAGGCGGTGGAAAAAGATTTGTGTTTAACATATCAGCTAACCAACTATGTACGCATTAATAAAGATTTAAATAAAGATATGAATCAAAAAGGCATCAAAATAGTTTTTGAATATATGGATTTGTATAAAAAAGATTGTACTATAACAAATGTACAAGACATTCATGCCGATTCAAAAAAAGCAGTGAATACAATTATCAAACAAATCAGCACTCTTAGCTCAAAACATCCTAAGCAATTAGTTCATATTAAAGATGCTGACATTGAAAAAGATATATCTCACCAAACATTTTCAATTTCTTTTTTTTATCAAAAAGGAAAGAAAAAAAGACATTTACATCGTAATCTAAGAGATGATGATTTTGAAGAAAACGGAATAGGGTTAAATATTTTTTTCTATAAAGGTGAATGGCCAGGTTCAAAAGATGTCAATATTATTCCTTTTGGAGACCTCAATATTGTAATTTATATTTTAAATGATAAAAATGGGTTGTATCAAGATATTGAAAAGATAATCATAGCTGAAAGAGAGAAATTGAAAATAGTAAAGAATGAGCAAGATAACGGTATAAGAAATCATCAAAAAACAATAAGTCGTGATAAAGCTATACAGATTGCTAAAAAGGATGCAAATGGTTTTTTAGGCACTTGGATTGATTGTTCTTTAAAAAATGGAAATTGGCATATTAATGCTCATTCAAAATCAGCAAATCCACCAAAATACTATGTTATTAACTCCGAAAATGGTGAAATTTTATTGCGATTAAACAATACAGATCATCCTAATCAAAAAGAAAAATTAAGTATTTATTTAAAAAATACACAAGAAAGTGTAATGGAAGATTATAAAAGAGCCATTGAACTAGCTGAAGCCTTAATGATAAAAAAAGAATTCGTTTTAGGGGAATATAACCTCGTTAAACTTCAAAATCAATTTTTATATGGCAAGAATGAAGGTAGGACAGCATCTTCAGTTTGGAAAATTATCTACAAAAAATACAGTGGGTAAAGATGAATATCGGTTAAGAGGTGGTGAAGTTATTATTGAAGTAGATCTTAAAACACAAACCTCAAAAATTACAGATTGGGGTGAATAAAAATAGTAATTATGAAAAATAAAAAAAACTTTATATTTATGTGCATTTTCATATTTTCAATGTTCAATATACAGGCACAACGTAGCAATGATTTTAATATTATTATGAAAAAGGAAGCCAAACAATTGAAACAAAATAAGGGGCTATATCAAGAGTTTTTGGCAAAAGAAGATAGTTTGTTTCTTAAATATACCAATCTTTTAAAAAACAGACCTCAATTACACGTACACCGAAGACCAGATTTAAGTGCTTTAGAAGCACCCATAGCCTATTATTATATTCGGTTTAAAGATTCTAAAAACAAAGAGCGTTATAGAGATTATCTAACTGCAATATCAGTATCAAAAGATGATAAAAACAAAATAGATTTTATTTTTTACATAAAAAAGAACCATGAAAATTTAATTGAATACTGGGATAAGTTTATTGTAGAATTGGTAAATACAACATGGGTAAATGCGTATATTTCTTCAGAATCCTTACGTGTAGAAGATGAAAAAAGGGTAAACGACCTTTTGGGTCATCAAAATTTAAAAACATACCCAAGTAGAATTCCTGATAGAATAATTAAAGTGTGGGCAGATAGCCTCAATAAAGGTAATAAAGAAAAGTCATACCGTTACTTAGTGAAATTGTATGCTAATGGAGATAATTTCTTTAAGGATGCTGATTTTGAACTTTTGTATAAATTAAAACCTACCGAAACGATAAACGAATTAGTAAACCATTTGTATTATGAACCGCAATCTTATAAATTTATCACTAGAAAAGATGGAACCACTCAAAAAATTGCAACTAGTGATACAAATCGACCTAATAACAAAGCAATTCGTTTATTTGCTGATTTTACAACAAAAAATAGACCAGCCGCAAATAAATTAATAGCACTCAGAAAACAAATACCGCTGGGCGAACAAAAATATATAAATACAGCCATTTATTTTCTAAATCCTGAACAAGGTAAAAAGGAAGTAGTTTCATTTCTAGAGAAAGAAATTCAAGGGAAAGTTGCATTACAGGATAATTATTATAACGCAAGAAAAGTACTTAAAAACTTTACAACTGACTTATGTAAATCTTCAGAAGATATTTCTATTTTAATCAGTTATTTAAAATCTGACAAGCTTGATATTTATGGTGATATAGTACGTGAAGGAGTTTTAGAAGCTATTTACAACGAATCATCTAAGCATTTTGAAGAAGTACTACTAGCTTTAAGAGCACATAAAGCTAAAATTGGAAAAGACAGTAAAGTTTTAAAACAGGCAGAAAAAATAGAAGTTGAAATGAAGAAGAGTAAATGAAACCATTAAAATTATACAGCCTCATCATACTCTTACTACTAGGAGTCTTAATCTCTCAAATCAAGGTTATACCCTCTTGGGAAAATATACAAACTTTACTTATTGTTTCTGTTTTTATACTAGCCTTAGTTATAGGTTTACTATACCTTTTTAAGCTTTGGAGTAGAAAAAATAAAGAAAAAACAAAAAACTTAACGCAACAGCTAATCCGTACAAGTATTATCGTTGTCTTATTTGCGTTAGCTTGGTTATTTACAATACCCAATGTTAGTAAACCAGAGTTGGTTGATGAACTTACCATAGAAAATAAAACCATTTATGTGTATTATGAAAGCTGTTTTCCGCCAGATAGTGATTGCGAATGTAATTATTATGGCAGTCTAGTCTATACAAAAAATCAATACCTGCCCATTATGCATTTAGTCTTAAAAACTGACTTTTATGTTGGAAGTGTACAATTAAACAACGGGGAGCTCATAGCCAAAGCATCAGATAGTTGTACCAAAGATTTAGGTAAAATGGAAAAGATTAACCAATGAAAATAATAACACTAAACAAAATGAAATATTTTTTTAGCATAACATTATTATTACTACTTTCTTGTAAGACAGAAACAGAAATAAATACCAACGTAACTAGTCAATTACTACCAAACAACAAACTAATCAAAGTGCTAAAAAAAGAAAAAACGGCAACACAAAGAGGTGTTTTTACCCATACAAATTATAGTTCTACCTATAGTTTTAAATACCAATTTACCATTAATACAAACGAAGTAATTTGGAAAAATAAAGGAAGTGCATTGCCAAAAACAATCGTTTTCTGCAATGACACTATCTATATTAAATATTTACAAAAAAAGAGTGTTCCTTATCAACAGATTCGTAATGACACAGTTAATCAGACAAAATACAAAGATACCATTGTAGAAAAATATGATAAATTTATTGATAATAGGTATTTTTTTAAATGGTTTGGAAAAACCTTTTGGAGCTCTATTTCAAAAGAGAAATACAATGCTAAAAAGTCAAGTTGTAATGCATATAGCATTCCTAATGATGACGATTTTAAAAATCTAAAAAATCCAAAAAAAGGGTACGTTAATTACGAAGTGTTAAAAGATTCTGTTATTTACCATTATATTTTTCGTTCTGGAATAAATTGGTATAAAGGAGAGGCTGTATCTTTTACAGTAAAAAATGCAGACCCAAAAACATTTGTAGAGCTGACTCATAATTATGCAAAAGACAGTTTACATATTTATCATAAAGGTCATAAATTAAGAAAAAGAGACCTTAACAGTTTTAGAATACTTGATAAATCAACTTCAGCAGATAAATATGGAGTTTATTTTGATAATAAAATTATGAGAGGTAGTCATGGTCCAAGCTTTAAATATATAAAACGCAATTATGGTATAGATAATAATCAGATGTACTATTTTGGTCTAAATTTTTATAGGGTTTTAAGAGGTGTAGATTCAAGAACAGCAAAAATATTAGATTGTGACACTTGTTCAGATCGCTATGTAGTGGATAAAAAACATGTTTATTACCAAGGTGACTTAATTAAAGCAGCTCATGTAAAGACATTTAAAAATATATTATATGATTTTTCAAAGGATGATGAACATATATTTTATAGAAATGATATGATAAAAGAGGCAGACTATAATTCCTTTCATATCCTTAAAGAATCTTTAGAAAAAGGAAAGGTAACTTTCACCGCAGCAGATAAAAATAATGAGTACGGCTATGGTCATAATAGCGAATTAGTCATTCAAAAAAACCAGGAGTAAGCTACCCAAACAAGATATTGATTTGATACATGCCAAACTTAAAAAAATAATAAGCATAGAAAATAGTGAACCCAGTAAAAAAACTATCAATTTGATAGAGAATATAGGCATCACACTAGAAAAAGAGGATGAATAATCTATAATTATGGAAATAGAAAAAATAGTAAAAGCAATAAACTTTGACCCTTTAGACGATGATATGTTTGGCGAGACTTTTACGAAAAAACAAATTATAAAAGGTTTTTCTTACGAAAGTATCATTCCAGATCCTATAAAAATACTACCAGAAACGTATGTATGGTACCTCGAAAATTACGGTAGCAGAACTGTAAGAAATATGGAATTTCAAGTGCATATAGATGATAATACCATGTATGTAGTGTCGTTTGATGGATTGGTTGCTCCTCAGAGTACATGGCAACAATATCGTTATCAAACCTGTACAGGTTCATACGATTATAGGTTGGAGGATATAGAAGCAAACGACTTTATTTTAGATCAAAAATTTTTACCCATAACAAATGAGTCTCAAGGAAAAATGCTTGTCATGGATATTAAAGAGGATTTGGGCAGTATTTGGCAATTTCCATCAGAAGAAGATTGTAAAACATATGATTTAGTTTATCAGCCCAGTTTCGTGGCTAAAAACTTAACGGAGTTTCTTAAGTTGTTAAAACCAATATATTCTTTTAAAAATACCTTAACGGAAAAAGGATATAAAGAAATAGAGGAGTGTTCTAACGTTTGGAAAAAGAATATACAAACGGCCAAAGAATTGTTTTATAACTGTATTGATGAATATGAAAAAGACAGTTCACCAAATTTTAAAGAATTTAAGAATGTTCATGAGTTTTTAAACACACTCGCAAGCAATCCTGAAAAAATTACAATTAACGAACCCAGAGCTGTAGAATTGTTTTATTTAAGTTTTGGAGGTAGCTAGAAAGTAAAAAATACCATGGAGTTGGAAAAAAATATCCAAAAGATTCAAGACTTGAAAAGCAACCTCAATAAGAAACGAGAAAATTACAGTATAAAAAAACTAAAACAGCATACTTCTACGGGTTATAGTTCTATAGGTATTGATCATAACTTTTATAAAGCTATCGTAAAAAGTACTATTCATGGTTTAGCCTGTAAAGAAACATTCGTTTTTTATAAAAACCCGGATACCAAAATGCTTTCCTTTGTTAAAAGAGTAAATATAGAAATTGAAGACTTGAAAATCAAAGGTATTGGTACCTTTGAATATGACTTTTCATGGTCATCTAAAAAAAATAAAAAAATCAAGTGGAGCAAGATTCCGGCTACTATTTATCTCAATCGGTATGAAGAAGATTTTACCGAAGATTATTTTAACTTTATCAGGCAAACCATCAATAATACTTCTTTCAAAGAAAAACTAGAGCACTATATTTTTAACCATTATCAAAAACATGATTATACTGAATATTTGGAAATGGATGCAGCTGATAAAGAAGAATGGGAAGATGCATATCCACTTATAAAAATACCTCGCGATATATGGAAAGTTCTAGGAGAAGAATTTGACATTCATTTTATAGATAATCAAACTTTTGATTTACAATTTGAATATGGCCCTGATCCCGAACATGGTATTTCTTTGATAGTTGAAAGTGGAGAGTTAAAAGTGGAATAACATTTATGAAAATTGTAAAACTCCTATCATTTATCACCATTGCAGTGTTATTTATCGCTTCAGTATATATCTGGTTTGATTAGAAGTGGTGCATAAAAGAATAAATTAAAACAAGAAAATGAGTATAAACCATCGCATAATTTATGTAATAACTACCTTGATAATATCTTGTGTTGCAGTGTATTTGTATGCTATTTCTTTGGTAGCTGATTTAGAGTATTTCAATAAATTTGAATTGAATGATGGTCTGATTACTAGTGCAATAGAGCTCTTAATTTACCTAGGCTTAAGCACTTTTTTTCTGCAAAAAATTATTCAAAAAAAATGGCAAATACTGCTCACTGCAATTTTGTATTTAGTTGTATTACAAGAACTGTTTTTTAATCTGGCATTTAGTTTAAGAGCTGAATTTGGTGCAACTTGGACCTCTATGGATATTCGGTTTGTTCTTATGCTAAATTATAAACAAACTATTATATTACTTAGTGTATCCGCAATTATATATTACATTTTACTTAGGGTTTTGAGAAAATAGTGCTCTTAAGAAAGTATCAAAATTGATATTTTAATCGCAGGACGATAGCCAAAAAAGGTTTAATCATCTGTCGCGGGCAGGTTCCCCAAGGCTTGCCTTAAAATTAAAAGATAATTTATTGCACACCCAACTTTCAGGGGTATAATTTTCACAGTTTCAAGGCTAATGTTCATAAAGTTTATAACTCACCTTTGTATACTTATTAAATAGTAATATCGTTTTAATATAAATCATATAAAAAAATGAAATACACAATCCAATTACTACTTCTTTTTAGCATTACACTATCATGTACTACAAAAAAAGGAAGTCAAGAACATAAAGCAGTTAAAAGTGAATTAATTACTGAAAATAAAGCACTTAACAACCAAAAGAACACTACCAAAATTCAATTTCAAAATTTTACAGTTTTCATAGATAGTCTTGAAGCTTTTGATGAAAACAATGTGTTAAAACAAGTGCAAAAAGATACTGCAATTATATATTTAGAATTTGGTGAAAGTATTGAAGGAAAAAAAATAAGTATACAGCAATCCAAATTTAGTGAGGTTGATATTTACCAACGGTTTGAAAATAGTATAACAGTTTCTGATGAAGGGCCACATTGCGACCTTACAGCATGGAAACATTACAATTCAGCATGGAAGCTTATTAAAAACACAGGCAATAAATTTATTGCCAATACGTACACAGATGAAGAAAAACAAAAATTCATTTCAATAACCGATAACGAATTGATCAAAGGTGTTGGAAGGTATTGTGAAGATAAATGGGTTCAATTCATCAAAGAAAACTTAACAGAGTACCCAAGTTATTATGTACGTCCTAGTAGAATGTTCTTAAAAATAGTTCCAAAAAATCAGAATAAAAAACAGATAAAAATAATCTCTTTTATCCTGCCTATGGGATGCTAAAATAAATTTAACATAAAATGAAAAACTTAAAAACACCCTTAGGGATTATTGGTTTACTTTATTTAATCTTTGGAACGGTAATCAACATTTACTTGTTTATTTCACAAGCATACCCAACATACCTGTTTTTTATCATTATGGGAGTTGGTTTATTTTTGTTGTTAATTAATGGCTTAACTAAAAAACTTCCATACTACCAATTTTGGCAATTACTTATTGGTATTGCTCCAGTTTTGATAGGTTACTTATATTTTCAGTCTGCCAAGCCCTCTGTAGATGTTTTTCTTGTTCCTGAAAATTTCAGAGGGGTAATAGCTGTTATTTACGACATTGAAGGTGGCCAAAAAGAAGAACTTGAGGATGGAAAAAGAATCTACAGAATACCTAGAAGTGGTATATTAAAAACACAGTCTAAAATTAAAAATGGCTCAGTATCATTTGGTGAGTATTATTATGTAACAAAAGACAATCAGAGAATAAAAATAAAAAGGGTAATATTATCGCCAGACTTAATAAATTTTCCAGATTCTACAAATTCATATATTCATCATTGGGATTTAAACTATTTGACTAACGGTATAGGAAAGCACATTAATTATCAACAAGCAGTAGTTGGTACTAAAAAAGATACTTTTAATACTGACATCTCAGAACGAGTAAAAAATTTATCTATTCTTAAATAAAATTGTAAAGACATCAAGAAATTCAAATTTAATAAAGTCTATTTTTTCTTAGCAGCATTGTTGTTAGCTATAGAAATTTATATTGGTATATATGTTAAAGATAGTTTTGTTCGTCCGTATCTAGGCGATTTTTTAGTGGTGATACTCATTTATTGTTTTTTAAAATCCGTTTGGAAAGAAACACCTTTAAAAGTGGCTCTGTATGTATTGCTATTTTCTTTTATTGTAGAGTTTTTACAATATTTTAAAATTGTAGAAATTTTAGGATTACAAGAAAACAAATTGGCAAGTATTATTATAGGAACAAACTTTGCTTGGGAAGATCTGGTTGCCTATGCTTTAGGGACAGGAATGGTATTAGTGGTAGAATACTTTAAAAATAAAGAACGTTTGAATGCGTTTATAAATTGATCATTTACATATATAAATCAAATTTTGATAAAACATATAGAAATATTATTCTTATAAATTAAAACGAAAAAAATGAGCATTACAAATCAATTCCGTTCCGTAATACAATGGGAAGATCCTAATAAAAATGAACTTTTTATAAAATTTACCGATAGAGGTGATGAAATAAAAAATGCTTCTAAATTGATTCTACAATCTGGCCAGGGATGTATTTTAACTTATGAAGGTAAAATAGAAGGCGTCTTTGAAGAAGAAGGTATGTACGATTTAAAATCGGCTAATAAGCCCTTTCTAACTACCATTAAGAAATTTCTCACTCTCAGAGAAGGAAGTGAACATGTTATGGGAATCTGGTTTTACAGAAAAGCAGATATTTTAAATATGCGTTGGGGTACTAGGGTTCCAATTGCCTATACGGATCCCATCTACACCTTCCCTATTCAGCTTACAGCATTTGGTAATTATAGCATTAGAATTACCAAACCGCAATGGTTTTTTGAAAATGTAATTGCCGGAGAAGAATTGTATTGTCATTCAGATCTTAAAGAAGTTTTTATCTCTAGAGTAACACAGCCAATTACAGACTATCTGGCTAATGCAAAATTTTCTTATGTCGATATTGATAGTAATCTCAATAATATTGCTACAGCAGCAAAAGAAAAAACAGCTGCAATTTTTACCGATCTTGGTTTCGAAATATTAGATTTTCGCATTGAAGGTTCACAATTTGATAAAGAAACCTTAGATAGAATTGCTAAGATATCTGATATTCAAGCAGAAGTATTAGCTGCTAAAATTGCAGGAATAAACTATACAGAGCATCAACAATTACAGACCATGCGTGATGCTGCAAATAATGAAGGTGGTGCGGGCATGGTTATGGGGATGGGTGTTGGTATGCAAACAGGAAGTATGATGAATCAAAATCAACAACCGCAACAAAATTCTCAGCAAACAGAAAGCCCAATGGACAAACTCAAAAAATTAAAAGAATTGTTTGAAATGGAATTGATTTCAGAATCAGAATATGCCGAGAAGAAAAAAGCTATTTTAGATATCATGTAATGAACATATTATAGCTTTATTATATATTTTAACCTGACAATTACATAAATGTTATAATTTTTTTACCCCTGAAAACCGTTACCTATTTTTCACTATTTTGAGGGTTGTTTTTTCTTGTCATCTATTGCACTTTTGTCTTATTAATAATAAAACAGAAATAATATCAGTTATATAACTAAATTTCTATTATCAACTAATCTAATTTAAAACTATATGTCAACTTACTATAAACCTTCAGGGAATTTTTCTCCTGTATCATTTATCTATTTTATACTCTCTGCTCTTATAATTTTTCCAATTTTAGCATTGATTTACACCTATCTTATATGGTATATCCCTTTTATTTATATCAATTTTTTTATTACTGCAGGTTTTGGATTTGCCGTTGGTATAACCATAAGTCAATTAGCAATTAAAATTGGAAAGGTTAGAAATACTAAAATCGCACTTCTATTTGGATTATTAGGAGGTGCAATTGCTCTTTATTTTTCTTGGGCCATATGGGTTGATCTAGTTATTAATGCCGGCGAAAGTTATGGTAATTCTAGAATTGGAATCACCTCAAGTAATAGTAAAATCTCACAAATTTTAGGGCTTGCTTTACAACCTAATCTCCTTTTTGAATTAATATCTGAAATTAATGAAACAGGAACCTGGGGATTAAGAAGTTCAACAGTTAGTGGCATTTTTTTAACAATAATTTGGGTTATTGAACTTTTAATTGTTTTAGTCATTTCAATTTTTACTCCATACATCAGAGCCAAAATTCCTTTTTGCGAATTAGATAATAAATGGTTTAATGAAGAAATTTTACCGGCCTATAATTACATTAAAAATTCAAAAGAAATGACAGCTAATCTCGAAAATTCAAATCAACAAAGCTTTGACGAATTAGAAGATGCCACTAATCCTGAAAATGAAAGTCACAGTATTTTCACATTATTTTCTTCAGAAAAAGGAGAAAGTTATTTAACTATTGAAAATAAACTTGCTGAAACGAATAGTAAGGGAGAAATTGATTTTAAAAACAATGAATTTATAGAATACATTGCTATAAATAGAACGCTAAAAGATAAATTATTAAAGAAATAAAGAACGAAAAAGAGTAATACATATGGAAAACATAATGCCAAATTACAAAAGACCAATAGCGAGTATTGATGATCCTGTGGTAAAAGTTGAACATTGGGATGCTGCTATGGATGCTTTTGATGAAAAAGATTATAAAAAATCATTAGTTGAAGTTATCAACTATATCAATCCTAAATTATTAGAAAATAAAAATACCGATGGAGATTTTGAAATCGTACAAATGCAAGGTTCTGCAGAAGTGCATGTCAAAATAACCCAAACCAATTTTAGCGTTAAGGCTCCTTTTTTACGAATTACGGATCAAACAAATGAAGTTGCTTTACTGAGAAAGGTGGCAGAAGTTAATTTTAGCCCCTTAACCTTAGCTCAAATTCAATTAGAAAAAAATGAACTTTGGTTTGAATATGAAATGCCTATAGCCTTTTCACAGCCTCATAAAGTGTATGATATTCTAAGAAATGTTTCTGTTTTTGCTGATGATTATGATGATATGTTTATAGAAAAATATAATGCTGCTTTTTACAAAGAACCCAAATATACTGTACTATCTACCACAGAAAAAGAAGAAGTGTGGTCTCAAATCAATGCTATTTTTGAAGATTATAAAAACTATACACAATTTTTTAAAGACAAACGTTGGGATGATTTTCAATGGGATAATTTGGCAATATCTATGTTGAAAATTTCTAATATGCCCTATGTACATGGTAAATTACGATCAGATTTAATTGAATATATAGGCAATTTATTTAATCCGGATTTAGATTTTAACCTACGCGTAGATAAGTCTGTCAACTTTATGAAAAAATTGACAGAAAAATCTCAAGATGAAATCATGAAAAATGTGTATCATGCAGAGCAATTTATTTCTTTACGATGGCGAAGTTCTCAACAAATTATTTCGGATAGGCTTGAACATAATTTAGAGCGAGTTCAGAACTATGAAAAAGAACAGAGTAATTTTAACCTTTCCTATTATTTGCAATTTAATTTGTTAAAATTAATTTATGATTACACCTTAGAAGATCATTATAAAAATGCAATTGAAACTGTTTTGGAGGAAGTCTCAGGTTTAGATCCAAACCAATCAGCACCAAAATTGGCTAAGGTTTTCCATGCATTACATAGCGGGTCTATCAATAATCAAAATATAAAAAAGGAAAGTAAAAGTTTCTTTTCAAAATTGTTTAACTAATTATAAGTTTAAGTGAGGTCTTTGCATATGGTAAAAACACTCTCTGTCAAAATTCCTAAAAATGAAAAATACAAAAAATTCTATATATAAAATTATAACCGCAGATGGTACAGGCACAGGTTTTAAAGTTGTAGATCATGACTTTTTAATCACAAATTATCATGTTATTAAAGGAAGTAAAACTGTAGCGGTAGAAGACCATCATCAAAATCGGTATTTAGCAAAAGTAGCAATGGTAAATCCCGAAGTAGATTTGGCTTTTTTAAATGTAGAGGATTTAAAAGCGAAAAAGGGTACCATTCAACTTAATACTGATAATAAAGTTGATAATTTACAAACTGTTTTTATTAATGGTTTCCCTTTTGGAATGCCTTTTACAATTACAGAAGGCATTGTATCGGCAACAAACCAACCAATGCATGGAAGAAAATATATTCAAACAGACGCGGCGGTTAATCCGGGAAATTCAGGTGGACCAATGCTAAATAAAGATGGATTTTTAGTTGGTGTTACTACCTCTAAATTTACAGAAGCAGATAATGTTGGATTTGGCATCAAACACAACGAGGTAATCAAACAAGTAAATGATTATAGTTTTAATGATGTAAAATATCGTGTTAAATGTAATTCATGCGATAGCTTTACAGTTGAAGAAAGTGAATTCTGTTCAAATTGTGGAAATAATATAGACGCTTCAGTTTTTGAAGAATTTGAAAAATCGCATTTTGCTAATTTTACTGAAGATGCCTTAAAAGAGCTAGGTGTAAACCCTGTATTATGTAGAGCCGGAAGAGATTTTTGGGAGTTTCATCAAGGAAGTGCATTAGTGCGTATTTTTATCGTCAATAATAATTATTTGTTTGTCACCTCTCCATTGAACAGACTTCCTAAAGATAATTTAAAAGAATTACTGACTTATATAAATTCTAATCAAGTTGCACCTTATCAACTTGGTGTGTATGAAAACAAAATCTATATTTCTTACCGTACACACTTATCTGATATTTACTCAAACGGTAAAGATGATATTAAAAACAATATGATTCGGCTAGCTATTAAAGCTGATGAATTAGATGACTTTTTTAAGGATAATTTCGGTTGCGAAATGTCAATGGAAAGTAAATCAGAGAAAACAAATCTAGTAACAAATCTTCAAAAGGAAGCGTCTCAAAAAGAAGAGGTGATAGTTGATGATGATGTAAATGAGCATAAACAAAATAATGACCCAATGGACAAACTCAAAAAATTAAAAGAGTTATTTGAAATGGAATTAATTACTGAAACCGATTATAATGCAAAGAAAAAAGTTATATTAGACACCCTGTAAATTATTAAACAATGTTAAATACTGCTTCATTATTAAAGCAAACATATTATTGTTGGTATAAATTTATTATTTAAATCAATCATTTTAACTAAAATCATTATTATGACAAAAATTGGTTCTTTCTTATTTTTAATAGGAGTATTCGCAATTATTTTAGACTTTTTAGGTCGCGTTCCAAAAATATTGTTTTGGATTTATAATTGGGGAGATACTATGGCATGGGTAATAAAAATTGCATTAGTAGTATTAGGTGTAGCTCTATTTTTTATGGGTAACAAAAAAGAAGTCACTTCAAAAGAATAAATAAAGCATAATAACTAATAACTTATTTTTTTATAAATTATAAGTTGTGGGTTTACAATCCCACAACTTATTTTGTTTTTATTGTCCATAAATTAAGTAAAAATCAATAAAATAAGTATTAGTTCTTTAAATAAATATTGCCATGTAAAAGCCTATAGTTATTTCAAAGAGATACTACCTTTCCATTTAATAAGAATGAGACAATTTACTTACATTTTAGCATTATTCATTTTTATCTCTTTTACCAATTGTGATAATAATGATACCATAAATAAACTAACTGATGCCAAGTTTATGGAGTATATTTCTAATGATGATTTAAGAACATCAATAATTAGAATAGATAGTCTGGCAAAAATTAATAATTATTCAGATCATAAAACCGGATTGCTTTATTATGAAAAAGGTAGAATTTTAGGCGTTTTAGAAAAAGATGTTGAGGCTATAGGAAGTTTAAAAAAAGCACTGGTCTTATTTAAAAAAGAGAATAATAAAAGGTTTATTGCGAAAACAAGTATGCTTTTGGCAGATTCCAATGCCTTTCTATCAAAAAAAGAAGAAGCTTCCACACAAATAAATTTAGCACTTAAAATTTTTAGAGAAATTGGAGATAAAAAAGGAGAGGCTAAGGCTTTGAATTCATTGGCTCATATTGAGTTTCAATATAAAAACTATAATACCTCTATTGGATATATCAAACAGGCAGCAACCATACAGTTAGAAATAAAAGATCATGACGCTTTATCGGCATCTTATAACAACATTGGTTATGTTTTAGAACAAACCAAAGACTATGAGAATGCTATAATTTTTTATCAAAAAGCCGCACAATTAAATAAAGATATAAACAGACTCAATTCTAGCCCATTACGAAATTTAGGCTATGTCTATTTATTGAACAACGAATATGAAAAATGTAAATCACTATATTTAGAAGCTCTTGAAATTGAAGAACAAACAGGTAAATTATCACTCCAAAAAGAAATTTACGATGTGTTGTTAGAGCTATCTATCAAAGATAAAAGTTTTAAAAACTCATCTCAATATATTATTAAAAGAGACTCAGTAAATCAACTTTTGGTGGATCTAGAAAATGAAGAAAAAATTAAACTCGTTGAAAATCAATATATTTTAATAGCCAAAGAAACAGAGTTAAATCAAGAAAAAAAGAACAACGACAAAAACAAAATAATTTTTGCGATACTATTTGGTCTTTTATCATTTTTAGGTTTATTTTTTATTCAACGAAATAGAAATACTAAACTTAAATTAAATCAAGAAAAATTAATACTTGAGCAAAAAATGTTACGCATGCAAATGAATCCACATTTTGTATTTAACGCCCTAACCGCAATTCAAAAAACTATCTTTGACAATGACCCTTTAAAGACTAGCACCTACTTATCTCGTTTTGCGAAGTTGATCAGACAGAATTTTGAATTCACCAATAAAAAAGAAATCACATTAGAAGAAGACCTGGACGCCTTAAATAATTATATTGAAACACAGCAACTTCGTTTTGAAAATAAATTTGATTATAATATTGACATTGAGAACGCTCTTGACACATCTTTTATAAAAATTCCTCCAATGCTGTTACAACCTTTTGTAGAAAATGCAATAGAACATGGATTAAAACCAAAAAAAGAAAAAGGATTTCTACAAATTAAAATTTCAAAACAAGATAATTATATACGTTTCGAAATTTTAGATAATGGAGTTGGATATCATAAATTAAAAAACCTCGAAGATAGAGAACACGCCATTGATGTCTTTTTAAAACGTTTGAAGCTAAGAAATTTCGAAGAGGAGAAATTATTTTCAATTCGACCCTTAGAGAATAAATCCGGTACCGAAGTAATCATTTTTTTAAAACTGATATAATGTTAAGAATTGTAATTATTGATGACGAAGTAAATGTAAGAAAGGTAATAAAAAAATTACTTGGCTTGATTAGTTCTGAATATATAGTTGTGGGTGAAGCACCTTCTATTGCCCAAGGTAAAAAAGTAATTGCTGAAACCAATCCCGATCTTGTACTTTTAGATATTGAATTAGAAGATGGAACAGGTTTTACTTTAATTGACCAGCTATCAAAAATAGATTTTAAACTTATTTTTATTACCGCTTATAATCAATACGCAATAAAAGCTTTTAAATTTAATGCCATTGATTACTTACTAAAACCTATTGACCCAGATGAGCTAAAATCTGCACTTAATAAAGCCAAATCTACAATTCATTCTGAAAATGAGCTTAAACAATTATTAAAAAATTTAGACCATAATCAAAATGCCGAAACACCAAAAATTGTTATTAAAACCACCAATAAAATGCATTTCGTTGAGATTGATAAAATTTTGTATTGCCAATCAGAAGGTTCTTATACTACAATTTTCACTGTAGACATTAGTATTTTAGCTTCAAAAAATTTAAAATATTTTCAAGATTTATTATCAGATTATTCATTTATTAGAACGCACCAATCATATTTGGTCAATAAAATACACATAACAGGTTTGAAAAATGACTCCATTATTTTAAATGATAATTTATCCATTCCCATTTCCTTAAGGCGTAAAGCTGAGATCAAAGCATTATTTCTTGATAATTAAAAAAAGAATTGTGCGAATATAAACTACACTACTGCACTTATAAATCGAACATCTTTCAAAAACAATATTCAACTACTTTTGCAGTTTTATTAGGGTTTGTTATTGGTTGATACAAAGATCAACGGTATGGAGATTTGAACTACAGGGAAAGTTGTCTATGAAAAGAAAAGGTTTAGTGTATTGTTAATTAAAAATTGCACTTTTAAATCACACCTCATTCAACTCTTCATACAAGTAGCTATTATGGTAATAACTAACCTTAAATACAGATTAACTGTATCATCTAAAGGCTTGAATAAAATGACCCAGACCTATTATCAAAAAGAAAATGTATTGCTTTGGTATCTTGTTCTTACACTTTGTGTTGGTCTCGTAATATTCGGATATACTCTTGTAAAATATTTTGCATGGCAAGTTTTCCCAATAATAATAATTGGTGTGGTTAAGATCTATAAGCTTCACAAAAACCCGGAAACACCAGTTATTGAGTTGGATGATAACGGAATAAGACTACTTACATCAAAAGACAAACCTTTCTACCGTTTTAAAGATATTAGTGACATTCAAATGAATTCAAAATCTTTTAATGGTTTTTTAAAACTAAAGAGCCAGAAGAAAAAGGTCATAATCAATTCAGTAGCAATACCCATTTATGACCAAAAAGAAATTGCTGCCTTTGTCAATAGTAAAATTACCCAACTATGAATCTAACCGCTTATAAGCAACCTATAAAGTTTAGCCTTACGCTAACTTTCATTATTGCATTCTTTCTAAGTAGTAGTAATGTATCTGCACAATTTATAACTACATGGAAAACCACAACCGCAGGTGAAAGCATTACAATACCCACATATTCAACTGAAACCTATAACTACACCGTAGACTGGGGTGATGGTAATATTACAACAGGTGAAACAGGTGATGCTACCCATGCTTATGCAATCACAGGAGACCATACCGTAAGTATTACTGGCCTTTTCCCTCGTATTTATTTCTATAGCTCTAGTGACCCCAATAAAGAAAAAATAATAAGCATAGATAAATGGGGAAACAACCTGTGGGCTTCAATGGCATGGGCATTTTATGAATGTATTAATCTTGCAGGTCAAGCTTCTGACAACCCTAATCTTACCAATGTAAAAAGTATGCAAAGTATGTTCTATGGTTGCTCAACTTTTAACCAAAATATTGGTGGTTGGGTTACTTCAAACGTAAATAGCATGGCTAACCTATTTACTCTATGTGTAATTTTTGATCAAAATATAGGTAGTTGGGATACAGCTAAAGTAACCGATATGTCAGGTATGTTTTTACTTGCCAAAAAATTCCATCAAGATTTACCTTGGGAGACAAGGGAAGTAAAAAATATGAGATCTATGTTTTCAAATGCCAAAAATTTTAATGGAAACATTACCAATTGGGATGTTGAAAATGTGCAAGATATGGAATATATGTTTCAGAAAACAGATCTATTTGATCAACCCATTGGTGCTTGGACAACTACAGCATTAACCAAAATGAATGGTATGTTTAATGATGCAATTGCATTCGATAAAAATATTGGAAATTGGAATATTACTGGAGTTAGCGAAATGAAATATGTATTTAGAGGTGCAAGTAGATTCAATCAAGATTTTTTGAATTGGGATTTTAGTAATGTAACAAATACAGATAGCATGTTTCGAGATTGTATTGCATTTGATCAAGATTTATCAAATTTAGATGTTTCAAATGTTGATTATATGTCTGATATGTTTAATGGAGCAACTAATTTCAACGGAAATATAGATAATTGGGATGTTTCGAAAGTAACAAACATGAATATAATGTTTGCTGATGCGATAAACTTTAACAGAGATATTGGTGGGTGGACTACTACTAGTTTACAGAAAACGGCATATATGTTTGAAGGTGCCACCATATTTGACAAAGATTTAAATGATTGGGAAGTAGGGTCAGTTACAACTATGTTTAGAATGTTTAAAGATGCTGTTGCATTTACTAAAGATTTGAATGGTTGGGATGTAAGTTCTGTTCAAAGTATGGAGCAAATGTTTGATGGGGCTACTAATTTTGATGGAAATATTTCAAACTGGGTCACAACATCTGTAACCAATATGGAAGCTATGTTTAGGGATGCAACTGCCTTTAGTAAAAATATAGAAGGTTGGAAGACTGAGAGGGTAACTAATATGGGGTATATGTTTGACGGGGCTGTTAATTTTGATCAAAACCTCGAGAATTGGAATGTTGAGGGGTTAACAGCTACAGGTATTTCAAAAGGTGCACGTAATATGTTTGATGGTGTAACCTTGTCAACAATCAATTACGAAAAATTACTCATTAGCTGGGCTGCTCAAAACGTAAATGCAGGTGTTCTTTTTAGTGGAGGAAATAGTACATATTGCTCACCAGCATCAATAACCGCTCATACTACATTGGAAAGTAAGTGGATAATTACCGATGGTGGTAATACGGGTTGTACAGCAGTTGCACAAACCTATGTGCCAGACGATAATTTTGAACAAGCACTTATTGATTTAGGTTATGATAGCGGACCATTAGATGATTATGTACTAACCGCGAACATCAATACACTAACAAGCTTAACGGTATCCAATAAAGCCATAGCCGATTTAACAGGTATTGAAGATTTTCTTGCTTTAACTCAACTTATTTGTAGAGATAACTTACTGACTAGTTTAGATGTTAGTAACAATACAGCGTTAACAAATATTGATTGTTCAAAAAATGACATAACAAGTTTAGATCTTAGTACAAACATTTCTTTGACAGATATTGATTGTAACCAAAATTACAACCTTACATCACTAAATATTAGTCAAAATAATCAGGTAACCGATTTAGATTGTTATTACAATAATTTAACAACATTAGACGTAAGTCATATGTCTAATTTAAACTGGTTTTCTATCCATAATAACCCCTCTTTAACGAATGTTAATGTCACCGGACTTCTGAACTTAACTAAATTTTGGTGTCATAGCGGTGACTTATCTACTATTGACATTACAACCAATACCGCTTTAGAGATATTCTCATGTGGAGATAATCCTTTAGGAATTATTAATCTCACCCAAAACACGGCTTTAAAACAACTTTGGGCATATAAAAACGGACTTACAAGTTTAGATTTATCTCAAAACCCATTGTTAGAAACTCTTGAGTGCAACAATAATAGTGGTCTTTCATTGCTAGATTTCAGTAACAATCTTCAACTTCAAAAATTGAATTGTCAAAATACGGACATTACTAACTTAGATCTAAGTACACAAAATATTTTTATAGAATTATTTGGTGGGAATAATCCAGAATTAACCTCCTTAAACATAAAAAACGGAAATAATACTAATGTTACAACATTCAATACTAATAACACCCCAAAGTTAACTTGTATTTTTGTTGATGATAAAGCCTTTAGTACAACCAATTGGACAACTATTGATGCCACTTCAAATTTTGCAACAACCCAAGCGGAGTGTGATGCTTTATCCTGCTCAGTACCACAATCTGAAAGAGATGCCTTAATGGCTTTATACAATAATTTAGATGGTGCAAATTGGACAGACAACACCAACTGGAACACGGCAGCACCGGTAGAAGATTGGTTTGGTGTAACCGTAGACTGTCCTAATAATACGGTAACTGAAATTAACTTAACGCAATCGCAATTTGTTGGTAATAATCTTACAGGTATACTTCCTGCCAAGATTAAAGATTTGACCAACCTTAATGTCTTAGATTTAAGTCATAATCAAATTTCAGGTACTATTATTCCAGAAATATACGATTTAACAAAGCTAGAAATACTTGAATTGAATGATAACCTTTTAACAGGAGGAATTTCTACAGATGTAGATAAACTAGGCAATCTGCAACGATTTTTATTACGAAACAACCCTAATTTAGGAGGTTCAATTCCTGCTGAGTTCGGAAATATGGCTACTAACTTAGCCAGCATAAGCATTAGCAATTGTGGATTAACAGGACAAATACCTGAAGAATTATGGAATTTAAACATTTTAAGGGTATTAAATTTAAGTGATAATAATTTAGATGGAAATATTCCGGCTACAAACATCACTAATCTAACAGAATTACTTTCATTGTTTCTTGGTCAGAATAATTTAGATGGAAGCATTCCTGCGGGTCTTGCTTTGCTACCGAACCTAGATGTTTTTCATATAAACAACAATCAATTTACAGGAGTCATCCCTAATTTCACAGGTATAACCACTCAATTGCTCATTGATAATAATAAATTTCAATTTGGTGATTTTGAAAATGAATTCAATAGTTACACTGCCAATATTTCATTGTTTAGAGATTCCCCACAGGCTAAAGTAGATGCCCTAGAAACAAGAAATCGAAATATAGGAGACAATACGACCATGGTCACCAATTGTAGTGGTAGTCAGAATAATTACCAATGGTACAAAGATGGTGCTCTAATTTCAGGAGCAACTAATGCCACCTTAAGCTTAACTAATCTTCAACTATCTGATGCTGGCATATACCATTGTGAGGTAACCAGCGATATTGTAACGGGTCTTACTATCAAAAGAAATGAAATCACACTAAACATTACAAATGTTTCAAACCCCTTAGACGATTTTGTAACCACATGGAAAACCACCAATCTAAATGAAAGTATCACCATACCAACTTTTCCAACTGAAACCTATAACTATACCGTAGATTGGGGAGATGGCAGTACAGATAATACCATTTATACTGGCGATGCAACCCATCCCTATACAACAGCAGGAGAATATGAGATAAGAATTAGCAATACTTTTCCTCGTATATATTTTAATAATGCTGGCGACAAAGACAAAATAATATCTATAGACCAATGGGGAAATCAACCTTGGACTTCAATGGCTTCAGCATTTAAGGGTTGCGCAAATTTGGCAGGACAAGCTTCTGACAATCCTATTCTTTCAGGGGTTACAGATTTATCTTCAATGTTTGCAGGTTGTTCCGTTTTTAATCAAGATATAAGTGGATGGAAAGTCGATAATATTACAAATATGTCAGCTATGTTTGCCAGTGCTTCTTTTTTTAATAAAGAATTAAATTGGGATACATCAAAGGTTACTTCCATGCTAAATATGTTTAGCCAAGCTAAAGCTTTTAGTAAAGACTTAGATTGGAATACCTCAGAAGTTACAACCATGTCAGGCATGTTCAATGGGGCTGAAGCATTTAATGGAAATATAAGTAATTGGATAACAACAAAAGTTACAGGTATGAGCTATATGTTTAGTTTTGCCAAAGCTTTTGATAAAGATATTACAGGTTGGACAACAAATAATGTTACCAATATGTTCGCAATGTTTTGGAATGCTGAAAAATTCAATCAACCTATTGGAATCTGGAAAACGTCAAAAGTAACAGAAATGTCTTTTATGTTTAAGGGTGCAATAAATTTTGACCAAAATTTAGAAAATTGGAACGTAGAAGGTTTAGTAGTTTCTTCAGGAACCAATGGTGCCGAAGAAATGTTTGCAAATATAAAACTCTCTTCGGCTAATTATGATGCTTTGCTTATAAGCTGGAATTCACAAATTTTGAACCCCAACGTAATGTTTAGTGGCGGAAATAGCACTTATTGTAATGGAGAAATTGCAAGAACAAATATGATCAATAATGATGGATGGACGATAATTGATGGTGGGAAAGATGCCGCTTGTATTACTGTCCCCAACTGTACAACACTAACCAATCCATCAAATGGAGTTGCCAATGTCCTGATTACTTCCGATTTAACTTGGACAGCAGTTACCAATGCAGATGGGTATTACCTAAGTGTTGGAACAAGCTCAAGGGGAACTGATTTTTTAAACAACGAGAATATTCTTGGTGGAGCAACCACTACTTACAATCCATTAGACTTTGCAGAAAACCAAACGTATTACGTAACGGTAATTGCATATAATACAGTAGGAAATGCCGTAAGCTGTACAGAGACAAGTTTTACAACTGAGATAGTAGCGACTGTTCCAGATTGTACAAGTTTGACGAGCCCAGTAGATGGTATTACAGGAGTTTCTATAAGTACAGATTTAACTTGGACAGCCGTTACCAATGCAGATGGGTATTACCTAAGTGTTGGAACAAGCTCAGGGGGAACTGATTTTTTAAACAACGAGAATGTTCTTGGCGGAGCAACCACTACTTACAATCCATTAGACTTTGCAGAAAACCAAACGTATTACGTAACGGTAATTGCATATAATACAGTAGGAAATGCCGTAAGCTGTACAGAGACAAGTTTTACAACTGAGATAGTAGCGACTGTTCCAGATTGTACAAGTTTGACGAGCCCAGTAGATGGTATTACAGGAGTTTCTATAAGTACAGATTTAACTTGGACAGCAGTTACCAATGCAGATGGGTATTACCTAAGTGTTGGAACAAGCTCAGGGGGAACTGATTTTTTAAACAACGAGAATATTCTTGGCGGAGCAACCACTACTTACAATCCATTAGACTTTGCAGAAAACCAAACGTATTACGTAACGGTAATTGCATATAATACAGTAGGAAATGCCGTAAGCTGTACAGAGACAAGTTTTACAACGGAAGATGATTTAGCACCACAGACAAATGATATTCCAAACTTTTTTACACCAAATAATGATGGTACTAATGATTATTGGCAGGTTATAGATACAGATAATCAGATTGAATACATTCAAATTTTTGATCGTTATGGTAAATTATTAAAACAGTTTACTACAACTTCACAAGGATGGGATGGGAATTATATGGGCAATCCTATGCCAAATAGTGATTATTGGTATATAATTACTTTGAATAATGGTAAATACACGAAAGGACATTTTAGTTTAATTAGAAGATAGATATAATGAAGAGTTTTAAAATAGTTCTTATCGTTTTAGGGTTTTTACTGGTTAAAAATGTAGTGGAAGCACAAGGTACCTTACCAATTTATTCTGATTATTTATCAGATAATATATTTTTGGTACATCCCAGTGCTGCAGGAATTGGTAATAGTGGAAAACTCCGGTTAACCCACCGTCAACAATGGTCAGATAATACTGATGCACCTTCTTTACAAACCATAAGTTTTAATAATCGATTTGGAGAAAAAACAGCATTAGGAGCTATTATCTTTAACGATAAAAACGGATTTCATTCGCAGTTAGGAATCCAAGCAACATATGGGTATCATCTCAATTTTGGTAGAGATGAAGCGTTGGATCAATTATCATTTGCACTGTCGGCTTCCTATATTCAAAATAGTGTAGACCAACGAGCTTTTACAATACCAGATCCTGTTATCTCTCAAATTGTTGAATCTGATAGTTACTTCAATGCCGATTTCAGTATTGCCTATCATAACCTTGACGGATTTATCTATTTTACAGCAAAAAACATATTGTTAAATGCTCAGGATTCTGAAAATAGGGATTATCGAAATATTAATTTAAGACGATATTTGCTAAATGCTGGTTACTTTTTTGGTTGGGGTAAAAATTTTCAAATTGAACCTTCTATCATGCTTCAATATTTTGGTAGAACTAAAGAAAAATTAGTAGATATAAATACTAAATTATATAAAACATTTGGTGAAAATAAAAGAGGTTTTCTAGCATTATCCTACAGAAGAAGTTTGGATAGTAATGATACCCAAGCTTTAAGTCAGATAACCCCAATTCTTGGATTAGAATTGGACAGATACTTAATCTCATACACTTATACACATCAACTAGGAGATATTACTTTTCAAAATGGAGGTTATCATCAATTTACTTTAGGCATAAA
>DEIV01000075.1:0-15480 GCA_002352665.1 Flavobacteriaceae bacterium UBA2765
CGCCTACACGGGTCGCTTAATGGGCTCGTTTGCCCAGGACACCGCCAATGAAAGAAATCTGAGTAGAGAGTCGATGGATGAATTTGCCATTAACTCTTTAAACAAAGTTTATTAGTGTCTTTTAGTGGAGGTATTATAGCGTTAGTTTTAATTAAGAAACTCCAGAATAGAATAAACATAAGCAAATAGTGCTTCAAAAACATGCCTCATATAAGAAAAACGCAATGAACTTTTAGCGTCAGGTTATGTTGAACTAAGGTTATAAGATAAACTACTAAAATCAACTTCAATCTTTGCCCAATCTTCTTCATTTTTCCATTTAATAATGAGCGACTCTTGTGAAGTAGATTTTAATAAAAATTCTCCGTCAAAAGCGGAATGAGAATTTCTGAATTTAATAAGTTTCAATAATTTCTGTACAACTGGTCTTTTTTTTGCACCTATTAATTCTCCATTCGAGAAATAATGACGGTTAATATCTCTACCAACTTTAGTTTTTGCAAGTAACTCCATATCATTTGGTTCTGCCAACAACCCTGTATAATAAACTTGCGGAACTCCAGGAGCAAAAAATTGGATAACACGTGCCAAAAGATAGTGATCTTCATTTTGTGCGAGTGCATCGAAATAGGTACAGTTTACCTGATAAAGGTCTAGATTAGATGCTGCTGCTCCAGTAGCTTGTCGGCTTTGCCCCTTACTGTTTTTATGTATTCGTTCTACCAACGCATCAATATCTTTTTCTGGTAGCAATCCCGGTTGCCCTTCAGAACCTCCTACATCCATCACTCCAATTCCATCATGCGTATCTAGTACGGTGATAGCATTTCGGGGGCTTATTTCAAGCCATTTTTTCAAATATTCTGAAGTATGGTTAAAAATTGCATGAAGGATAAGTGGGGGTAAGGCAAAATCATAAACCCAATCTACCTGTCGAGCTATTTCAATTTGCTTTTTATAGTAGGAATGAATCTCTACTAAAACTTCCATTCCATATGATGATGCTTTTTCTCTAAACCAATTAATAAAGTCAAAAGTTTCAGGAATCATAAAACAAGTTGTTCCTGTTTTTTTAATAGCATAACCTGCTGCATCCAACCGTATCATATTGATACCAGACTCATGAAATTGTTGAAGTATAGAATTCAGATAAGCTTTCCCCACATAACTTTGAACGTCAATATCAATTTGATTGGAAGTGAAAGTGGTCCAGAACAATTTTTTTGAACCGTCATTTAAAGAGATTTCTGTAAAAGGAAAGCCCGGACGAGGGCGGTAAACTTTCAATAATTCTTTTTCATTCACACCTTTAGGAAAAACTTTATCTAAAGTGAGAAACAAATCTGAAAATGATGATTCTTCACCATGTTCTAAATAATTGAGAAATTGTGGTGACTGAGCAGATATGTGATTGACAATAACATCCCCCATAATGTCTATTGTACTACTCAATGACCGAATGTCTTCCCACGAGCCGATACGAGAATCAACCTGCGTGTGATTAATAGGGTCAAAACCAGTATCTGTCCCATCAATAGGATAAAAAAAAGGCAATAAATGTACCCCTCCGAATACTTCTTTAAATTCTCCTTCTAGTAAATTTTGTAATATTTTTAATCCACCGCCTGTTAATCGATCAACATAAGTTATAAGCTGTACCTTGTTCTTCATTTAATCTTTTATAAAATATGCTCAAATATATAGAAAATATAAGAAATCTATTGATGTTTATTCGATGTTTACTATAGCTATACTAATTTATTTTTACAGTAGTATTTAAAGTTATTCAGTATTAAGTAAAAAAGAATAATATTGATTATTGTCTGTATTGAATCACTCATTTTTTGTAATTTGCATAGGTATTAGCAATTAGAATGAATATGCCTGTTAGTAATATACTTAAAAATGTTTTCCCACAATTGGCTTCATCAAAAGCCTTACTTCAAGAAATTGAAAGTATAAGTATTATACAAGAATTTAACAAAGACACCATTATCTTAAAAGAGGATTCTTATGTAAAAGTGATTCCACTATTAATGTCAGGATTGATAAAAATTTATAAAGAAGATGAAAGTGGCAACGAAGTACTACTATATTATATTGAACCTGGAGAGAGCTGTATTATGTCGATAATGGCCGCTGAAAAAGATGAAAAAATAACGGTTAAAGGGGTTGTAGAAGAAGATGTATTACTTGTTTTGATTCCAATAGCTAAATTGACACAATTAAGAAAAAATTTTCCGCAATGGAATATATTTGTATACGAATTATTCAATGGAAAATTTGAAGAAGTTATTGATATGATTAAAATCTTAACTTTTTCAAATAAAGAAAAACGTTTAGAAGAATATTTATTAAAAGAAGCCAGTATAAAAAACACGACAGAGATAAAGCATTCACATCAAGAAATTGCCAAGGAATTAGGTTCCTCTAGAGAGGTTATTTCAAGATTGTTAAAGAAATTGGAGAATGATGGTAAAATTGAATTATCACAGAGATTAATAAAGATTTTAATTAAATAGATAGAGTTGTGACAATAATCACAGCTATCGATAAACTAAAGTATTACATTTGAAATTCAATCTAAAATTTTACAATTATGAAAAAAAATGTTGGAAGTATGGATAAAATAGTTCGTTTTATAATTGCTGCGGTTGCAATTTGGGCGGCTTATACTCATCAAGTGGCAAGTCCATGGGATTATGTTCTTTATGCCGTAGCTGCAATTATGGTTTTGACGGCTTTTGCAGGTACCTGCCCAATATGGCTAGCAACAGGAATGAATACCTTAAAGGCTAAAAAGTAAATAAAAATTAATTTTTATAAGGCATCTTCTGGATGCCTTTTTTACCAACCCTTAACAGTGTGTAACAAAAGTTACAGAATATTTATAAATTTATTGTAATTTTTCGAACTCAATCTAACTTATAATAATTTAAATATGTCAAAACATTATCAAGTTCTTGTCGTTGGAGGTGGTACCGCCGGGATAATGGCAGCATCACAATTACTGAAAAAGAATCCAAAAATTGAAGTGGGTATTATTGAACCTGCAGATATTCATTACTACCAACCAGCTTGGACCTTAGTAGGTGCCAATACTTATGATTTCGATAAAACGGGTAGACCAATGGCTTCTGTAATGCCTAAAGGAGCAGATTGGATTAAAGAATATGCTGATAAATTTGACCCTGATAATAATAAAGTAACCACCAAAAAGGGTAACGATTTTACATATGATTATTTGGTAGCGGTTCCAGGTATAAAAATTGCTCCTGAATTAGTGGATGGTTTACAGGAAGCTATGGACAAAGGCGTGGTGTGTAGCAATTATACAAACCCTAAACACACATGGGAAACACTTAAGAATTTTAATGGAGGAACCGCACTTTTTACTCAGCCAGCAACGCCTATTAAGTGTGGAGGAGCTCCGCAGAAAATAATGTACTTAGCAGATGATTATTTTAGAAAAAAAGGAGTTAGAGATAAAACGGATATATTATTCGCTCTGCCTTCGCCTAGTATTTTTGGTGTAAAAGTAATAGCTAGTGCTCTTATGAATGTTGTTGATAGAAAGGATATAAATGTTCGTTTTTTCCACAAATTAGTTAAAGTAGATGCAGATAAGAAAATAGCATGGTATCAGATAGAAAAGGATCTTACAGCAGGGGGTTGTGTTACTTTAGCAGATGGAGATGAAAGTTCTCTTGACAAAGAAATTCAACACAATTATAAGGACGTTAAGGTAACTAAAGATGGAGATTTTTATGGTATCCATTTTGATATGATGCACTTAGCACCACCTCAATCTGCACCTGATTTTATAAGAAATTCTCCTTTAGCTGCAGATACAGGATGGATAAGTGTAGATTCTAAAACGATGCAGCACACCAAATACGCTAATATTTTTAGTTTTGGAGATGCTTCAAACTTACCTACATCTAAAACTGGAGCTGCTATTAGAAAACAGGCTCCTGTGGCGGTAGCAAATATTTTAAAACTAATGGAATCTGATGCCTTGTCTAATAAAGAATATAATGGATATACATCATGTCCATTAGTCACTGGTTATGGCAAAATGATATTGGCAGAGTTTGATTACGATAAAAATTTTACACCAGATCCTAAATTAAAACAATTTCCAATGATGGTTAGTGATTCTTCTAAAGAACATTGGAGACTATGGATACTTAAAAAATATTTATTGCCTTATTTATATTGGAATAAAATGATGAAAGGTATCGAGGTATAATTAATACAGAAATTATTAAAATGGTTAAACCCTTTAAATATATATTTTAAAGGGTTTTTGCTATAGCATCCCTTCTTTTAAGTACCCTAAATGTATTAATTCTTGTTTGTTTTTTAATTTTTTAGTGGAACAATCATTTATCAAATACAGTTGATTGGCGACTTTTAATACATTATTATAATTATGATCTGTAAGTATAATTCCTTTGTATTTAGAATATTTTAAAATCAAGTCATTTATGGAATTCATCATTATTGGAGATATTCCATTGTATGGTTCATCTAAAAGCACAAATTTTGATTCGGAAAACAAAATCAGTTTAATTTCTAAATATCTTAGTTCCCCTCCTGAAAGTTGATTAACTTTTTGATTATAGATTTGTTGTATAAAAACATCTTCATAGAAAGTGGTAATGCTATTCTTATTCAAAAATAAACTGATAACCTTTGAAACTTTAAAATTTTTCGGTATAAAATTATCTTGAGGTAAATACGAAATTTCATTTTTATATTTATAAGCTTTTCGTCTAATTTGATAATTAATTCTTACAAATTTATGTTCTGCTGGTAAAATACCGTAGATAATCTTAAGTAAGGTTGATTTACCCGTGCCATTTCTACCTAATATCCCTATAATATCTCCTGTTTCACATTTCAAATAAACATCTGATAAAATAATTTTAAAATCATAAGATTTTTCAATACTATCAACTTCTAATATATTTTTCATCTAAAAATAAGGATTAAAATAAAAGTTATCGATAGATTGACAAATACACTAAAACCGTATAGTTGCAACTTAGATAAATTACAATTAAAATAGAATAAATAATCTTTATTTTTATAGGTTTCTTTTAATAGTAGAATCGTCAAAAGCCCCAACATGCTACCAAATAAAAAGGCGAATGGGGAAAAATACAAGATAGGTTTATCATCTTCCGATTGAAAGTTTAAAAAAAATAGTAAAAGAATAAAAAAACTAAAACTTATAAGAAAAGTACTTTTATAAAATTTGGCTAAAACCTTTACCCTTCTCAAAATTAAAGTATTAAATTTTACTCTGTTAATAAATCATTAATAGCATCTAAATTAGGAGCTAAAATAATTTCTATACGTCTATTTTTCGCTTTTCCTGAAGATGAAGCATTACTGGCTACAGGCATAAATTTACTTCTACCTGCAGCTGTAATCTGCTCTGCACTCACATTGTTATTCACCAAAATACGGACTATAGCTGTGGCACGTTTGGTAGAGAGATCCCAATTGTCAATCAGTACACCTTTGCCACCATAAGGCACATTATCTGTATGTCCTTCTATCAATACATCAATATCAGGATTATTTGACAATACATTAGCTAAATTCACCACTGCTCTTTGCCCTTCACCATTAACCGCCCAGCTACCTGAGCTAAACAATAACTTGTTTTCCATTGATACATAAACTTTTCCGTTTTTGCGTTCTACAGTTAATCCTTTACCCTCAAAACCTTGTAATGCGGCTGAAACAGCATCTTTTAAACGTTGCATAGCAGCTTCTTTCGATGCAATTAAACCTTCTAATTGGTCTACACGAGCAGAACGTTCGTTCAATTCGCTTTGTAGTTTTTCTAATCGCTCACTTTCTGAAGCTAATTTAGATTCTTTTTCTTGTAATTGAACCAATAGCTTTCTATTCTCTTCTGCCTTTTCAGAAAGTTGTTGCTCGCTTAAATTTGACAGATTTTCATATTCCACTTCTAATTTTCTTTTCTTTTCTTCCAATTGATCTACTGCGTTAGTAATTCTGTCTTTGTCAGATGCCAATTGATCGATTTCTGATTGTAATTTGAGCTTACTTTCTTGTAAGGCCTTTTTTTGGTCAATTAAATCTTGATTTTCACTAAATAAGACTTCATTATTACCTCTTAGTTTATCGTATTTTTCTTCTAGTTCGGTATAAATTTTTTTAGAAACACAAGAAGTCATTATAGTTATGGTTAGGATAAATAATGCTATTTTTTTCATATTTACTAAATTTTTTATTATTAATTATTTGCTATTATTTATGATGCAATAACAAAACTCACTAAATGTCATTTTAAAACCTAATCCTACTACACTATCTCAACCCCAATTGGACAATGGTCAGAATGTTTGGCTTCCGGTAATATATAAGCTCTTTTTAAACTTTTTTTAAGCGGTTCAGCAACCATACAATAATCTATTCGCCAACCTTTATTATTATTTCTGGCATTGGCCCTATAACTCCACCAACTATAATGATGTGGCTCTGGATTAAAATGCCTAAAACTATCTATAAAACCACTATCAATAAACTTGCCAATCCATGTTCTTTCTACTGGTAAAAAACCTGAAACGCCTTTCATTTTTGGATTATGAATATCAATTTCTTCATGGCAAATATTGTAATCTCCACAGATAACTAAGTTAGGTATTTCTTTTTTAAGTTGATTGATATAGTCTTGAAATTCATCCATATAATTGAATTTAAAATTCAATCTAAGATCATTTGTACCCGAAGGCAAGTATAAACTCATTACAGACATATCATCAAAATCTAAGCGTAAATTTCTACCCTCAAAATCCATTGTTTCAATACCTGTACCATATTCAACATGCTTCGGTTTAATTTTAGACAAAATAGCCACACTGCTATAACCCTTTTTTTGAGCTGAAAACCAATAGTGAAACGGATATCCTGCTTGTTCAAAAATTTCCAGGTCTAATTGATCTTTATGGGCTTTGGTTTCTTGAATACAAATAACGTCGGGGTCAGCGGCTTGTAACCAAGTTGCAAATCCTTTTTTTAGTGCGGCTCTTATGCCATTTACGTTGTAAGATATAATGTTCATGTTTTATATTTTAGTTTAATTTACTTCCTTCCCTTGAGGAAGGGTTGGGGATGGAATTTCCTTCATACAAGTCTCTCAATTTTCTTCGCATTACTTTACCGGATGCTGTCCTTGGTAAAATCTCAATTTTTACCAAATCTGAGACTTTAAAAAGAGGGTTCAATTCTTTTTTTATGATGGTATTTGTAGCTTTTAGTCTTTCATCTATTGTTATATCATCTAAATTTTCTACATAATAAATAACCAATAAACCAGGCCCTCCATCTTTAGGAGAAACAGCAATAGCAGCCGATTCTTTTATAAAATCCAATCGATTAATCAGCAATTCAATTTGTACGGAACTTACTTTAATACCACCTAAATTCATGGCATCATCAACACGTCCTTGGGCCTTATAATAGCCATTATCTAAACGTTGCAATTGATCGCCATGACGACGTAATTTTTGACCTTTATATGTTGGAGTTCCTTTAAAATACACCTCCTGATGGTTTCTATTCAATAATGAATTAGATAAGCCTAAAATTGGAGGTATTAAAAATAATTCGCCTTTGTCAGCAGGTTGAGCCTCATCGTCTAACAGGATAAATTCACCCCCCAATGCTTGTGTAGAAAATGTGCTGGCTATATTGGGTTGAACCATAGTGCTGGTTACATAACCACCGCCAATTTCAGTACCACCGCAGTATTCAATTACAGGTTTATTATTGGCCAATTGCATTAAATATTCCATTTCTAAAGGATTCGATACTTCTCCTGTTGAACTAAAGCATTTTATGGCATTCCAATCTAAATTCTCATTGCATTGTGTTTTCATCCAATGTTTTACAATACTTGGTACTACACCCAACATGGTAACTTTGGCATTTTGAACAAATTCACCAAAGGCTTTGTTTAATGGTGCTCCATAATACAAAGCAATACTCGCTTTATTGATTAAAGCTGCAAAAATAAGCCATGGCCCCATCATCCAACCTAAATTGGTTGGCCAGCAAACCACATCGTTTTGTTGAATATTATGATGATAGTAACCGTCAGAAGCTCCTTTAATAGGCGTAGTATGCGTCCAAGGAATCGCTTTAGGTTCTCCGGTAGTTCCTGAAGAGAACAAAATGGTAATGATATCTTCTGGCTGTTGACTTACGCTTTTAAAAGAAATGTTTTCTGATAAAAAATCGGTCCAATAGCTATCTTTAGATCTAAGATCTATTTTTTGATCAGAAGCTTTAATTACTATAGCTTTTGGAGCATCAGCATCAATTACTTTTTTATATAAAGGCAATACCTTCCCTGCTCTTGGTAAAACATCTTGAGTAAAAATTAATTTTGGTTTGGTAATTTTTAATCGGATAGCTATTTCATTAGAGGTAAAACTATCAGCAATAGTTGCTACTAGAACCCCAGCTTTTATAGCCGCTAAATATATGGCAACTGCTTCAAGAGTCATAGGCATATCAATGGCAATAGTATCCCCTTGTTCTATATTTAAATCAATTAAACTATTGGCAATTTGATTGACTAAATTTTCTAATTTTATTTGTGTAACATGTTGTAGTTGACTATCTTCTTCTTGATAAATAAGGGCAATAGCACTATCCTTATTTTGAAAGCAACTATCTACAATATTCAATTTTGCATCTTTAAGCCATTGTGGATTTTCAACACCTTTTGAAATGTCTAAAACAGTAGAAAAAGGATTTTTAAGTTTAATGCCTAATTGAAGAATAGTCTCTGCCCAAAAATCGTTTTTATTTTGAACTGACCACTTCCAAAAATCAATATAATTATTAAAGCCATGTTTTTGCATCATTGTATAAATGTTGCTTTGCTCAATAATTTTTTTAGTAGGTGTCCAAACAGGCTTCAAAACTTTGGTTTTTTAGATTTTAACCGTACTGCAACATGTTTGACACTAGCAGCGGTAATAATAATTTATTGAAATCCCATTAGTATTTTCTTAAGTAGAACAGGCAGCTTTGATGCAAATAATACTATAATTTAAAATTCAGGATCTTCTATTGTTGCATCGTCATTACCATCTTCATCTTTTTGGTATTTGTCGCAATCCAATTCAATCTTCATACTGGCCGGTTTACGAAATGCTTTGGTACTAATTTCAAGTTCTTTATTTGCATAACATTTTTTCATAAACAAAGCCCACATTGGCAGTGCCATTGAAGCTCCTTGCCCTCTGCCTATATCAGCAAAATGAATTGCCCTGTCCTCCCCGCCAACCCAAACGCCTGTAGTTAAATTTGGTACAAAACCCATAAACCAACCGTCAGATTGGTTTTGTGTTGTGCCAGTTTTACCTCCGATAGGGTTTCTAAATTTATAAGGATAACCAGATACAATACTATCAGGATATGAACCTGCTGAACTACGTAAGCGAGCACCAGAACCATATTGCGTAACTCCTTCTAATAAATTAACAACAGTGTAGGCAGATTCCTCACTTAATACTTCTTTAGTTTTGGGTGTAAAATCTGCTAAAACTGTTCCGTTTTTATCTTCAATACGCAGTACCATTATTGGCTTAACATACATACCCTTGCTAGGAAAAGTATTGTAGGCACCAGTCATTTCAAATAATGTTAAATCTACCGTACCTAATGCAATGGAAGGCACTTCTAAAATATCACTTTCTATACCCAAATTTTTAGCTAATTTAACCACATTTCTAGGGGTAACTTTATCTATTAATTGAGCGGTAACCACGTTTGTTGAGGTTGCCAATGCATTTTTAAGAGTTTTAAAACCTCCATATTTATGATCTGCATTATCAGGGGCCCAATCTTCATTTAAGCCGTATTTTCCTTTGGGGATGGTCCAAATAGTATTTGACAGTTCTTCGCAAGGAGATAATTGTAGTTGATTAATGGCAGTAGCATAAACAAAAGGTTTAAAAGTAGAACCAACTTGACGCTTACCTTGTTTCACATGATCATATTGAAAGTGCTTGTAATTGATACCACCTACCCAAGCTTTTACATGACCCGTTTGAGGTTCAACTGAAAGTAAGCCAGATTGTAAAAAATGTTTATAATATCTAATGGAATCTAAAGGAGACATAATAGTGTCTATTTCACCTTTCCATGAAAATATTCGCATTTCTGTTTTTTCTTCAAAAGATTTTTGAATTTCAGTATCTGATACGCCTGCTTTTTTCATCCGCTTATAGCGGTTAGAACGTTTCATAGCAGATTTCATGGCATAATCAATTTCTTTCTTTGTCAATTCGTAAAATGGTGCGTTTTTATTCTTTTTTTGTTGTTTGTTAAACACCCCTTGTAAGTTGGTCATATGCTCCTGCATAGCTTCTTCTGCGTATTTTTGCATTCGAGAATCTAAGGTGACATGAATTTTTAAACCATCGCGGTAGATGTTATATGCTGTACCATCCGGCTTGGTATTATCTTTTACCCAACTTTTTAAAAAACCTCTTAAATATTCTCTAAAATAAGTAGCAACACCATAACCGGTATCTTCAGGAGAGAAATCTAAAACCATTGGTAATTTTTGTAAGGAGTCTTTTTGACTCATTGTAATTTCACCATTTCGTTCTAGTTGTTTCAATACCACATTCCTTCGTAATAATGATTTAGCTTTTGAAATTTCTCTATGTGGATTGTACTGTCTTGGGTTTTTAAGCATCGCTACCAATACAGCAGCTTCTTCCATTTTTAATTCTTTAGGTTCTTTACCAAAATAAATACGTGCTGCAGATCTGATACCTACTGCATTAAACAAGAATCCTTGTTTATTAAAATACATGGTAATTATTTCTTGTTTGGTATATTGTCTTTCTAAACGGAGAGCAATAATCCACTCTTTTACTTTTTGCATTAGCCTATTTGGTAAACTTTTTGAGCCTTCGCCATGAAAAAGTAATTTTGCTAATTGTTGTGTAACTGTACTGGCACCTCCGTCTCTACCCAATTTGATAACGGCTCTAGTTGTTCCATAAAAGTCGATACCTGAGTGCTCATAAAAACGTACATCTTCAGTTGCAACTAATGCTTTTACTAAATTTTCTGGTAAATCTTTATATCTAATAGGTGTTCTATTCTCTTGATAGTATTTACCTAAGGTTTTACCGTCTATAGAAATAACTTCTGTTGCTAAATTATTTTCAGGATTTTCTAAATCTTCAAATGTTGGTAATGCTCCAAAAACTTCTAAAGAACCTAATAGAAACATTAATCCAATAAAAACAAAACCGCCAATAAAAGTAATCCAAAGCCATTTTGTTATTTTTTTAAATGCTGTATTTTCTGATTTTTTATTAGTCATTGGTATTCATTTTTTCAATTTGTAATCCCACATCAGTAACCCCTTTTAAAAGTTCAACACCTTCAATTTCGCCACTTTTACGCATGGCTTGTTGAATAGATATTTGATAGGTTCCAGTTACAGGAAAAACAACATTTGTTTTAAATTCTAATTTATTCTCTTTAAGATCTGTCAATCCATCACCTAAAAACCGACCTTCTACATCGGCCATTTCATATTCTAAAGTATCTACAACTTTATAATTATTAGGAAAATCTATTCCTACAATTAAAAATAAATTACTGTAAGCATAATTACTATTATTTCTTAAATTGATAAACACCTTATTTTTAGAAATAGTATCTATCGGATTAAATTGAAAATTAACCACAGAATCTTTATGCCAGGCACCATCTGAAATAGTTTTATAACTATTGTAAACGTGTGAATCACTACAAGAAGTAATGAATATTGTAATAATTATGGATGCAATGATGTTACGCATTTTTGCGAGATGAGTTTCTTTTAGTATTCCTATTCCTATTCCTGTTGCTTTTTTTTCTTTTATTCTTACCCTTATTTTTATCAAAACGGGTTAAGCTATCTTGCCCTACTACATTTGTAAATGTTTTATTTTCTGCAAGTGTTACTTCAAATTTAGAAGCATACATTTCTAAACTATCAACTTTTTCACCTTCTTTATTAAGTGCTATTATCTCATTGGCTTGTTTTGCCTCTAAGGTAACCCAATGCATAGGATTGTCTTTGTAGGCATACCATAATAAACCTTTAAAAATATCCATTTTTTGAAATATAGCAGTTCCCTTATTGGTTTGTAACCATTTGTCTGTTTTTGGGAAAATTTTCAATGCATCCAGATAAGAATCTAATTCGTAATTTAAACAACATTTTAATTTACCACATTGACCCGCCAATTTTTGCGGATTTAAAGATAATTGTTGATACCTGGCAGATGATGTATTTACAGATCTGAAATCGGTCAACCAAGTAGAACAGCACAATTCCCTACCGCAAGAACCAATACCACCTAATCTGGCAGCTTCTTGGCGTAAACCTACTTGTTTCATTTCTATGCGAATTTTAAAAGTAGAGGCCAATTCTTTAATCAATAATCGAAAATCTACCCTATCATCTGCAGTATAATAAAAAGTGGCTTTATTACCATCACCTTGATACTCAATATCAGAAAGCTTCATTTTAAGTCCTAATCTAGAAATAATCAATCGAGACTGACGTTGAACTTCTTGTTCTTTTTCACGAGCCGTTTGCCAAATATCTATATCTCTTTGCGATGCTTTTCTATACACTTGTTTTACCTCTTCACTATCAAAACCTATTTCCTTTTTACGCATTTGGATTTTAACCAATTCACCAATTAAGGAGACATTTCCAATATCATGTCCGGGTGATGATTCAACAGCTACTGTATCTCCAATAGCTATAGGTAAGTTCTTAGTATTTTTAAAAAAATGTTTCCTTCCGTTTTTAAACCGGACTTCTACGATGTCAAAAGTTGACTGACCATTGGGTAATGTCATGTTGGAAAGCCAATCGAAAACGGTTAGTTTATCGCAACTTCCTGTACCACAATTTCCATTACTTTTACATCCTTTTGGAATGCCGTTAGTATCTGTAGAGCAATTATTACAGCTCATATTTGTATGTTATATTTGGAATTGGACTAAAATTAGCTCAATGTCAATTCATAATTAGAATCCGCTATGGGTTCTTATTTAATCTGTAAATATAATTATTATTCGTAACATTGAATTTATAAATTTTTATAATTTAAAATAGACCGTCAATATTATTATATTTGCGACATGCTTTTTACAGATATTATAGATCAAGAAACCGTAAAAAAACAACTGGTTTATTCAGTAGACCAAGGGCGTATTCCCCATGCCCAACTATTGGTAGCTCCAAAGGGTACAGGGGCATTACCTTTGGCCATAGCTTATGCTCAATATATATTATGCAATAATTCTGACGGAGAAAATATTACTGGTGATAGTGCATGTAACCTTAAGCTTAATAAATTAATGCATCCTGATCTGCATTTTGCTTTCCCTGTTGCAACTACTGATAAGGTTAAAAGACATCCGGTAAGTGATTTATTTTTAGAAGAATGGCGTAGATTTATTGCTAATAATCCTTATGGAGATGTGCTGGACTGGTTTCAGCAATTGGGTAATGAAAATAAGCAAGGACAAATTGGGGTTGATGAAGCTGAAGCTATTGTAAAAAAATTATCCTTAAAAGCGTACGAAGGTAATTATAAAGTAATGATTATTTGGATGGCTGAAAAATTGAACAATGCCGCGGCTAATAAATTATTGAAACTAATCGAAGAACCTCCGGAAAAAACGGTTTTATTATTGATTACAGAAAATCAAGAACAAATTATCAATACTATTTTATCGCGTTGCCAAGTATTAAAGTTGAACCCTTTAAGCGAAAATCATATTAAAAATGCTTTAGTAGAAAGAGAACATATTTCAGAAAATGAGGCTGTAAAAATTGCCCATCAAGCAGATGGTAACTGGAATAAAGCGATACACATTTTACATCATTCTACTAATGAAGAGCAGTTTGAAAAATGGTTTATTTTATGGATACGTACTGCTTTTAAAGCAAAAGGTAATGCTGCCGTAATTCAAGAATTAATAGCTTGGAGCGATGCCATTGCGGCAACAGGAAGAGAAGTGCAAAAAAGTTTTTTACATTATTGTTTGCAATTTTTCAGGCAAGCCATGCTTAAAAATTATGCAGCTGATGCACTCGTTTTTTTAGAGCCGTCTACGCCTAACTTCAATTTGGAAAAATTCGCCCCTTTTGTACATAGTGGTAATATTTTAGAGATTTCTAATGAATTGAATGATGCCATTTTTCATATTGAACGTAATGGGAATGCAAAGATTATTTTGTTAGACCTGTCTATAAAATTGACTAGATTATTGCATCAAAAAGAGGCAGTATAATAACTTAATTTATTTGTCAAATTTAGGGTATTAAGGTTTAATTATGCTGCAACACATAAAAATACACTGCTATAAAATGTGAAAAACTACCTAGTAATACAAAAATATGGAAAATAGCATGATTAAATTTTAATTTTTCTATACTGTATAAGATGGCTCCAACCGTATAAAAAATACCTCCCGCCATTAACCAATACAATCCATTCAAAGGTAGTGTTGCTATTAATGGTTTTATTGCAAAAATGATGATCCATCCCATAGCTACGTAGGCTGCGGTTGAAATTTTATCAAATCTACCGGTATAAAATAATTTAAAGAAAATCCCTATTAAGGCAATACCCCAAGTAATGCCAAAAATAGTCCAACCCAATGCACCCTTTAGTGTAATTAAAGTAAAAGGAGTATAGGTACCTGCAATCAACACATAAATAGCAGCATGATCTAAAATATTTAGTTTTCTACGGTATTTAGGTCGTTGAGAATAATGATAAAAAGTAGATGCAGAATACAGTAAAATTAAACTAGCTCCAAAAATGGTAAAACTAACAATGTGTCGAGCAGAGCCATTATAACTTGCGTGAATTATCAATAACACCAATGCTGCAATACTTAATACCAAACCTAAAGCATGGGTAATAACATTTAATTTTTCTTCGGTAGAATTATAATATGTTAAATGTTCATTTTTCATTAGTGAAACTTTTTTTGAAGAGCCAATTACTGGCTGACGAACCGGATGGCCGAGCAAGGCAGGTTTAAATAATCCCTAAAATTCATTAATTAATATTCTATTTATGACTCGTAACCTGCGTCCTATGTATTTTAGTAAAGTAGACTTATGTTTTTTGTCTCGCTTCTTCTATATCATCAACTAACTCATTATAAATAATATCAAACGCCTTTTGTTTTGTTGTTTCCATATCCACTAATGTCAATCCTTTAGTGTCGATAAAATTATGAATTTTTACCCGTAATTTACCCGGCCAGCCACTAAAAAATGTCCAGGAAAAACGTTTTTTAACATCATAAAAGGTCATAGGTACTATTGGGATCTGATGTTCAATCGCTAAACGAAAGGCACCATTTTTAAATTCGCTTAAA
>DEIV01000075.1:15522-44428 GCA_002352665.1 Flavobacteriaceae bacterium UBA2765
TTGAGCTCTGGCATATACTTCTTTTCTACTTTTAAGACTACCTCTATCAACCCAAATACTCGTTTTTCGAAATACATAACCAAAAACGGGAATTTTTAAAATTTCTTTTTTACCGACAAAAACACCAGGATTTTTAATTACAGATAACATGAGCATCACATCAATCAATGAAGCATGATTGGCAATAAACATATAACTTTTATTAGGGTCAATTTCTTGCTCTGTTTCAATAACAGGTTTAAAACCCATTACAAATAATATGGTTTTCCCCCAGACTCTGGCAATTTTAAAAAAGGTTTTGTAAAACCTATCGTAAGATATAATTATTACTAGTATAGGTAGTACTGCTAATATTGAAAAAAGAACCCAACCATAAAACCAAGGACGCCAAAAAAGGCGGAAAATATTTTTGAAGAAATTCATATGTGCCAAATGTAGCAATAAATTGTAAACGCCAAATACCAACGATACCTTTTATAGATTTGTATTATGAGATTATAAATATGTATTTTTGCCTTCAGAGACAGGTTTTTGTCTCACTTAATAAAAATAGAAAGAAGAAAACACAAAATAAATGGCGAGAATTTTAACGGGAGTACAAAGCACAGGAACACCACATTTAGGTAACTTATTAGGAGCAATAATTCCGGCTATAGCGATGTCGAACGATCAAAAGAATGAATCGTTTTTATTTATTGCTGACATGCATACTTTAACTCAAATTAAAGATGGTAAGCTCATTAAACAAAACACCTATAGTACAGCAGCGGCTTGGTTGGCTTTTGGTTTAGATATTGTTAAAACAGTTTTTTACAGACAGAGTGATGTACCTCAAGTAACAGAATTATCTTGGTATTTAAGTTGTTTTTATCCGTACCAACGATTGACGTTGGCTCATAGTTTTAAAGATAAAGCTGATCGTTTAGAAGATGTTAATGCGGGGTTGTTCACCTATCCAATGTTGATGGCTGCCGATATTTTATTGTATGATGCCGATATTGTTCCTGTTGGAAAAGACCAATTACAACATATAGAAATGAGTAGAGATGTTGCCAATCGTTTTAATCATAAAATGGGTGATACCTTAGTACCGCCTGAAGCTAAAATTCAAGAGCATGTAATGTTGGTACCAGGTATTGATGGTGAAAAAATGAGTAAGTCTCGTCAGAATGAGATTAATTTATTTTTGGAGGATAAAAAATTGCGGAAGCAAATTATGAAAATTCAAACCGATAGTACTCCTATTGAGGAACCAAAAGATCCAGACAATTGTAATTTATTTGCCTTGTATAAATTGGTTGCCAGTGAAGCACAAATAGCAGCTATGAAAGCCAATTACCTACAAGGTAATTATGGATACGGACATGCCAAACAAGCTTTTTTTGAGTTGCTTATAACAAAATACGCTAAAGAACGTGCGTTGTATAATCATTATATGAATAACCTCAATGAAATTGATGCTGCCTTAGCCATTGGTACAGATAAAGCTAGAATAGTAGCTCAGGAAGTGTTAGGTAGAGTGAGGGTAAAATTGGGGTATTAGCCCAACACTAAATCCTCTCCTCAACGGGGATGGACTTTTTACGACTAACTGAATTAGGCTGCTGGATTTGGCATCAATGTATGGATTGCATTAATTTCATCAATAATTTCTTGAGATAATTCAATATTAATACTGCCTATATTTTCTTTGAGCTGAGACATTTTAGTAGCCCCAATAATATTACTAGTCACAAATGGCAACTGATTTACAAATGCCAACGATAGTTGTGCTAATGTCAAATTGTGTTTTTGGGCAATTGCCGCATACTTTTTAATTGCTTGTTTAGATTGTGCTGTTGTATATCTACCACAAAAGCTAGGAAATAGATTGACACGAGAATTTTCAGTGTTGTTGTTCAAATATTTATCGGTTAACACTCCAAATGCCAGAGGCGAATAAGCCAAAAGACCAATATTTTCTCGCATTGATATTTCCGAAAGCCCAGCCTCATAAGTTCTATGCAATAACGAATACGCATTTTGAATGGTAATCATTCTTGGTAGGTTTTTGACATTAGATTCTTGTAAATACCGCATGGTACCCCAAGGAGACTCATTAGAAAGGCCAATATGCCTAATTTTCCCTTGTTTTATAAAATCATCTAATGTTGTCAATACATCGGCAAAATTATCCTGCCAAGACGATTCTAATTGATAGGGAAAATCTCTAAGTCCAAAACAATTTACCGGTCTTTCCGGCCAGTGTAATTGATATAGATCGATGTAATCAGTTTGTAGACGCTGTAAACTTCTGTCTATAGCTTCTGAAATAGCTTCTTTTGAAAAACCGGTATTTCTAATATGCGAAGTGTAAGGTCCTGAACCAGCAATTTTACTAGCTAAAACAACTTTATCTCTATTTCCTGTTTTTTTAAACCAAGAACCAATAATTTTTTCGGTAGCTCCATAAGTCTCAGGCCTGGCCGGAACGGAATATAGTTCTGCGGTATCAAAAAAATTGACTCCTTGTGCTAAAGCATAATCCATTTGCTGATGCCCTTCTACTTCATTATTTTGCTCACCAAATGTCATGGTGCCTAAGCAGATTTTGCTCACTTTTATATCAGTAAGTGGTAAGGTAGTGTATTTCATTTAATAGGTTTAATTTTTTTATCAGATTAGTCAATTGTCCATTGAATGATAATTTCATCTAAGGCATCATCAATTCCTTTATAAAATTCATTATTTTTAAACTGTGGTATCATTTTATAATCAGTAATATCTTGACAAATAGCATCGGTTAGTATTTTTTCGGTACCAATACCTGTGTTTAATCTCACTTGTCTGGAGTTTTTTACCAATAAAATTAGAAGTCCGTTATCCTTATCTTTTTTGCCAATTCCCATCCTATTGGCCAAATTAACTGAATATAAAAGAAAGTTTTCTATAATAGAATCCTTAGTAACTACAGCAATTTCATTAGTAGTTTTAAGCTCAAATTGGCGAATTTTAAGATTTATTGAATCTCTTTCTGCTATAGAGAGCATATTGGCATAGTCAAATACATAATTAGTAGTGTCAGAAATTGGCGAGTTAATGATGTCTTTCTTTTCCTTACAAGAAAAAACGATCATCATTATAAAAATAACCAGACTTATTTTTTTTTTCAATATAGTTACGGTTGTATTTGAATTTTTATATTATAAAACAGTAAAATATTTGTGCTTTAAGTAAAGTTTAAGTACTTAAATGGGGGTTATAACTACCATCCTCCAGAAGCACCGCCACCGCCAAAACCACCACCACCAAAGCCACCACCAAATCCGCCGCTGCCACCTGAACTACTTCCTCCAAAACCACCACTGCCGCTAAAACCACCACGACCGGCATTACTTAATATTATAGCTTCTAAAATTGAACGTGCTGCACCATTTTTTCTGTTACCTCTATTGCCTTTATTCCTATTGGATAGAATTATAATTAGAATAATAAAAAAGAGAATGATAAAAATGAAAGGGATACCTTCTCCATTACTACTTTGTCGTGAACCTTGATACTCACCGCTCATCACTTGCATTATTGCAGTGGTACCTTTATCCAAACCACTATAATAATCACCTTGCTTAAATTCGGGAGTAATTACATTTTCAATTATCCTTTTAGAAAGGGCGTCAGTTAATAAATGTTCAACACCAAAGCCTGTACTTATTGTCAATCTTCTTTCTTTTTCTGCTACCAAAATAAAAATACCATTATCCGCATTTTTTTGCCCAATACCCCATTTTTCTGCCCATTGTGCAGCATAAAATGCAATATCTTCACCGTGAATGGTTTTAACGGTAGCTACTACAATCTGTGTAGATGTGGTATCACTATAATTGATCAGTTTTTGTTCTAAGGCACTTTTTTCATTTGCTCTTAATAAATCAGCACTGTCATAAAGGCTAGTTTGTAATTTGGGTTTCGGAGGGATATCTGCTTGAGCGATACCAGTATAACTAAAACATAGCAGAAAAAAAACAATACTTAATAATTGTAAATATTTTGTTTTAATTTTTTGCATTAGAAGATTGAACTCAATAAAATTTTGAACCTGCAATATACTAAAAATGCAGTTATATATAAGTATGTTCTTACCATAAAGTGTTACAATATTTATTGTTTTTTAATTAAATAAAAATTACTTTAGTTGTCTAATAATTCAGCCATCTAACCATGAAAAACTTTGCCTTGTTCTTATTTCTTATTACTACAATAAACCATGCCCAACAATTAGATCTTAAAAAATTAAAAAGCATGAAAGTTCGTGCTGTTGGTCCGGCTGGGATGAGTGGCAGAATAACTGCCATTGATGCTGTGAATCTTCAGCCTGATATTATCTATGTTGGTGCTGCCTCTGGAGGGGTTTGGAAATCAGAAAGTGGAGGGATAGACTGGAAACCAATTTTTGATAAACAAAATATTCAGAACATAGGAGCCATTAGCATACAACAAAGTAATCCCGATGTAGTTTGGGTAGGAACTGGTGAAGGGAATCCACGAAATAGTTTAAATGGCGGTTATGGTATTTATAAAAGCTTAGATGCCGGTGCCACATGGCAATTAATGGGTTTGGAAAAAACACGTAATATACACCGTATAATTATCGACAAAGATAATCCAAATACCGTTTATGTAGCAGCTATTGGTTCCCCTTGGGGCGAGCATCCTGAGCGTGGTGTTTTCAAAACTACAGATGGAGGCAAAACCTGGAAGAAAATTTTATTTGTAAATAATAAAACCGGAGCAGCAGATTTAATAGTAGATGCCAATAACCCAAATAAACTAATCGCTGCTATGTGGGAACATCGTCGTAAACCATGGACTTTCAATTCCGGTGGTGAAGGATCTGGATTGTACATTACTTATAATGGTGGTGAAAATTGGATCAAAAAAACAGACAAAGATGGCTTGCCAAAGGGTAATTTGGGTAGAATAGGTATCGCTATAGCACCTAGTAATCCTAAAATTGTATATGCATTAATTGAGGCCAAAAAGAATGCCTTATACAAATCTGAAGATGGAGGTATCAAATGGAAAAAGATTAATGATAAACCCGGAATTGGTAACCGTCCTTTTTACTATTCTGATATTTTTGTAGACACAAAAAATGAAAATAGACTCTATAGTGTTTTTACCTATGTAAATGTGAGCGTTGATGGTGGAAAATCATTCAAGCAATTGATGCCAGCTTATAACTCTAATGTAGGTGTACACCCAGACCATCATGCTTGGTGGATACATCCTGATAATCCTAGTTTTATGATTGATGGTAATGACGGTGGGTTAAATATTACACGTGACAAGGGTAAAACTTGGCGTTTTGTAGAAAATTTACCTGTAGGTCAATTCTATCATATCAATTATGATATGGATTATCCCTATCATCTTTATGGTGGAATGCAAGATAATGGATCTTGGATTGGCCCTGCGTATGTATTAAAATCACAAGGTATTAGAAATTCTTATTGGCAAGAGTTGATGTTTGGCGACGGTTTTGATGTAGTCCCCGACCCAAAAAATTCGCGATACGGTTATGGTATGTCTCAGCAAGGTTATGTAGGTAGGTATGATAGAGAAACGGGTAATGCTAAGATGATTAGACCTACACATCCAAATCCGAATATAAAATTACGTTTTAACTGGAATGCCGCTATTGCTATGGATCCTTTTGATAGCGAAACACTATATTTTGGAAGTCAGTTCGTTCATAAAACAACCAATAAAGGCCATGAGTGGGATCTAATTTCTCCCGACTTAACCACTAACGATCCTGAAAAGCAAAAACAACACGAAAGCGGAGGTATTACTATGGATGCTACCGGTGCTGAAAACCATTGCACCATTTTAGCCATTACACCTAGTACCTTAGAAAAAGGAATACTTTGGATTGGTACAGATGACGGACAGATACAGCTTTCAAGAAATGGTGGTGAAACTTGGACCAATGTAACCCCAAAAAACAAACAGTTTAATAAAGGAAGTTGGATTGCACAAATTAAAGCCTCTACTTATACCGCCGGAGAAGCCTATGCCGTAGTAAATAATTATAGAAATTTTGATTTTAAACCTTACCTTTTTAGAACCAAAGATTATGGTAAAACATGGGAAAGCCTTTTGGATAAAAAAGATGAAACTTTTGGTTATGCTTTATCTTTGGTACAAGACCCTATGGAGAAAAAATTGCTTTTTTTGGGAACCGAATATGGCTTGTATATTAGTTTAGATGAAGCTAAAACCTGGACCAAATGGACAAACGATTACCCTAGTGTTCCTACAATGGATCTCGCCGTACACCCTCGGGAACACGATTTAGATATTGCTACTTTTGGACGTTCTATGTATGTTTTAGATGATATTAGACCATTACGTATTCTAGCTTCTAATGGAGTACAAGAATTAGATAAATCATTAAAAGTGTATCCTTCGCCAAAAGCATATATCAATCAATTTCAACAACCCACAGGTACCCGTTTTGGAGGCAATGCATTGTTTAATGGAGAAAATAGAAAGAGAGGAGCAGCTATTAATTATAGCATCCTTAAATCTAAGGATACGGTTGACAAAAAGAAATCAGATTCCATAACACTACAAGTTTATAATGCTAGTAATTCCTTGATTAGAACACTAAAAAGCAAAGCTCCGGAAGAAGATGGATTACATAAAATTTATTGGAATTTATCAGAAAAAGGGGTTAGAGGGCCTTCCAGAAAAAAGGTTGAAAAAAACGCCTCTGAACCAAGAGGTATAACCGTTTTACCCGGAGAATATAAAGTAGTATTACAATATAATAATAAAAAAGACTCTACTCAAATTTCTGTAGATTATGATCCTAGAGTGGAGATGTCTTTAGAAGTACTTAAAGAGAAATACGATTTGCAAAAACAGTTAGAAAATCAAATAGGTAAAACGGGTAAAGCTGTAACACAATTATTAGCATCAAAAAAAATATCAAAGCAGTATAAGGAACATTTTAAAGAATTAGATGCCAAAAAACACAAAGAGGCTATTAGTAAATGTGATTCTATTGTAAAATCCATAGACAAGTTAATAGATACGTTTATTGGTAAAGAAGATAAAAGGCAAGGCATTACAAGAAACCCTGAACCCACTCCAATGTCTTATGTGTTTATCGCAAGAAGATATGTAGGTTCATTATTACAAGCACCAGGGAAGACAGAAAAAGATTTGGTTAAAATTGCAAATGTTAAAGTAGATGAAGTGATGTTAAAGTTTAAAGCTTTTTATAAGGATGATTGGCCTGCTTATCAAAAAGAAATTGAAGCTATTGATTTTTCTTTGTTTAAGAATTTTGAAGAATAAATAGTTTAAGTTTTCAATCTTTTACCAATTAGACTTAACTAAACATTTTTTGGTATACCATTTTCCTTTTAGTGAATCTAAAGGAATAGCATTGCCTAAACAATCTAAAAAATTACCTAGAGAATCTTTTTTCAGCATTCGCATTTTGCCTTGTTGAATATGATTTAGCAATTGGTTAATTATAAACTTTTTTGAAGTTTTTTTATATAGATGCCCTATTCTTATACCTACAGAATTATTGAATAAATCCATGTCAGAAGAAGGTTTGTCAGGGTAAAGACCATCCTCTAAGTGTTGCTTTTTATAAGATTTGTAATTTCCTTTTTCATGAGCTTTACCTAAACTTAAAGCAGCATTTTTACCAATAAGTTGTGTCGACCTTGCCATCCAAAAACTATGCTTAAAAGCATCTAACTGTCCGCCATTAATATCTTTTCCGATAACATCTTCTTTAGCTATAGAATCAGTAATAAGAATGGCCTCTTTAGAAATTAAAAACGCCTTTTTAGCTTTAAACGGATGAAAAATTGCCCAAGTTTTTTCGGGTTTAGAAACCTTGGTAAATGAATGTTGTAGTTTAGGTGAGCAACTACGCAATAGTAATAATAAAAAAAATAGTAACAAGTATTTCATTAAATAGTATCCTTAATCCTGACAAATTTATAAATTTGAGGATAAATATTAGAAAACAAATGAAATACCTTCCAATTAATAATAAACTATTTATAAAAAATAGAAATAAGTTTACTGCTAAAATGAGACCTCAAAGCTTAGCAGTTTTTAACTCAAATGATATTTATCCGATAAGTGCAGATAGTACAATGCCCTTTGAGCAGCACAGAGATATTTTTTATTTAAGCGGTGTAGATCAAGAAGAAAGTGTCTTGGTGTTATTTCCTGATTGTCCAAAAGAAAAACATAAAGAAATTTTATTTTTAAAAGAAACCAATGAGCATATTGCAGTTTGGGAAGGTGAAAAATTGACTAAAGAAGCTGCTTTGACAACCAGTGGAATTAAAACGGTTTATTGGCTACAAGATCTAGAAAAGGTTATGTTTGAAATTATGACCCAATGTGACACTGTGTATATCAACACCAATGAACATTATAGAGCCAATGTAGAAACTGAAACCCGAGAAGACCGTTTTACAAAATGGTTAAAAGAAAAATATCCGGCTCATGCTGTGGCAAAAAGTAATCCAATTTTACAACGTTTACGTTCTGTTAAAGATCAAATTGAAATTGATTTGATTCAACAAGCCTGTAATATTACCGAAAAAGGATTCAGAAGAATACTGAATTTTGTACAACCCGGTGTCTGGGAATATGAAATTGAAGCTGAATTTATGCATGAATTTTTAAGCAATCGCTCTAAGAAATTTGCATATACACCTATTGTAGCTTCAGGTAATAATGCCAATGTATTACATTATATTGAAAACAATCAGCAATGTAAAACTGGTGATCTGATCCTTTTAGATGTTGGTGCAGAATATGCTAATTACTCTTCAGATATGACAAGAACTATCCCTGTCTCAGGTAAATTTACCAAACGGCAAAAAGAAGTTTATAATGCCGTTTTACGTGTTAAAAATGAAGCGACTAAAATATTAGTTCCTGGTGAAGATTGGGAATCATTTCATATTGAAGTTGGAAAATTGATGACTTCTGAATTGTTAGGATTAAAACTAATTGATAAAGCTGATGTAAAAAATGAAGATTCGAGTTGGCCTGCATATAAGAAATATTTTATGCATGGTACTTCGCATCATATGGGTTTAGATACACATGATTATGGTATATTAACTGAGCCTATGCGAGCCAATATGGTTTTTACTGTTGAGCCCGGAATATATATTCCAGAAGAAGGTTTCGGTATAAGAATAGAAGATGATGTGGTAATTCAAAAAAAAGGAGAACCCTTTAATTTAATGAAAAACATTCCTATAGAAGCTGATGAGATAGAAGCATTGATGAATAAGTGATAATTTAATGAAAAAGAACTTTAAACTTAGTACTAATGCCTATGGTCAGTATACAGTCTTACAATTTTTCCATGTCAAATACAATACTCATTTTTCAATAATCCCTGATTTAGGGGGAGCTATTAATAATTTTTATGTAAATGGGAAACAAATTCTTGTAGGTGCTAATAATCTTGACGAGATAAAAAACCATACTATAAAGGCTTTTGGAGGAGCTCAGTTATTTCCTTTTCCAAACAGGATTAAAAATGGAAAATTCAAGATAGGGATTAAAGATTATCAATTGCCAATAAACGAAACTATGCTTAATAATTCTTTACACGGATTAATATATAACAAGTCATTTAAAGTAGTTTTAGTAGATGAAAATAAAGGGGTCATCAAATTAAGATATGAATATAAAAGGGATGATGATGGATATCCTTTTCATGTACAGATAGAAAACAGTTATCAGCTCACCAAGAATGCTCTTATAATAAAAACAAGTTTAGAGAATAAGGGAGATACAACGATACCGGTTGGGCATGGTTGGCATCCATATTTTAAATCCACACTGAATATTGATAAGAGTAATTTACAAATTTTTTCTAATGAATATTTTGAATTAAATAGACAATTTATTCCTACTGGAAATAAAATTAAGGACAATACATTTTTGAAAGTTCATCAAATTGGAACTACTAAGTTTGACCATTGTTATAAAATTGAACCATCAAACGGTTTAATTGCAAAGTTGATAAGTCCTCAAAAAGACTTGACCATTAGTTTGCTTGCTAAAGGCTATTCTTATTTACAAATATATATACCTCCAAATAGAGATTGTATTGCTTTAGAACCTCAAACGGCCTTGCCTGACACTTTTAATAATAAAATAGGTTGTATTGAATTATCACCGGACGAACCACATCATTTTATTTTTGAAATACACGTAGATTAAATTGGTGTGTTAAATCATATCCATAACTGTAGGTGTTAATAGATTAAAATGGTTTTTAGCAGGGAAAAGGCATTTTTTTAGTTTTGTATGAAATCCATCTGTTTTCACATAGGGTGCAGGAAGCCGTTCCAGAAAGCTTTGCGACTCGGACGGTGCTGCTGTGGAAACAGGCAAGATTTCAAAAAACTAAAAATAAGCCTAGCGTTTTTGGGTTCTTTTTTTGGCAATGAAAAAAAGAACAAAAAGATAATTTTCATTTTCATTTTTGCCTTAATACATCGTAAATTTTAAATATTGAGAATCTTAATATTTTCGAGTGAGAATATTTTTAGTAGGTCGAAAAACTACCATTAAAATGTTAGTTAAATAGAATAACATTCAAATATCCCAATACCTGTACGTTGGCTAGTTAGAATAGATTGGAATGTAATTTGCTTAAGATAGAAATCATTAATGAATAGTTTATTTTGCTTCTAAATAGTTATTTCTTTATCTTAGCAAGATCAACCTATTGTCAGCTAAACATGTCTCCCTACACCCAACAAAAAAATCACCAATTTTCATTTTATACTGAGGTGAATAACATTCTAAAAAGTATAATCATATTTTTTTTAATATCATTTCCTTTGTTATGCCATGCACAATTACAATCTGAATTAAAAGAACCCAAAACAAGGCAACACACTACAGTTGAAGATTATGAAACCTTGGTTTTCGATTCATCAAAATACATGTTGAGCAACCTGGTAAATAAAGAGTCGGCTAAATTTATTAGTGCCTCAAAAATTGTGAGTTCATGGATGAATGCCGATACTGGATTTGGTGTGCCTTTAGGCGGAAGATTTTATTATGCCCTTACCAATACTGAAAACCAACAATATCTTTATTCAGTATGTATTGTAAATTATATATTAGACCAAAAGCTAAACCATGATCGCATATTAAAATGCTTACCTATTGAAGGGCAAATTTATAGAGAACAAGAAGATGTTAGAGAAGTACGACTAAAAGGTGCAGAGATGTTTTTAGAATTTGCTAAAAAATCTAAGCATAAAGTAAAATTGACCAACAAGGCAAAAAAGTATTTAAAACATTATAAAAAAGGTACACTTGGTGAAGTGTTTTTTAAAAAGTTGAAATAATTAATTATGGACTTAGTGGTTATCTGGCACATTTTGCATTCAAATACCTTCAGTTCCAAGAAATATAAAGAAATTAATTTTTAACTTTTTTCTTTGTCTTTTTAGAATGTCTTGGTAAGACTTCTTCTGGAAAAGGGAAAAGAATTGTTGAGTTTTTTTCTGAAGCAATATTTGCCAGGGTTTGATAAAGTCTTAATTTAATAGCTGAAGGAGATTTATCTATCAATTTACCGGCTTCTAATAATTTACCAGCCGCTTGTTCTTCAGCGAGTGCTAGAATTATTCTTGCACGTCTAGATCGCTCTGCCTCTGCCTGATTTGCCATCATTCGTCTCATGTTTTCAGGCAATTGAATATCTTTTATTTTAACATCCATAATAACAATACCCCAATCACTAGTTTCTTGTTCTACTATTGATTTAATGTTCTTCCCCATTTCTTCTCGTTTAGATAAAATGGTATCTAATTCAACTTTTCCACAGACATCTCTTAAGGCAGCTTGTGCCAATTGTGTAATGGCAAATTTATATTCTTCTACTTCTAATACAGCTTTTTCAGGACTATTAATTTTAAAGAAAACAACACCATCTATACTACAGGGAACATTATCTTCTGTCATAACTTCTTGCGAAACTACATTGATTGTAATTACGCGAATGTCTACTATCTGAATGGTTTCAACAAAAGGAATAATCCACCTAAAACCTGGTTTTAGTGTTTTGATATATTTTCCAAATCTAAATTTTAATGCTCTTTTGTATTCAAAAATGATACGTATACCACTAAGTAAAAACAAAGTTAAAATGATGCTAAATAATAATGGAGGATTCATAATACTAATTTATAATTTATGAGTCTTGATCTTAAGGGTTAAGATCCTGAAAAGACGCTTAAAAATTGATATAATTATTTTTCAATCTTTAAACCTAGGGTGCGTAACCTTAAGAAGAAAAGAAAGGAACCTCAAAAGGTTATAAGAATTCCTTCTAAAGTTACAAAAAATTCATAGTATTACAAAGTAGTCTACGGATTAAATTGAATTTAAGAAATAACAAAAAACTACTTTCTTAATAATACATTCACTAATCCAAAAATCAAAATAGCAGGCAATACCCAACCCAAACTAAACTGAGAAAAAGGGATTAAACTTTGTATATATACCAGTTTTTCTTTGGGCATTATATACTTTAAAAAGTCGGGTATACTAAATAAAAAAGTTATCAATACTACTGCTCTAAAAACGGTTTTAGTAGCATATTTTTCAGGTAATACATTTAATATAATAAGTACAATGGTTATAGGGTAAATAAACATAAGTACTGGTAAAGCAATGACTACAATAGCGTGAAAATCTAATTGACCAACGGCTATACCCACCACACAAGATAAAACAGCAGTAATTATATATGCCGTTTGAGATTGTTTAAACAAACCTTTAAAATAATCGGCCGTACCAGTAACAATACCCACAGCAGTTGTAAAACAGGCTAAGGCTATCAACACAGATAAAAAGGTATTACCAATATTCCCTAAAGTAGAGATACTAATGCCTCTTAATAAAGTAGCTCGTTGCATATCACTACTTAATGTACCATCAACAAAAATTTCAGAGCCGTAAAATGCTCCTAAAGCTATTAAACCTGCATAGATTATGAATAAACCACATCCAGCTATAAGTCCAGCTTTTTTGATGAGTTCCTTTTTTGCATCAAAAGAAGTAAAACCTTTTAAATTCAGAGAAATAATAACTACAGCACCAACCACTACTGCTCCAATGGCATCAAAAGTCTGGTAGCCTTCCAGTAGTCCGTCAATTATGGGTGTTGTAAACTGAGAAGGGTTCATGATCATTTTGCTTGAAAACAAACCAATACCAATCACCAAAAATAAAATAAGTACAATTAAGGGTGTTAAAAATTTTCCTATAAAATTTAATATCTTAGAACGGTTCAATACAAATATTAAAACCAAACCAAAATAGACGCTACTGGTTAGTATAGGACTAGTACCAAAAGTAGGATAAATGGCAATTTCATGCGTAGCGGCAGCCGTTCTGGGAGAGGGTAGGGCAATTGAAATTAAATAGACAATAATACAGTAAATAATACTAAAGATAGGCGATACTTTTTTACCAAAATCGTACATGGTACCTTGTAATTTGGCATGAGCCAAAATACCAAGTATAGGTATCAATACGGCGGTAATCATAAAACCAAGGGTAACCCAAATCCAGTCAGAACCGGCGTTATAACCCAATAGCGGAGGTAGTAATAAGTTGCCGACTCCAAAAAATAAAGAAAATAAGGCAAAACCAGTAATAAATATTTCTTTTGTGTTATTCACTCGTAACTCTTCTAAATAAGAACAGTCCTAAATTAACTAAAATATAAATAAAGCAAATTATGATGATTGCGAATTTCAATACTGCAAAATAAAAGGCTATAGTCGACCAATGTTGCTGTAAATCTCCCAATAACAATTTAATCAATGCTAAGTTTTCAATGGCATCAAAAAATGCAGCTAAAAACACAGCCCAAATAAGTAGGTTTCCTACAGCATAGAAAGATTTGTTATTCCATAACCGTTCGTTTAGTTTGTAAATTAATAAGGCAATAAACGAAGAATAGACTATTAAGAACAAAAAATCAAAACCCATACTTAAACTTGCTGCTATTTTAGATTGCCCATTCCACGAATCGAGTATGGCTATAGAAATCTCCAACTCTTTCGCCAATTCAAAAGAGACGATTCCGTTTTTACACACCGAATTGACTAAAAATGCATCAAAATATTTCATGATGATAATGCATATGATTAGAAGTGGCAATAAGACTATTGTTAATCTTTTTTCGAATACTATTGAGGGTTTTGAAAAGGGAAGTTGAAACATTTATGATGACTTGTATTAAAACTTCTTACAAGATAGTTATTTTTGTGGATAGTAAACAGCTCCAAAAAGATTTTACAAACGCTATGGGGTAAAAGTTGATTATAGATATATAGAAACATGGATAAAGAGGTTATAACTTATAAAAATACCAAAATAAAATACAATACTATTGGCAAAGGTCGAGTAGTAGTTTTATTACACGGTTTTCTAGAAGATCATACGATGTGGGATGCAGTAACTGACCATCTTTCAAAGAAAAACAGGGTGATTAGTATTGATCTATTAGGGCATGGTGAATCTGGTAATTTAGGATATATCCATACTATGGAAGAGCAAGCTAAGATGGTAAAATTAGTATTGAATCATTTAAAATTACGTAAATTTATTTTAATAGGTCATAGTATGGGTGGTTATATTGCCCTCGCTTTCGCGGAATTATTCCCAGACACTATTAAAGGTTTGTGTTTGATGAATTCTACAGCTTTATCTGATAGCAAAGAAAAACAAACTAATAGAGATAGGGCTGTATTAGCGGTTAAACAAAACCACAAAACATTTATTAGAATTGCCATTCCAAATTTATTCTCAGAACCAAACAGAATTTTGTTTAAAAAAGAAATAGCTCAACTTACCAAAGAAGCATTATCGATATCTTTACAAGGGATTATAGCCTCCTTAGAAGGGATGAAAATCCGTAAGGATCGAACAAATTTATTGAAAAACAAGGCTTATAAAAAGATGATGATACTAGGTAAAAAAGACCCGGTATTAGATGAAGCTACCTTACGCAAACAAACAAAAAACACTGATGTTGATATTATACAATTTGCTGATGGACATATGAGTCATATTGAAAACAAAAACGAATTGATAGCGACTTTGACTTATTTTGTACGTTCTTGTGATTAAATGTAAAAACTAATTTCTTTAAAATATGCTAATGCATAATTTGATTGTTGGTGAGAGAAAGAACAATTTTACTATTTTTATAAGCTAAAGAAAATAAAGACATTACTATGGCAGATCATAACGATTTAGGAAAAAAAGGTGAAAATCTCGCCATTAATTTTTTAATAAAAAATGGTTATACCATCCTTGATAAAAACTATCGATACCTAAAAGCTGAAGTGGATATTATTGCCCAAAAAGATGATGTTCTTGCAGCAGTAGAAGTCAAGACACGCTCATCGAGAGATTATGGCTTGCCACAAGATTTTGTAAATCAGAAAAAGATAAAACTTTTGGTAATGGCCATTGACCATTACGTGGTTTCTAAAGATTTAGATGTAAATGTAAGATTTGATATTATTGCAATTATTCATGAAAATAACAAATTTGAAATTGAGCATTTAGAAGATGCTTTTTATCATTTTTAATACCGTTCAGAAGCTTCGGAAGTTTCGACATCTCATGAAAATAGCACCCTAAAACAAATTTAGGTTATTGACTAAATAAAAGATATTATTTTTCCCTCTTATTAATTTCTTGAAGTTGCTGAATATCTAATAGATCTTTAGGGCGTTGAGCTTTTATTTTACTGTCAATTAAGTCATCATAAGAAAGCACACGCCATCTTAAAATACGTTGTCCTTTTATTTTAACTATTTCACTGTTTTTATAGGCTTCTTTAAAAGATTTACTGGAAGAAAATTTTGTTATGAGTTCTAAATTTAAGTCAATAGGAGAAAATTTAACAGAAATATTTTGTAGTTGTTTTTTAACATCAGTAGGAAAGTCGTTAATCTCATATCCCATTTCGTTAAAAACGGTAACTAATTTTTTAAAATTTGTACCAGTCGTTTCTATCCAAAAGTCAACATCTGCAGAATGCCTTTGGTATCCATGAAAATTAACTGCACCACCACCAACCATTATCATTCTGACATTATGCTTATCTGATAATTCTATAAAAGAATCAATTTTATCTTCCCAATGATTAATCATCTTTTATTACAATTAAAAAGTTGTTGTTTTTTTCAAGTTTGGGATGCGTTGGATATTTTCTAAGTTTATACAACAAATCAAAAAAAGCAGAAACCCTTTGAGAAGGAGTTAATTTTAAGAACTCTTCTCTTTGCATTTTATTACTTTCTTCTTTTGATTGAAAATTAATTTCCATGTATAACTGAATCTTAGACTAAAGTACAATTTTTACTTGATTTTCTCAAAAAACGATTTCAATTCTTCAACATCATCGGGTTTTGAGATAATTTTTTTATCAGCATCTAATATAAAAAAGGATGGTGTACTATTGACACCATAGGCACGAGAGAATTTATTTTGCCATTTATTGGCTCCATAAACATTAATAAAACTAGTATATTCTAAGATTAACCCTTCCCAGTCTGCCTTTGTACTGTCTTCTTCTAAACCAACAGCAATAACTTTAGTTTCATTATTGTCTTTTAGGTATTCGTATAAAATAGGCATTTCTTTTAAGCAATGCCCACAAGATGAGCTCCAAAAAACGACCACATAATGCTTAGAATTGGCCAAGCCGTATAAATCTTTTTTAAGATTGTTATCACTCCATAAAATATTAGGAGCTTTGTTACCAATAACAGTTTTTATTTGGGATTTAATATCATCTATATAATCAATATCCTGATAAGAGGCTGGTAATTTTTCATAATAATTTTCCAAAATATAATTGACCAATGGGACATTCTGTTGTTGTGCAAAAGTATATAGCAAACCTTCTTCAATATCTTTAGCTAAACTTAAATGATTACCAATATTGCCAATTACGGTCGACACCGCTTCTTGTTGTAGTTTGTTGTTAGTTTCAAGGTCTTCTGAGGTATTGATATAAAAAATATAATCGTTTATTTTATCATTTATAAAAGTAGAATTAATTAGTGTAGCGTCATTAAAATCTATAAAATCAAAGAAATGTGTTTTTAAAATTTTTAAATACGCTTGCCGATTGTTTATGGGTTTTTCAGCCATAAATCTAGTACTCGCTTTGATAAAATGATGTGCCAATTTGTCTTTAGATCGAACTTCAAAATTTTGTTGTACAATTTTTAAATTCTTATAATGATTTTGATAAGGTTTAAGGATACTATCTTTTTCTTCAGTATTAAAATAGGCTACTTGTAAAGAATCTAATTGACGTTGAGATTCTGATATTTTATTTAAATATTGATGGTAAATTTTATTTTCTTCTGAGGCAAGAAATTGTATTTGACGTGTTGGCTCATTAGGGTGAAATGTAAAAGTAATATCTTCATTATTATAGATCACATCAACAAATAACTGCTGTTGAAGATCGTATACCAAACGATAAATTCCATTTTCTGCGGCACTTGGTAAAGTAAAAGAAAAAGCTCCGTTTATAACATCTGTATTGGCAATATAACGTTGTTTAGCACCTTGCAATTGGTATAAAATCATCCATTTAAAATCAGCCTTTGGCTGCATAGTCCCGCTAATAGTATGTTGTGCATTTACAATGGTAGTAAATAATAAGAGCAGGATTATTTTCTTAAGCATATAAAATATTTTTACCGGTTGTACTACGAGGTAAGCATATCCAAAATGTGATATCTAACCTGTTTTTTCTTATTTAACTTTTACAAAAATCAAACCAAAACAAAAGTACAGTATTTTGACAATAAAAATTTATGTAGTTTTGATTAAAACCAATAGAAATGTATTTTAAGGATAAAGTTATTTGGATAACCGGAGCATCTTCAGGAATTGGTAGAGCTTTGGCATTGGCTTTGTCACAACAAGAAGCCAACCTTATTCTATCTTCAAGGAATGTTGAAAAATTAGAAGAAGTAAAACAGCAATGTGCTTTTCCCGAAAAAGTGAAAATGCTTAAAGTTGATTTAGACGACTATCATAATTTAGATAAATTAGTGCAAGAAGCTATTTCTATTTTTAATGGGATTGACGTATTGGTGAATAATGGTGGTATTAGTCAACGTTCTCTGGCCATTGATACTGGAATAACCGTTGATACACGGATATTTAATACCAATTATTTTGGTACAGTAGCTTTATCCAAGGCATTGCTACCTTATTTTGTCGCTAAAAAAAGCGGACATTTTGTTGTAGTAACTAGTGTAGTAGGTAAAATAGGAACACCTTTACGTTCATCATATGCTGCTTCTAAACATGCATTACATGGGTTTTTTGACAGCTTGCGTGCAGAAATTCACCAAGATAATATAGCAGTAACCTTAATTTGTCCGGGTTTTGTAAATACAGATGTTTCAAAAAATGCTTTAACAGCAGATGGTTCTCCACAAAACACAATGGATAAAGGTACCGAAAACGGACTTTCACCAGAATATTTTGCAAAGCGAATGATAAAAGCCATGGCTAGAAAAAAACAAGAGGCTATTATTGGAGGAAAATTAGAAGTATTAGCGGTATATATAAAACGGTTTTTCCCTAGAGTTTTGGCAAAATTAATTAGAAAGTTGAACGTGACATAGTTTTATTGTCTTTACGGGATATTCGTTGTTAAAAATTTCAGCTTTTATTTTCGCTATATTTGTAACTACCTCAATTAAAAAATAAAGGATTATGGATATATTTTCTACCAAAAAACTTGAACAGGTCTTGACTAAAATTAAAACTATTTTAGAAGAACATGTGTATCCTTTAGAGAACAATTATATCAATTTACCTTTTAGCGAAGTCTCAGATGAATTAAATAAAATTAGAGAGATTGTCAAAGAAAAAGGCTTGTGGAATCCACATTTGAGTGAAAGTCATGGCGGAATAGGTTTTAATTTGGTAGAATTCGGACAGATTAGTGAGCTATTAGGCACTTCTCCTTATGGGCATTTTTGTTTTAATTGTAATGCTCCGGATATTGGCAATCAGGAATTGCTCTTAGGAAACGCTTCAGATTTTATTAAAGAAAAGTATTTAGAGCCTCTTATAAAAGGGGAAATACACAGTTGCTTTTCAATGACAGAACCAGAATTTGCAGGGTCAAATCCGGTAAATATGGGAACTACAGCTGTAAAGGATGAAGACCATTATATAATTAATGGTCATAAATGGTTTACCACAGCTGCAGATTATGCCTCCTTTGCTATTGTCATGGCCAATACAAATCCAGAAGCTGAAAGTCCGTATCAAAAAGCCAGTATGATTATTGTGCCTACAGATACAGAAGGCTTTCATTTAACTCGAAATATATCGGTTATGGGAGAAGAAAATGATGGTTATTTTAGTCATGCAGAAATTGAATATAAAGATTGTAAAGTACCTATAAAAAATTTGGTAGGTAATGAAGGAGAAGGCTTTAAATTAGCACAACAACGTTTAGGTCCGGGTAGAATTCACCACTGTATGCGTTGGATAGGTATATGTGAACGTGCTTTTGATCTCATGTGTAAAAGAGCCGCCTCCAGGTCTTTGGCAAAAGGCATCAAATTGGGTCATAAACAAACCATTCAAAATTGGATTGCTGAAAGTAGAGCAGAAATAAATGCTTCGAGATATATGGTTTTGCATACCGCAAAGAAAATTGATGAGGTTGGGGCTAAAGAAGCACGTATGGAAATTTCTACCATTAAATTTTATGTGGCAAACGTATTGATGAATGTATTAGATAGAGCAGTTCAAATACACGGAGCATTAGGAATTACAGATGATATTATCCTTTCATTTTGGTATAGACATGAGCGTGGAGCTAGAATATATGATGGCCCGGATGAAGTGCATAAAACAGCATTAGCAGGAAAAATATTGAAAAATTACGGACTAGACATCAAAAAATAAAAGATAAACGTCATTTCGAAAGAGAAATTTTTGTCTTTAAAGACATTACGTATCAACGAGAAATCTCAATATTAAATTTTTGAGGTTTATTATTCAGATAAATATGAATAAACCAATAGATTCAGCAGTAACAATCAGAAAAGGAGAAGAGCTTGATAAAGTACGGTTATTGGCTTTTTTAAAAAGTAATTTACCACATTTTGCTGATGATATTGAAATTAAACAATTTCCGGGAGGATTTTCAAATCTCACCTATTTGTTAAGAACAGATAATGAAGAATTTGTGCTACGCAAACCACCATTTGGAGCCAATATAAAATCTGCTCATGATATGGGTAGAGAGTATAAGGTGTTGAGTTTATTGGAACCTGTGTATTCAAAAATTCCAAAACCCATTATTTTTTGTGAAGATTCAGACGTAATAGGTGCTCCTTTTTATATAATGGAACGTGTTGAAGGTATTATTTTAAGGAATAAAATTCCGGATGGATTAAATTTAACAGCAGCTCATTTTAATAAATTATCTAACCAGATCATTGAAAATTTGGTCGATTTACACAATTTAGAATTGGAAAAATCTGATTTAATTTCTTTGGGTAAACCCGATGGCTATGTCCAGCGTCAAGTTGAAGGCTGGATAAAAAGATATTTTAAGGCCGAAACAGATAAAATCTCAGCAATGAATCTAGCGGCAGAATGGATGCAGAGTAGTATGCCCATGCAAACTACCACTACGTTTATACATAACGATTATAAATATGATAATTTAGTTTTAGATGTAGATTCATTGCAGATAAAAGCAGTCTTAGATTGGGAAATGGCTACCGTTGGAGATCCGTTAATGGATCTTGGAACTTCATTGGCCTATTGGGTTGAAAATGGAGAACACCCCGCTTTACAGCAATTTAATGTTACTTGGGTGGAAGGTAATTTAACGCGTCAACAAGTGACAGAAAAGTATACTGAGCTACGGAATATTGATATAGAAAAGGTGCTATTCTATTATGTTTTTGGTTGTTTTAAATTAGGGGTTATTGCTCAACAAATTTACGCCCGTTATATAAAGGGATATACAAAAGATAAACGTTTTGCTACTTTGATTCATTTGGTTAAGGCTTGCGGTCAAAATGCCAAAAATGCCATAAATTATAATAGGATTAATAATTTTTATTAACTCTGTCATATTGACTGTAGTCGAAATATAAAAAGTTAATTGGAATGATTTTCCTTAACGATTTGTCATTCCGAGAGAGCCTGAAAGAGCGATGAGGAATCTCTATTTAATCTTTAGATTTCTCGTCGATATATTTTGTCTTTTGAAAAAATATATCTCTGTCGAAAAGGCATCCAAAAATAAAAACATCATAATGAAACAATTAAAAGACATCAAAAATATTCTCATTTTAGGTAGTGGAACATTAGGATTGCGCATTGCATTGGCAAGTGTACTCAATGGGTATAAAGTAACTATTTATGATATTAGAGAAGAAGCTTTTGAGCAAGCTAAAAAAATTCAAGACGAATTGATAAAAATGCTATTAAAAGCCGGCACTATTTCACATGAAGACAGCAAAAAAGCCTTGCAAAATCAAACTTTTACTACAGACGCTAAACTGGCAGCAGCAGATGCCGATCTGGTAAGTGAATCGGTTACAGAAGACTTAGAATTAAAGAAAAAAGTATGGGCACAGTTTGGAGAGTTATGTCCTAAAAAAACCATTTTTACAACCAACACTTCTTCTTTATTACCATCATTATACGCTGAAGCAACTGGGAGGCCGGAACGTTTTTGCGCCTTACATTTTCACGATGTTTTTTATGCCAATGTGGTAGATATTATGCCCAATCCACAAACGGAATCATGGATTATTGATTTATTAAAGGCCTATGGAGAAAGCATTCAACAAACGGTTGTAATTATGAAGCGAGAATCTCCGGGATATATATTTAATGCCATGTTGATTTCTTTTTTAGGTGCAGCGGGTGCTTTAGTAACTTTTGATGTAGCCAGTATTGAAGATGTTGACCGTTCTTGGATGGGTAATTTCAAAATGCCCATGGGGCCTTATGGTATTTTAGACGAAATAGGTTTGGATACTGCCTGGCATATTATTCACGTTTTTGAAGATGAAAAAAGCATACGATTTTCAGCATTGCTCAAAGCATATATTGACCAAGGTAAATTAGGCAGAAAAGTTGGAGAAGGGTTTTATAAATACCCCAAACCTAGATTTCAGGATACTGATTTTATAAAGGGGTAATAATATTACTTTTATATTTTTTAAACTAATTCAGAAAGGGTTTGAAAACCCTTCTGGGTCATAATGAATATTAATTCTTATTTATTCAACAATAAAAGTTATAGGTAAAGTGTATCTAACCGTTACTGGTACGTTTCTTTGTTTACCAGAAATAAATTGTGGTAATATTCTTAAAATATGAAAGAGATGTTCTTCTAGTTTTTCATGTGGAGCTCTAACTTTGATATCAGTTACAATCCCTTTTTTATCAATGGTGAATTGAGAAAATATCTTATGCTATCCTTCTGTTAAACCTAAATTCCCTGTTATTAACTCATCAAATTTAGAAGTAACAAAAGCTGTTATATTTTCAGTAAAAACCTTTTTCAGGTCTTTATTTGTTAATTCTGAAATATTCTTAAAACGAGGTGGACTTTCAATTGAATTCATCCCCAAAACAATATCTCATTCCTTTTTAGGTAATTCAACAATACTAGTTGTTGCAGGTGCATCTGGTATACTATCAATTTCATCAATATAATTTTCTTCAATAGCAGGAAGACCCAAAATAACATCGCCCTGCAATTCAGGTATTTTAATCGGAGGTAATGGAGGAGGCGGAATTAAAGTATCATTTTTAACTTCTACAATGGTATCTATATTGGTTTGTTGAACAATAGAATCAATTAGTTTTTCACTATTAGCAATGCTATCAATTAAAATAACTTGATCTATTTTTTGTTTTTCACCTTTAGTATTACAACTCATTAAAGTAGCACCCATGGTAATTAATAATGCCAATAAAAACATTTTTGAAAAAGATAGCTGCTGAAACAAAGTTTCTCTTGGTATTTCAATAGTAATTGAATCTAATTGAGTTTTGTAAAAATGGCCACATACTTTTTTATGCCTATTGTCAATAAAAAAATCTTGAATTTCCACAACAGACTTTTTAGTGAAATCTACAACTGTTTTAGCACAAGAATTACAAAATTTACCTTTTTCATTAGGTGTCATTGCCGACCAATTTTCATGGCATGGTTTCGGAATTGAAATATGGATTTTCTTTTTCAAAGTTGATGTTTTTTTTAGAGCATCAAACATCATTCCAAAAAGTTAAAATTATCTTAAAATTAGAATCATTGGCAACAGATCTCATTTTCAGATTCATCTATATGAAGATTAATTTTAGTCTAAACTTTTTAAATAATCGGAGATAATTTCAGATATAGTATCAATTTTAACCAATTGATATTTTATATTTCCCTCAGTTAAACTTTTTCTCATACTTTTACCAATAGCTCTAACGAAGAAAACATCAACTCCATTTAATTGGTCTACAATTTCTTTGTGACTGTGATTAGCATGGTCGTGATTATGACCATGTCCATGATCGCCATGTTCATGATGCGTATGTGTATTTTTTTGATATTCAACAGATCCTACTTCTCCGTTTTTTATAGTGTAAAAGGCAAATTCGGCTGCACGTCCTGTACGTTCAGCAATTGTTGTACGATTGTTTGTGGCAAGGGCTATTTTCATTTGATAAAATTTATACAAAATAAATCAATTTAAACCACTTATATTGTAACATTTATGCCCCCAACCCATTCATCCATAAACTCATTCATTTCTTCAATGAATTCAATAGGTTTTTGAGTTCTATTGATGGTGCAATGAAGAATAATTTTATTTCTTTCTGGTGGATAACCAGTAGTGATTGTCCAAGACAATCCATTTGGACAATCTAATAAGGTAAATCGGACTCCACCTTTTATCTTGTCATAACTAATTACAAATTCACCCCATAAGGTTAATCCTTTAAAATTAGCATTATGATCCTCAATGAATACCATTGTTTCGGTGAATTTTTCTAGGCTTTTCGGATGAATTTCTTCCTGAATTATTTCTTCGGTAACCTGTTTATCTATGATTCTAAAAAATTCCATAATCTAATTTTTTTGAGATTGAATACTTTCGACCATCACAGTTGCTAAGATTAATACACCGCCAATAATTGTTGTAGCTGCCGGTATTTCTTTTAATAAAAGTATGCCTAATAAAATACCATAAATAGGTTGTATACTGCTCATTATACTTACAGTCCCAATAGAGAAATTTTTAAAGCTCATTACAAAAAGGGTATGCCCAATTGCGGTTGTTACTAAAGCTAATATAACAAGAGCTGTCCAATCATTAGCACTTGGATTAAATTCAAAAACAAAAAGAACAGGTGATAGAAATAAACTAATAATGATCATCTGATAGAACATTAACATTGACCCATGATATTGAGTAATTTTCTTTTTTAGCAAGATATTTCTAATGGCATAAACAAGGGCTGAAAATATACCGAATAAAACACCTTTAGTATAATCGTTTTCTATATTTAACTCAGGAATTAGAAAGTAAATTCCTATCAAAACTACAAACCCTAAAAAGACATGTTTTAAATTCAATTTGGTTTTAAAAAATAAAGGCTCTAGCAAGGCGGTAATTATAGGGTAGGTAAATACTGAAAGCAGGGCAATTGCAACGTTTGATAATTGTAAAGCGTAAAAATAGGTTACCCAATGTGCACCAAAAAGAAGACCGCTAAGTAGTATTGTTTTCTTATCTCTTTTTGTTGAAATTTTGAAATCTATTTTTTTATACCAACAAAACCCTCCTAATAAAACAGCTGCAAATAAACTACGCCACCAAATTGTAATAAATGGTGTTGTTGAAATATATCTACCCAACACACCAGAAGTGCTAATAAATAACATCGCTAAATTTAGTTCTGCAATGTGTTTTAGGTGTTGATTTTTCATTTTAGAATTAAATATTTTGTTTGTTGTCAATCCTGCTCAATAAGGAATCTAGTTAATCAATCAGAAGTTCATCATACCAATCTTTAGCTAAGTCACTCCAATTAGGATTGCCTTCTTCAATTAAATTTAACTTCCAATTTCTTTTCCATTTCTTCATGTTATTTTCTCGTTCAATAGCTTGTTCAACTTGTTGAAATTCTTCATAATAAACAAGCATAGAAACTCCATATTTTTGAGTAAAACCTTTTTTAATTCCAGTTTTATGTTCGTAAACTCTTCGTTGTAAATCGTTTGTTATCCCAATATAGATTGTACCATTTCTTTGACTAGCCAAAATGTAAACATAATAGATGTGGATGGTCTTCATAATATTTGTTTAATGGTAATTTTAAGCGTTTTGCCATTCCTGCGAAGGCAGGAATGACAAGTCATATCAAACTTTTCTCAAAACCTCCAAAGCTTTCTCAATCGAAGTAATATTATCAAAAGTCAATAACAATCGCAACCCTTGTTTGGTTTCTTTTTCTTTCATGGTACAGATACTCGGGTTATGCTGAACAAATTGTAATACTTTAGTAAATATTTCTGTTTGATAATAAGGTGATTGTTGGTCTGAAATAAAATAGCCAATCATTTTACCTTTCTTTAAAATAAGGCGTTCAAAACCTATGTTTTTTGCCAACCACTTTACACGTACACTATTCAAAAGATCTTCTGCTTGTACTGGCAATTCTCCAAAACGATCAATAAGATGTTGTTCAAAAATTACTAGAGCTTCTTCAGTTTCTAAATCACCTAATTCGTTATACAAATTGAGTCTTTCAGTAATAGAATTGACATAGTCATCAGGAAATAGCAATTCAAAATCGGTATCAATTCGAATCTCTTTTATAAAGACTTTTGATTTTTCGGAGTCATCCTTATACAAATCTTTAAATTCATTCTCTTTAAGCTCATCAATGGCTTCACTTAATATTTTTTGATAGGTTTCAAAGCCGATATCATTTATAAATCCACTTTGTTCACCACCTAATAAATCACCTGCACCTCTAATCTCTAAATCTTTCATAGCAATATTTAATCCACTCCCCAGATCAGAAAATATTTCTAATGCCTGAATACGTTTTCGAGCATCATCTGTCATCATATGATAAGGTGGTGTTATAAAATAACAAAAGGCTTTTTTATTGGAGCGACCAACACGACCACGCATTTGATGTAGATCAGAAAGACCAAAATTATTTGCATTATTGATAAATATAGTATTGGCATTTGGTACATCTAGTCCGCTTTCTACAATAGTTGTAGACACTAGCACATCAAACTCATTATTCATAAAAGACAACATGAGTTGCTCTAACTTTTTGCCTTCCATTTGACCGTGACCTATGGCAATTTTGGCATCTGGTAATAGGCGTTGCAGCATCCCTGCAACTTCCTTTATATTTTCTATCCTATTGTGGATAAAAAACACTTGACCACCTCTTGAAATTTCATATTGTAGGGCATCTCGTATAATCTCTTCGCTAAAGCGGATAACATGGCTTTCTATAGGATGACGGTTAGGAGGAGCGGTGCTGATAATTGACAAATCTCGAGCCGCCATAAGCGAGAATTGTAAAGTTCGAGGAATGGGAGTTGCGGTTAATGTTAACGTATCAACATTTGCCTTGATGGTTTTCAATTTGTCTTTTACAGAAACTCCAAATTTTTGTTCTTCATCAACAATTAACAAGCCTAGATCTTTAAAAATTACATTTTTATTGACCAATTGATGTGTACCAATCACAATATCAATTTTTCCATCGGCTAAATTTTTTATTATATCATTGCGTTGTTTGGTGCTTCTAAATCGATTCATATAGTCGATGACCACCGGAAAATCTTTAAGGCGTTCACTAAAAGTTCTAAAATGTTGAAATGCTAATATAGTTGTGGGTACTAAAATGGCAACTTGTTTACCATTGTCAACTGCTTTAAATGCTGCACGAATGGCGACTTCTGTTTTACCAAAACCTACATCGCCACAGATCAATCTATCCATAGGTTGTTCACTTTCCATATCCGCTTTTATATTTTGTGTGGCACTGAGCTGGTCTGGTGTATCTTCGTACATAAAACTCGATTCTAGCTCTAACTGCATAAAGCTATCAGATTGGTACTGAAATCCTTTTTGTATTTTACGTTTGGCATAGAGTTGAATCAAATCGTAAGCAATTTGTTTGACCCTCGTTTTTGTTTTTTGCTTTAGTTTTTTCCAAGCTCCAGATCCTAATTTATAAACTTTTGGAGCCTTACCATCCTTACCATTGAATTTACTAATTTTATGTAAGGAGTGGATGCTAATATATAGTACATCTCTATCACCATAGATCAATTTTATGGCTTCTTGTTGTTTACCTTCTACATCAATTTTTTGAAGACCACCAAATTTACCTATACCATGATCCATATGGGTAACATAATCTCCAATTTCTAAATTGGTGAGTTCTTTTAGGGTAATAGCCTGTTTTTTTGCAAATCCACTTTTAAGGCGGAATTTATGATACCGTTCAAATATTTGATGATCGGTATAACAGGCAATATTTAAGTCATCATCTACAAATCCTTCATATAAAGGGAAAACTAAAGTTGTATAGTGTACATTTTCATCTACATCATCAAAAATATCATGAAATCTTTGGGCTTGTTTTTCATTGGCACAAAAAAGATAATTTTCTATTCCTTTTTCGGTATTTTCATTGAGATTATTGATCAACAGATCAAATTGTTTGTTAAATGAAGGTTGCGGTTTGGTTTTAAATGGAATAGTATTATGTTCATTACCTACTGTAACCAAACTAAACCCTTCCAATTGTTTTTTTATAAGGTTACCATCACAAAATAGTTCATGCGGTTCTGCCAATTGAATACCATTTTCAATTTCAGAAAATGCTGTTTTTGCTTTTTCAAAAAGCTGATCAAGTTTACCCGAAATAAGCTCTTTATTTTTGGCAAAAATCACAGTTTTATTGGAGATGTATTTTAAAAAACTTTCACGTTTTTCTTGTAACTTTTTGTTTTCAACATTGGGGAGTATACTAATCTTTTTTTCTTTATCAATAGAGAGCTGTGTTTCAATATCAAAAGTTCTGATGCTATCTACTTCGTTGCCAAAAAATTCAATTCTATAGGGTTCATCATTAGAAAATGAGAATACATCTACAATACCACCTCTTACCGAAAATTCACCTGGTTCAGTAACAAAATCTACACGATTAAAATGGTATTCGAATAACATTTCATTTACAAAATCGAGCGAAATTTCTTCTCCAACACTCAATTTCAAAGTATTCTTTTCGAGCTCACTTTTGGTAACAACCTTTTCGAAAAGTGCGTCTGGGTATGTAACAATTATGGCAGGTTTTTTTCTAGAATTGATTCTATTCAGCACTTCAGAACGCAATAAGATGTTTACATTGTCAGTTTCTTCAATATGATAAGGTCTTCTGTATGAACCGGGGTAAAATAGAACGTCATTTCTAGAGGTAGACGGATTATTATTGCCTAGAATTTGTTCTAAATCATTTAAATAATAAGCCGCTTCTTCTTTATCATTAAAAATAAGAAGATAAGGTTTTTCAACTGTTTTAAAAGTACTAGAAATTACAAAAGACAATGAAGATCCGGCCAAATGCTGTAATTGTAGCTTTTGGTTTTCATTTTGTAGTAGTTTAGCAATCTGTTTTATATGAGTAGATTGCTCGTAAAGTTTAACAATGACTTGTTTACTCAAAAATTAAGATTTTGGCAAAGATAAATTTATTA